>DASWCW010000156.1:0-28561 GCA_036395835.1 Xanthobacteraceae bacterium
ATATGTCAAGCAAACGGTGTTTCATACTAAGTATGGCCTCTCCGTCGTCATTGCCGGGCTTGACCCGGCAACCCATGAACGCTGCCAAAGCGGGAAAATCACGTGGATGCGCGGGTCAAGCCCGCGCATGACGAGTCAAAGCACTAACGGCATTGGTATCACATCCGTGCCTTGTCACGGCGACTTGCCTTCCTCGACTGCGCGGCCCAGCCCCGGGTTCTTGGCAAAGAATCCGTCCGGCACGAACCGCACCGAAAGCTTCATGTTGGACATCAGCGGGTAGTCCTCCGGCCGCACCACGTGCGTCTCCCCGAGCGAATACCAGACCACGATGTCGCGATCGCGGATGCTCGCTTCGCCGCCGTAATGATAGAGCGTGTCGGCATAGGGCTCCGGCGCCTGGTTGGGATATTGGCCCCCGGCAAAGAACTCGCCGTCGCGATACGGCGTGACCCAGAAGTGGTGAAAGGTGAAGCCGACGGGCTCCCGTTCGCGCGCGCGCGGGAAGATGGTTGCGGCATTCTCGCCCGGCACGACGACATAGCCGGCCGGACGCCCCGCAGGACCCGAGGCGGAAGGATTGTAGATCGTCCAGCTTCGCGCGTTGGCGTCATCGGCATTGCGTCTGGCCTCGACAGCCTTGCCGAGCACCCGATGGGTGACGGTGAAATACGGCGTGTCGGGATCCGGCCCGGACGCCGCGACCCGCGTCACCTCGTTTTCCATCACCGCGTTGTTCGAGCCATCGACGTCGAAATCGAGCCGCAGATTGAACCAATGCTGGTGATCGACACCGACCACATGCGGGTGAACCATCGTGCCGTGGAAATCGTCCGGCGTCGATCGCGATTCTTCGCCAGCGGCGTTCGCGCCCGGTCCATGCACCATCGCGTCACAGGACCGGCATTTCTCGGCGGCAACCAGTTTGGTGAGGATCTGGCCGGCAAGCTCCGCCTCGAAGGCAAACGAGCCGTCCTGCTTGAACACCCAATTGAGCCCGTAGGCATAATTCCCGACGGAAGCCAGGAACCCGACCACGAGCTCAGTCGCGCGCGCCTGAACGGTCGCGTCGTCCTGCCGGTAGTACATCAGCAATCCGCCGTCGCGCTCGTAGACATAGATGCGATCGTGGAGCACCCGGCCGAAATCCCGGGCGTCGGAATCGGCCAGCAAAGGGCTGAGCGTGACGGCGTTCGCCGGCACTTCGCGGCCGGCCGCCACCGGCACCGAACGCTGGCCCAGACCGAAATTGCCCTCGTCGAGAAACTCCATCCACGGCCAGGCACGCGTCGAATCGCCGTAGCGGCTGACCACCTCGGCGACCGAGGCGCGATAGAGGATCGAGCGCTGCCTGCCGTTGTCGTCGAAATGGACCTGATGCAGCACCAGACCCTCGCGGCCACTGAAGCCGAAGCGAAACTGCCAGTTCGCCCACCGGATCGTGTTGCCCTCGATGACGAAATTCGCACCCTGCGCCTGCACCGCAGGGAGCGGTCTTGTCTGCGTCGCTCTCCCGCGGACCTTGGCATCGAAGACGTCGTGCGGGACTTTTCGGTTCGGCACGCCGGGAACGTCGTACAATTGCACCACGCGGCCGGCATGAACGTCGACGACCGCCATCACCGAATCCAGGACCGGCCCGAAATTGTTGATCGCATCCTGGTCGGAGATGAACAGCACGCGAACGAGCCGGCCGGTTTCGCCCCTGAGCGTCGGATCCTCGCCCACGCCGAGAAAGAGCGCGCGGACCGAATCCGATATCGCGCCGGGGATCTGCATCCCGTGCCGCACCAGCGCGTCCCGGATTTTCGGCTCGGAATCGAGGACCTGGCGCGCGCGCTCGAGATCGTAATCGGTCAGGCCCGGCTGCAGCGCCCCGAGATCCTCGACCGCGTCGAGGCGCTGCGCTCCGACATCGATGGTGACGGCGAAGCTCTTGTGCCGGCCGAAATCGAGCGCCGCCAGTTGCGCCCGCCGCGGCAACGCACGGCCGGGCTCGAAGCCTTGGACCAGGGCTTTCGCCGGCTCCTCGAGCTCGATCCACGCGAACTTCGTCTCCGGCGAGAAGCGTCCGCTCTTTCCCAGCACCTCCCGGATGACGAGGAGTTCCTCCGCGGTGAGCGGATCGAGCGGATGCTCGGGCGCGGCACCCGCCCTATCGAGGCACGCCAGCGCGCAACAAAGCGCGGCGGCCAGGACCTCTTTGCGTGCGCCCGGGACGGCCGCGCGCCGACGATTCGGCCAAAAAAATTTGCACCAAGGCGGCATTTCGGCTCCGTGCCAGGATCAGGGATCACAGCCCGGCATTCTGGCGAAAACCTGATCCTTGGCTACCGGCCTCCGGCTCCGGCCCCGGGCCCCTGCCGGGGCTAGCCTCGGATGGGTCGATCCTCTATAAGCCCGCCTTCCTGATTTTGCCGAACCTGCCGGGCTTTTCGCGGCTCGGCGCCTGTACCGGGAGAACAGCCCATGGCCGTGCCGAAACGCAAAGTATCGCCGTCGAAGCGCGGCATGCGGCGCTCCGCCGACGCGTTGCGCAAGCCGACGTATGTCGAGGACAAGGACTCCGGCGAGCTGCGCCGTCCGCACCACATCGACCTCAAGACCGGCATGTACAAGGGCCGTCAGGTCCTCAAGCCCAAGACCGAGATCTGACCTGCCGGTCCGCTGGGTCGTCCCGAGGCACGGGCAGCGAACCGGCGCTAAATCGTCCGCCTCCGAGAACCGCCTGTTGGAAGCTTGCCGGGCTGCGCGCTAGACTAGACGCGCGCGGCCGGGGGACGGAGGGTCGCGTTCGTCATTTCCATTGGTTTTTGCCGAGGCCGGTCCGCCCCAGCCCGAGGAGGCCCGTTCCGTGCTGCTCATTGGTTTTCCCCTGCTGATCATTCCGCTCGCCATCTACAACATGATCGTATTCCTCACCCCGGGCGTGGCGTGGAGCGAGAAGGTCGCAACGGTGCGGTTGCCGTCACAGACCGAATGGCCGATCACCTTCGGCGACGGGGTGATCGCGATCGCGCTGTTTCTGCTGTTCGTCGAAGGACTCAAGGCGAGCCGGGCCGCCGGCAAGCCGATGGTGGACCACTTGCTCTCGATGCTGGTTTTCCTGGGGGCACTTGCCGAATTCCTGCTGGTGAAGGAAGCCGCCACTTCGACCTTCGCGGTGATCACCGCGATCTGCCTCGTCGATCTTGCCGAAGGGCTGGCGATCTCCGGGCGCGCCGCACGCCATCGGCGGACGATCGAGCGGCTCGAAGCGCAGGCACCGGACCCGGGAACGACCGCGTAGCGCGCCCGGATCGAGTCCGCAATGCACCGCGATTTTCATCTCCCCGGCCGCTCGCCGGTGATCGCCAGCGAGGGCATGGCCGCAACCTCGCACCCCCTCGCCAGCCTGGCGGCCATCGAGGTGCTCCGCGCCGGCGGCAATGCGGCGGACGCGGCGGTCGCCGCAGTTGCGGTGCTCGGGGTGGTCGAGCCGCACATGACCGGGATCGGCGGCGACTGCTTCTGCCTCATCGCCAAGCCGGGCGCGCCGATCTGGGGCTACAACGGATCGGGCCGGACCGGCGCGCGCACGCGGCTCGAAAATTTGGGCGGCGCCGCGAGCGTCGGCCTCGACTCGATCCATGCGGTCACGGTGCCGGGGGCGATCGAGGCGTGGGGCGCGATCCTGGCGGCTCACGGCCGCTTCGGGCTCGACCGCGCGCTCGCCCCGGCGATCCGTTACGCCGAAGCGGGATTTCCGGTCGCCGCGCGCGTCGCGTTCGACTGGTCATCGCTCGTCGAGCGGCTGCGCCGCGACGCCGGCGCCGCGCGGCATTTCCTCGTCCAGGGCCGCGCCCCGGAGGCCGGCGAGGTGCTGCGGTTTTCGGCGCTGGCCGAGACCCTGAAGGCAATTGCGGCGAACGGGCCCGCCGCGTTCTATCAGGGCCGCATCGCCCAGGACATCGTCGCGACGGTGGCGGCGCGCGGCGGCGTTCTCGCAATGGAAGATCTCGCCGAGCACCGCGGCGAAGCCGTGACGCCGATTGCAACGAACTATCGCGGTCTCGAAATCGTCGAGCTTCCGCCCAACGGGCAAGGCCTCACCGCGCTGGTCATGCTGAACATTCTCGAGCATTTCGATCTCGCCGCGCTCGATCCGCTCGGTCCCGAGCGTTTCCACATCGCGCTTGAAGCGGCGCGGCTCGCCTATTCGTTGCGCGACGCGCATATCGCCGACCCGGCGTTCATGCGAACCGACGTTTCCGACTTGATCGACAAGAGCTTCGCGGCGACGCTCGCCGGCCGCATCGATCGGCAGCGGCGCATCGCGCTGCCGGACGCACCGATCGCCGGCGGCGATACCGTCTATCTGACCGTGGTCGATCGCGACCGCATGGCGGTCTCGCTCATCAACTCCCTGTTCTCTCTCTTCGGGGTCGGCATCGCCACCGAGGCGACCGGGATCATGCTGCACAATCGCGGCGCCTGTTTCGTGACCGACCCGGGGCACCCCAATGTGCTCGGGCCGCGCAAACGTCCGATGCACACCATCATCCCCGCCCTGGCGATGCGCAGCGGGCGATGCGAGCTCGCGTTCGGCGTGATGGGCAGCCATTTTCAGCCGATGGGCCACACGCATTTCCTGCTCAACGTCATCGATTACGGCATGGACGTGCAGAGCGCGATCGACTTTCCCCGAGCGTTCTTCGAGGGCGAGCGGACGCTGGTCGAGCGCGGCGTGCCCCGATCCACCATCGCGGGGCTCGAGACCCGCGGCCACGAGGTCGGGCTCACCGCGGCGCCGTGGGGCGGCGGCCAGGCGATCCGCATCGATTGGGATCGCGGCACGCTGACCGGCGGATCGGATCCCCGCAAGGACGGCGCTGCGCTCGGCTATTAGGGCTGCCGTCGATCTGCCCTATCCCATAACGGCAACCCGTCGCGATCGCCCCGCTTTGCAGAATCGCGCGGAGCGGGCGCGAGCCGGGAGCCACAAGGGTCATGGATTCCGGCTCGTGCTCGCTGCGCTCGCTTTGGCCGGGACGACGACCCGAGTTTCAGGTCTCCTGCTTCTCGCCCCCAGTGAGCCGATCAAGCCGCTTCTGCATCTCGGCCAGCTGGCGCTTGAGCTCATCGATCTCATCCCCTGGCGCTTGCCCTTTGTCCCCTTCGGCCGCCTGGCCCTCGCGGCGCGCGAACGGCGCGAACATCGCGAACGCGCGCTCGAACATCTCCATATTGCGGCGAACCTGGTCCTCCAGCGGGCCGAAGGTGCCGACCCCGAACGCTTGCGCCATCTGCTGGCGGAATTTTTCCTGCTCGCGGGTGAGGGATTCGATCGAGACTTCGAGATAACGCGGCACCAGCATCTGCATGCTGTCGCCGTAGAACCGGATCAGCTGGCGCAGGAAGGCGATCGGCAGCAGGTTCTGGCCTTCCTTGTTCTCCTGCTCGAAAATGATCTGGGCGAGCACCGAACGGGTGATTTCCTCGCCGGTCTTGGCATCGTAGACGACGAAATCCTCGCCTTTTTTCACCAGCGAGGCGAGGTCTTCCAGCGTGACATAGGTGCTGGTGCCGGTGTTGTAGAGCCGACGGTTGGCGTATTTCTTGATCGTGATCGGTTCTGCGGACTTGGCCATGTCGGTTCGGTCGTTTCCGGCCTCGCTACGTTAGAAAATAAGCATTTTCCCCGGCCGGGGGCCACCGTTTTGTGCACCGAGTGCCCTTCCGGTCGGAATGCCCGCTCCCGGGCTTCGCCGACCGATCCGGGCATTGTTGACCTGGATCATTGAAAAGGCGTACTGCCCTACCGAGGATGCGCTCCGCGGCAGACCCGCACGGGTGCCATGCCCGGGTGGTCTTTCCATCCGCCCGCCATTAAGTCTCACTCGACGATCCCTGTTGGAGAGGAGTTTTGCGATGAAAGACGACATCGTCATTGTCGGCGCTACACGAACGGCTGTCGGCGCCTTCAATGGAGCGCTCGGGGGCCTGCCGGCCCACGAGCTCGGCAAGGTCGCGATCACGGCGGCGCTGAAGCGGGCGGGCGTCGATCCCGGCAGCGTGTCCGAGGTCATCATGGGCCAGATCCTCACCGCCGGTCAGGGCCAGAACCCGGCGCGGCAGGCCTCCATCGCGGCCGGACTCCCGGTCGAGATCCCGGCGTGGGGCGTCAACCAATTGTGCGGGTCGGGATTGCGCTCGGTCGCGCTCGGCTACCAGGCGATCCTGAACGGGGATTCGGAGATCGTCGTGGCGGGCGGCCAGGAATCGATGAGCCAGGCCCCGCACTGCGCGCATCTGCGCAACGGCACCAAGATGGGCGGGCTCGAGCTCGTCGACACGATGATCAAGGATGGCCTGTGGGATGCCTTCAACGGCTATCACATGGGCAACACCGCCGAGAACGTCGCCAAGCAATGGCAGATCACCCGGCGCCAGCAGGACGAGTTCGCGGTCGCCTCCCAGAACAAGGCCGAAGCCGCCCAGAAGAGCGGCAGGTTCAAGGACGAGATCACCCCGATCACCATCAAGACCCGCAAGGGCGACGTGGTGGTCGATGCCGATGAGTTCCCCCGGCACGGGACCACGCTCGATGCCGTGTCGAAGCTCAAGCCTGCGTTCGACAAGGACGGAACGGTGACGGCGGCCAACGCGTCGGGCATCAACGACGGCGCCGCCGCCGTGGTGCTGATGAAGGCGAGCCAAGCCGCCAAGGAAGGCCGCAAAGTGCTCGCGCGGATCGTTTCCTGGTCGCAGGCGGGCGTCGATCCGGCGATCATGGGCACCGGCCCGATCCCGTCCTCGCGCGCGGCGCTCAAGAAGGCCGGCTGGAAGACCGACGACCTCGACCTCGTGGAGGCCAACGAAGCCTTCGCCGCTCAGGCTTGCGCGGTGAACAAGGATCTCGGCTGGGACCCCGCCAAGGTCAACGTCAACGGCGGCGCGATCGCCCTCGGACATCCGATCGGCGCTTCCGGGGCGCGGGTGCTGGTGACGCTGCTCCACGAGATGGAAAAGCGCAACGCCAAGAAGGGGCTCGCCACGCTCTGCATCGGCGGCGGCATGGGCATCGCGATGTGCGTGGAGCGCAACTGATCTCGCTTCCTCGGCGGAGCGCCCGATGCGGCGAGGCGCTCCGCCCATATCCTCGAGCAACGAGATCGGGCGCAGAACAGCCGATCCGACATCCGGGAGGAATGCATCATGGCACGCGTTGCAGTAGTCACCGGCGGCACGCGCGGCATCGGCGCGGCGATTTCCAAGGCACTGAGCGCCGCCGGCTGCAAGGTCGCGGCCAATTACGGCGGCAACGACGAGGCCGCGCAGAAATTCAAGGCCGCGACCAATATCCCGGTCCATAAATGGGACGTCAGCTCCTACGACGCCTGCGTCGCCGGGCTGAAGAAGATCGAGGCGGAGCTCGGCCCCGTCGACATCCTGGTCAACAACGCCGGCATTACCCGCGACACCATGTTCCACCGCATGACACCCGAGCAGTGGACCGCGGTGATCAACACCAACTTGAGTTCGCTGTTCAACATGTGCCGCCCGGTGATCGAGGGCATGCGCCAGCGCAAATTCGGGCGCATCATCAATATCTCCTCGGTGAACGGGCAAAAGGGCCAGATGGGCCAGTCGAACTACTCGGCCGCGAAGTCGGGCGAGCTCGGCTTCACCAAGGCGTTGGCGCAGGAGAGCGCGAAGAGCGGCGTCACCGTCAATGCCATTTGCCCGGGCTATATCGGCACCGAGATGGTCCAGGCAGTCCCCAAGGACGTGCTCGAGAAGAACATCATTCCGCAAATTCCCGTCGGCCGATTGGGCGAGCCGGAAGAAATCGCGCGCTGCGTGGTATTTCTGGCCTCGGACGACTCGAGCTTCATCACCGGCTCGACGCTGACCGCGAACGGCGGTCAATACATGATCTGATCCGCGTCGGTGGCCGGCGGCGCATTTTCGGCGACCCGTAACGCCGCGACGCTCGTCGGCTTTTGCGCCGTGCTGATGTGGTCGGCGCTGGCGCTCTGCACCGCGTCTTCCGGCGAGGTGCCGCCGTTCCAGCTCGCCGCGATCAGCTTCGCGATCGGGGGCGGCATCGGTGCCGCGAGCTGGGCCGTACGCCCAGGCGCAATGCGCGCGCTCCGGCAACCCCCCGAAGTATGGGCGCTGGGGGTAGGCGGCCTGTTCGGTTATCACGCGCTCTATTTCAGTGCGCTGCGGCTCGCGCCGCCGGCCGAAGCCGGGCTCATCAGCTACCTCTGGCCGCTGCTGATCGTGCTGCTGTCCGGACTGTTGCCGCAGGATCGGCTGGGGCTTCATCACGTCGCCGGCGCGCTGATGGGCCTGATCGGCACGGTCGTGCTGATCGGAAGCCGGGCCAACCTGGGGTTCGCGACAGCCGATACGCCCGGGTTTGCGGCAGCATTCGTGGCGGCTTTCGTGTGGGCGACCTATTCGGTGTTGTCCCGACAATTCGCGACGGTGCCGACCGACGTGGTCGCGGCGTTCTGTCTCATCACCGCAGTCCTCGCCGCGGTTTGCCATCTCGCATTCGAGGAAACCGTTTGGCCGACCGGCACCCCCCAGTGGCTGGCGACGGTCGGCCTCGGCCTCGGTCCGGTGGGGCTCGCCTTTTACGCGTGGGACATCGGCGTCAAGCGCGGCGATATTCGCGTGCTGGGCGCGGCCTCCTATGCGGCGCCGGTGCTCTCGACCTTGCTGCTGGTGCTCACCGGATTTGCGGACGCGACCCCATCCTTGGGTGTCGCCGCGGTCCTGATCGCCGGCGGCGGGCTGCTCGCCGCCAAGGACATGCTGTTTCGTTCCTGATCGATGCCGGACGGGGATCCGGCATCCGGAACATCAGAACCTGTCTTTCCGCCCGCGAACCTCCGCGAACACCTGCGCGGGTGGCGCGTTCGGCAGCCCGACGGCCGCGGCGAGCGCGGGCACGTCGGCGCGCAGGAACGGGTTGGCGGCTTTCTCCGCGCCGATCGTGGTCGGGATCGTGGGCTCGCCCGCGGCGGAGAGCAGGGAGACCTCCTCGGCCCGCGCGCGCAAGGCGGCATTGTCCGGCTCGACGGTCAGCGCGAACCGCACGTTCGCGGCGGTATATTCGTGGCCGCAATAGATCTTGGTCTCGTTCGGCAGGTCGCGCAGCTTGGCGAGCGATCGCCACATCATCTCCGGCGTGCCTTCGATCACGCGCCCGCAGCCCACCGAAAACAACGTGTCCCCCACGAACGCCACCCCCTCCGATTTGAACCAATAGGCGATGTGGCCGTTGGTGTGCCCCGGGGTTTCCAGGACCGTCGCGACCAAGCTTCCGACCTGCACCGTATCCCCTTCCCGCACCGGAATGTCGACCTGCGGAATGCGCGAGGCTTCCCGTGCGGGCGCGACGACCCGGCAGGCGTAGTGCTGCTTCAGCGGCTCGATTCCGGCGGTGTGATCGCCATGATGATGCGTCACCAGAATGTCATTCAGTCGCCAGCCGGCCTCGGCGAGCGCGGCCTCGACGGGCGCCGCTTCCGGGGCATCGATCGATGCGGTCGCTCCGCTCACGGAATCGTGCAGCAGGACCCCGTAATTGTCCCGCAAGCACAAGAACAGCCGCAGTTCGAGGGGCATGATGGCAGACCTCGCGCCAAGGGGCGGGACGCTAGCATGGCTGGCCGCCGCGACGTAAGCTCAAGCCTATCGGTTGCAGATGATTGTCCGGCCCGGCCCCGAGGCCTAACGATTACCAGCATGCCTCTCGACGTGGTCGATCTGCGCAATTTCTACGGCCAGGCGCTCGGCACGGTGGCACGGCGGTTCGTGAGCCGGGGGATCCGCGCACGCTGGCAGGACTTGCGTGGACTGCGGGTGCTGGGGATCGGCTATCCGACCCCATACCTCGGGCTGTTTCGCGAGGAAGCCGAGCGATGTCTCGCCTTCATGCCGGCGGCCCAGGGAGTGGTGAAATGGCCTTCCGACCGCCCGGCCCTCGCCGCACTGGTGGATGATGACGACCTGCCGCTGCCGGATGCGGCAGTCGACCGCGTGCTGCTCGTTCACGCGATCGAAAATTCGCAGAACGTCGGCGCTCTGCTGCGCGAAGTCTGGCGCGTGCTGGCGGCGGGCGGGCGCTTGCTCGTCGTCGTGCCGAACCGGCGCGGCGTATGGGCGCGGATCGATACCACGCCGTTCGGCCATGGCCACCCGTATTCGCGACCCCAGATCACGCATTTGCTCCGCGAGACCTGGTTCACTCCCACCGGTTGGCACGAGGCGCTCTATGTGCCGCCGATTCCCCGCAAATGGTTCCTGCGCTCGGCGATCGCCTGGGAACGCACCGGAGCCGCGCTCTCCGCGCCGTTCGCCGGCGTTCACATCGTCGAGGCGACCAAGCAGGTGTATCGCGCGATCCCGGCGCGGCGCGAACGCCGCCGCCTCGTGCCTGCGCTCGATCCCGTGCTGGCACCCTCGCCGGGCGGCGTCCCGGGATAGCCTGCGGATAGCCCGTAGCCCGCATGGAGCGAAGCGCAATGCGGGGAATGGCGTTCCCGGATTTCGCTACGCTCCATCCGGGCTACAAAGTTCCAACGCCCTCACTCGTTGGTCGGACCGCCGCTCGGCCCGGGGGGCGGAGTGCTGGGCTCCTCGGCCGGCGCGCCCGAGCCCGAGGCATGCTGCTGCTGGGATCCCGGCATTTCGCCGCGCGGACCATGCCGACGCCGGCGCCGGCGGTGCAGCGGAAATCGATCCGGCTGCCCGTCGAATCCGTTTTGGCCCTGCCCCGGATACGAAGGCTGCGGGCCGCTGCCGGTAATGAATGACGGCAGCCGTTCCCCGTCCCCTTGTTGTTCCGGCCGGCCTGCAGGCGGACGCCCGCCATAGGGCTGCTGCTGCTCGCGCGGCTGATGCGGCTGGTAGGGTTGGGGGTCGCGGCCAGGATAATGTTGGCCCTCCCGTTGATAAGGCTGAGCCTCGCGCGGGGGATAAGGCTGAGACTGCGGTTCGCGGCCGAACGGCGAATCGCCCCCGTGATCGTCCTCGGCGTCTTCCCCGCCGTCCTCGCGCGGCTCGCCTTCGGGGCGGAAATAAGGCTGGCTTTGCCGAAACTGCTCCTGGGCCGCGGCGATCAGCCGGAAATAATGCTCGGCGTGCTGATAGTAGTTTTCGGCCGCGACCGGATCGCCGGACGCCTGGGCGTCGCGGGCAAGCTGGATGTATTTTTCGGCGACGTGGGAAGCGGTTCCGCGGACTTTCACGTCGGGACCGTTCGACTCGTAGATCCGGGTCAGGGGGTTCTGGCCCTTGCGGTTTCGCCCGCGCATGCGTTTGTTCTGACCGTTTCTCATGGCTCGTTAGTTCACCACTCCCTTTTGCGGCGGTCGCCCGCCTCTTCCCGGGTCTCTCCGGCACACACGCCGGCTTCTCGCGGCCACTTGGCCGCGCCCGGCAGGCGCAAGCCCGCAAGTTCAGGACTTCGCGCCGAATTGGATCTTTGTCACGATAACCGCAGCAACCTCTTCGCCGCGACCTCGCCGCGGTGTTGCCAACCCCTTATCCCGCGCGCAACCTTGAACGGCGCACGCCAAACCGGTGATGCAGCATCCCGTATCCCGAGCCGGCGAACCCTTGCCCTTCGGGGCTTGTCCGCCTCACCGCGCCGCAGCCTCGAGGAGCCTTGCTCCGGGCCTTTGTGGCGGCGCGTCACCGTCGTCTCGGGTCGATTCCGTGGCCGAACCGTAGTCGGTCTCGCGCGATAATCAAGCGGTTTTTTGCCGGCGCTCCGGGGGGTTCACAGGGGCCGCCGAACGATCAGCGCACGTGGCACACCATTGAGGTCGGGGCGCGTCGCACGGATTACAAGGCCTGCGGCAGCGAAAATCGCCGCCACCGGATCGACCATTCCGGCGCCGAGCTCGACGATGATGTGCGCCCCCGGCGCAATGAGCCGCCGCGCGTCGACCGCAATCCGGCGATACGCCGCGAGCCCGTCTGCTCCCCCGTCGAGCGCCAGCTTCGGATCGAACTTGCGCACCTCGGGATCGAGCCGCGGCCATTCCCGCTCGGCCACATAGGGCGGATTGGAGACGACGAGATCGAAGCCGCCGCCGAGCGCGGCGCCGAAATCGCAGGCGACGAATGCCGCGCGCCGGGAAAATCCGAGCCGCTCGCAATTTTCGTGCGCCAAGTCGAGTGCCGCGGGGCTCACGTCCGTTCCCACGCCCTCGGCGCCTTCGAGCTCGTGCAGTAGCGCGAGCAGCAGCGCGCCGGATCCGGTGCCGAGGTCGGCGACGCGCAGACATCGGCCCGGTTTGCCCTCGACCACACCAAGCGCCGCTTCGACCAGGGTCTCGGTCTCGGGCCGCGGCACCAGGACGGCCGGCGTGATCACGAACGGCAGGCTCCAGAACTCCTTGGCGCCGACGATGCGGGCCACCGGCTCGCGGCCGATACGCCGTGCCGCGAAGGCCCGGATGCGCTCGGCTTCCTGGCTGTTGATCGTCCGGCCGGACTGTACCGTCAGGCCGGCATGATCGAGCCCGAGCGCATGGCTCACCAGGACCCGCGCATCGAGCTCGGGCGTGTCGAGCCCCGCTTCGCGAAAGGCGGTGGCGAGCGCCCGACGCGCGACCGCGACCGAAACCGCCGGTTCGAGACCGCCGGTCATGCCGAATCCTCGGCCAGCAAGGCGGCCTGAGTTTCGGTGACGAGCGCATCGACGATCTCGCCGAGCGCCTCCCCCTCGATGACCTGCGGGAGCTTGTGCAGCGTCAGATTGATGCGATGGTCGGTGACCCGGCCCTGCGGAAAATTGTAGGTGCGAATGCGCTCGGAACGATCGCCGGTGCCGACCTGACCGCGGCGTTCGGCGGCGCGATCGCTGTCGCGCTTGCGACGCTCCAGATCGTAGAGCTTGGCGCGGAGCAGGGCCATCGCCTTGGCCCGGTTGCGGTGCTGGGAACGCTCCTCCTGCACGTTGACCACGATTCCGGTCGGCAGGTGCGTCAGTCGCACCGCGGATTCGGTCTTGTTGACATGCTGGCCGCCGGCGCCGCCGGCACGCAGGGTATCGACCCGCAGATCGCCCTCCGCGATCGCCACGTCGACGTCCTCCGCCTCGGGCAGCACCGCGACGGTGGCGGTCGAGGTGTGGATGCGCCCGGAAGCCTCCGTCGCCGGGACCCGCTGAACCCGGTGCACGCCGGATTCGTATTTGAGCTTGGCGAACGCGCCGCGGCCGTGGACTTCGGCAATGATCTCCTTGTATCCGCCGACCGTGCCTTCGCTGGCCGAGATCACTTCGACCTTCCAGCCCTGCCGCGCGGCGTAGCGTTCGTACATCCGGAATAGATCGCCGGCAAAGCGCGCCGCCTCGTCGCCGCCGGTCCCGGCACGGATTTCGAGGATTACGCTGCGCTCGTCCGCCGCGTCCTTCGGGGTGAGCGCCACGCGGATTTCGCGTTCGAGCGTCTCGTGCCGGCGGGCGAGCTCGGCTTTCTCCTGTTCGGCCAGCGCCCGCATGTCCGGCTCGGTCGCGGGATCCTCGAGGAGCGATTCGAGCCCGCTGAGCTCGTCGGCCGCGTCGCGGTAGCGCTTGATGGCTTCCACCAGTGGATTGAGCTCGGCGAATTCCCGCGACAGCCGCACATAGCTTTCGCGATCCGGACGGCCGGAGAGCTCGCGTTCGACGGCGGCGTGCCGGGCGATCAACGCGTCGAGCTTGGTTGCGGGGATCATGGAAAAATCGTCAGAGCTGGAGGCCCTCGGCGGCCGCAAAGGCCTCGAGCCGGTCGCGAATGGCAACGCTGCCGACCGGGCTTTCGACCATGGGGCCCAACAGCGATTCCACTTTGCGCGCGTCGAGATCGAGCAGCATGGCCTTGACCGGCCCGATCGACGAGGGAGTGAGCGAGAGCAGTCGATAGCCCAAGCCCACGAGCGCCAGCGCCCCGATCGGCTTCGACGCGAGCTCACCGCACAAGGTCACCGGCTTGCCGCAGGCCCGGCCCTTGTCGGCAATGGTCTTGAGCGCACGCAACACCGGGCTGGACAGCGGATCGAACCGCTCCGCCACCCGCCGATTGCTGCGATCGACCGCATATAGGAACTGGAACAGGTCGTTGGAACCGACCGAGAGGAAATCCGCGCGCGCGAACAGCTCGTCGAGCTGATAGAGCAAGGCCGGCACTTCGACCATGGCGCCGACCTCCACCCGGTCGGGAAGCCTGTGGCCATGCCGCCGCAAATGCGTCAACTCGTGCTCGACCATCGCCTTGGCGCGGTCGAATTCCTCGATCGAAGCGACCATGGGGAACATCACGCGAAGCTCGCGGGCTTCGGCGGCCTTGAGCAGCGCGCGGATCTGGCTGCGCAGCAATCCCGGGCGGTCGAGCCCGAGCCGGATCGCCCGCCAGCCGAGCGCCGGGTTCTCCTCCTCGACCGCGCGCATATAGGGCAGCACCTTGTCGCCGCCGATGTCGAGCGTGCGAAACGTGACCGGCAGCTCGCCCGCGATCTCCAGCACCGAACGGTAGAGCGAGAGTTGCTCGCTCGTGCGCGGGAAGGCGGCCGCGACCATGAACTGCAATTCGGTGCGGAACAGCCCGATGCCGGCGGCGCCGGATTCGGCAAGATGCGGAAGGTCGACCAGAAGCCCGGCATTGAGCATCAGGCTGACGGGCTCGGCATCCTTGGTGACGCTCGGGGCGTCGCGGAGCGCCCGATATTGTGCTTGCCGCCTGGCCCGGAACCGCACCTTCTCGGCGTAGGCGGCCTCGATGTCGGGCGGGGGACGCACGTGGATCTCGCCTGACGAGCCATCGACGATGATCGCATCGCCGGGATCGACGAGGCCTGTCGCATTGTCGATCTGACCGGTCGCCGCGATCCCCAGCGCTCGCGCCACGATCGCGACATGCGAGTTCGGCCCGCCTTCCTCCAGCACCAGACCGCGCAGCCGCGACCGATCGTAATCGAGCAGGGCCGCCGGACCCATGGAGCGGGCGACGATGATGGCATTGTCCGGCAGTTGCTCCTTGGCCGGCGCGTGGTGCTTCCCGGTGAGCTGCCGCATCAGCCGGTTGGCGAGATCGTCAAGGTCGTGCAGGCGTTCCCGCAGGTAGGGATCCGTCTGGCGCAGCATGCGGGCGCGGGCGTCCGACTGTACGCGTTCGACCGCGGCCTCCGCGGTCAGTCCGGTGACCACGGCTTCGCGCAGCTTGTGCAGCCAGCCGCGATCGTAGGCGAACATGCGAAAGGCCTCGAGCACCTCCTTGTGCTCGCCTCCGTCGGCGACGTCGCCGCGCTCCAGGAGCAGATCGAGGTCCGCGCGCAGCGCATCGATCGCCGTTTCGAGCCGCTGCAGCTCCTTTTGCGCATCGTCCGCGATGAAATTGGTGACGACGACGCGCGGCTCGTGCAGCACCACGTGGCCGAGGCCGATGCCGTCGGCGATCGCCAGCCCCCCGAGGTGCAGCGGGCGGCGCGCCGCAGGTTCCGCGCCGGGCCTGGCGAGCGCCGATAGCTCGCCGGAGGCGATCATCTCGGCGAGCACCATCGCGGTGGTCTGCAGCGCCTCCTCTTCTTCCTCGGAATAGGTCCGGCGCGCCCGGTTCTGCACCACCAGCACGCCCAGCGTGTTGCCGGCGCGCAGGATCGGCACCCCGAGGAACGAGTGGTAGATTTCTTCGCCGGTTTCCGGCCGATACGAGAAGGCCGGGTGGGTGTGCGCGTCCGACAGATTGATCGATCGGGCTTCGCGGGCCACCAGGCCGACCAGGCCTTCATCGGAGCGCATCACCGTCAAGTGCACGGCCTGCCGATTGAGACCTTCGGTGGCGTAGAGCTCGAGCGTGCCGTCCACGCGCAACACGTAGACGGAGCACACTTCCGCCACCATGTTGGCGGCGATCAGCACGACGATCTTGTCGAGGCGTTCCTGCGCGCTTACGGGTTCCGCCATCACCTCGCGGAGGCGACGCAGCAGCACGCGCGGACCGCCGAGCACACCACGCATGAGGGTCCTCTCGCCCGGCCCGCCCTGTTCCGCGCCAGCATGGCCCGGTCAGGACGATCCGGCAAATCTCTTGACGATCTCGCAGGCTGCGAGGCAGCCGAGCCGGCCGTGGGCCGATCGCGATCCCGCTCGCCGCCGTCCGGCCGAAACGGCCGGCCCCAGCCTGCGGAGGCAGCGGACCCGGAATGGCTACCCGTCGAGGCCGTATAGCGAATGCAGCGTGCGCACCGCAAGCTCGGTATAGGCCGCGTCGATCAGCAGCGAAAACTTGATCTCGGACGTGGTGATGGCCCGGATGTTGATGCCGCGCTCCGCCAGCGCCCGGAACGCCTGGGCCGCGACGCCGGCGTGGCTGCGCATGCCGATGCCGATCACCGAGACTTTCGCGACATCGTTGGCGCCGTCGACCCGTTCGTAGCCGATCGCGGGTCTCGAGCCGGCGAGCACGGCGTTGGCGCGCGCGTAATCGCCGGCCGGCACCGTGAAGGTGATGTCGGTCGTCGCCCCGTCGCCCGAGACGTTCTGCACGATCATGTCGACGTTGATGTTCGCCTCGGCGAGCGGGCCGAAGATCGCCGCGGCGACCCCGGGCTTGTCCTGAACCCGACGGATCGAGATCTGCGCCTCGTCCTTGGAAAAGGCGATCCCGGTCACGACGTGCTGCTCCACGATCTCCTCCTCGTCGCAAATCAGGGTCCCGGCCGGCGACCCGCGCGGCCCGGCGGTATCGGGCTGCTCGAAGCTCGAGCGCACGCAGATGCGCACATTATGCACCATCCCGAGCTCGACCGAGCGTACCTGCAGCACTTTGGCGCCCAGCGATGCGAGCTCCAGCATTTCCTCGAAGGCGATCTTCTCCAGCCGCCGCGCCTTGGGCACCACCCGGGGATCGCTGGTGTAGACGCCGTCGACATCGGTATAGATGTCGCAGCGATCGGCTTGGATCGCCGCCGCGACCGCGACCGCGGAAGTGTCGGACCCGCCGCGGCCGAGCGTGGTGATCCGGCCGGTCTCGCCGTGCACCCCTTGGAACCCGGAGATCACCGCGACCTCGCCTCGCTCCTTGAAGCGGCGGACGAGCTCCGCGCCGTTGACTTCGAGGATCCGGGCGAGCCCGTGGGCATCCGTGGTCGCAATCGGGATCTGCCAGCCCTGCCAGGACCG
The DNA here is from genome assembly GCA_036395835.1 of Xanthobacteraceae bacterium. Classification (GTDB taxonomy): domain Bacteria; phylum Pseudomonadota; class Alphaproteobacteria; order Rhizobiales; family Xanthobacteraceae; genus AP-16. The sequence continues at coordinate 17,171 of DASWCW010000156.1, forward strand.
GGCCGCCACTCCGATCCCCTGCAGCGCAATGGCGAGCAGCCCGGAGGTGACCTGCTCGCCCGAGGCCACCACGGTGTCGTACTCGCGCGCGTCGTGCAGAACGGCGGCTTCCCGGCACCATTCGACCAGCCGGTTGGTGGTGGCGGCCATCGCGGAGACCACGACGGCAACCTCGTGGCCGGCGTCGACCTCGCGCTTGACGTGCCGCGCGACGTTGCGGATGTGCTCGATGTCGGCCACCGAGGTCCCGCCGAATTTCATCACCAGGCGACCCATCGCGGCTTCCAAGAGGCTGATGGCGTGAGCGCACACGGCCTCGGGGGAGCACCGGCGCAAAAAGGCGCGTATACATACCGATGCGCCGATGCGGTCGCAACCGCGCTTGATTTTCCGGTCCGCTGCCGCCGAGGAACGAGAGATGCCCGAACCTTTAGCCACAAGCTCCAGCGTCGATCCCGCGGAAGTCGCGCAGTTCTCCGCGCTCGCCGCCGAGTTCTGGGATCCGCGGGGCAAGATGCGCATGCTGCACCGGATCAACCCGATCCGGCTGCGCTTCATCCGCGACCACGCCTGCCGGCAATTCGGTCGCGACGCCGGCCGGCTCGATTGCCTCGCGGGCTTGCGCATTCTCGATATCGGCTGTGGCGGCGGCCTGTTGTCGGAGCCCCTGGCGCGGCTCGGCGCCTCGGTCGTGGGCGCGGATCCGTCGGCAAGCAACATCGAGGTGGCGAAGCGCCATGCGGCCGAAGCCGGCGTTGTGGTCGATTATCGCGCCTCGACTGCCGAGGCGCTCGGCCGTGCGGGCGAGACCTTCGACCTCGTGATGGCGATGGAAGTGGTCGAGCACGTAGCCGACGTGCGCGGCTTCATCGGCAGCTGCGCAGCCCTGGTGCGGCCAAACGGGCTCATGATCGCCGCGACCATCAATCGGACGCTCAAGAGCTTCGCGCTCGCCATCGTGGGAGCCGAATACGTGCTCGGCTGGCTGCCGCGAGGGACCCATCGCTGGGACAAATTGGTAACGCCGAACGAGCTCGAAGCCGCGATGGAACGCGCCGGCCTGCGCTTCGTCGAGATCAAGGGGGTCGTCTACGATCTGCTCGCCGACGCCTGGAAGCTCTCGGACGATGTCGACGTGAACTACATGGTCGCGGCCAAGCGGCGGGATTGACCGGCGCTTTTCTTCTCCTCAAAGAACTTCAAGCTACATCCCGATGATCGATTTCAGCTGGCTGTGGGCGGTGTTCACGATCATCGCCGCCGTGGGACAGACCGCGCGCAACGCGATGCAGCGCGAGCTTACGGCAAGGCTCGGCACCGTGGGCGCGACCCACGTGCGGTTTCTGTTCGGCTGCCCATTTGCGCTGCTGTTTCTCGTGGCGGTGCTGCTGGCCAAGGGCGTCGCGCCGCCGCATGCGGGCGCCACGTTCTGGCCGTGGATCCTGGCCGGCACGCTGTCGCAGATTTGCGCGACAGCCCTGATGCTCGCCGCCATGGGCGAGCGCTCGTTCGTGGTCGCCATCGCCTATACCAAGACCGAGCCGGTGCAGGTCGCGCTGTTCGGGCTCGCCTTTCTGGGCGACGCGCTCAGTCTTCCGAGCGCGGTCGCAATCCTCGTGGCGACCGGCGGCGTGATCGTGATGTCGTGGAAACGCAAGGCCGGCGGCGGATTGTGGCCGGTCGTGCTCGGGCTTTCTGCCGGCTCGATGTTCGCGCTCGCCGCGGTCGGCTACCGCGGCGCCATCCTGGCGCTGCATTCGCCCGATTTCGTGCTTTCCGCGACCTTCACGCTTGCGGTCGGCCTCACGCTGCAGGCGGGCCTGCTCTCGCTCTATCTGGCGCTGCGGAGCCCCGTTGTGCTGCGGGCGATCATGTTGGCCTGGAGGCCATCGCTGTTCGCCGGCGCCATGGGCGCGTTCGCCTCGCAATTCTGGTTCCTGGCGTTTGCGCTCGCGAGCGCCGCGAACGTGCGCACCTTGGCCCTGGTCGAGGTGCTGTTCGCGCAAGCGGTGTCGCACATCGCCTTCAAGCAGCCCGCGACGTTGCGCGAGGCGCTCGGGATCCTGCTCGTGGTCGGCGGCGTCGTGCTGCTGATCTGGGCGCAGTGATCTTCCGAGCTGTCATCGCCCAGTAGCCCTGGAGCCAATTCGGGTCGCAGCGCATCACAGGACAACCGGGGTTGCTGGGTGGGCCCGCATGCGCGGGCCATGACAAGGCCGATCAATTGCGCTCGTCGGGCAGGATCGGCAGCGGGTGGAGCTCGATCCCCTCCTCGATGAGCTCGGCGGCGTCGGCGGGCGATGCCTCGCCGTAGATCGAGCGATGCTCGATGTCGCCGTAATGCATCTTTCGCGCTTCGTCGGGAAATTTCGCGCCGACGTAATCGGCATTCTTGGTGACGTGGTCGCGCAATTCCCGCAGCTTGGCGCGCAGCTCGCGTTCCTTCCCGGAGAGCATCGCGACCGGCGCGCGCGGCTCCTGCGCGGGGGACGGAGCCGGGACCGGCACCGGCGCTTCGGGTGCCGCGCCCTTCGCCACGCCGGGGGCCATGATCGCTTTGCCGACCTTGGTCGAGCCGCACACCGGGCAGCCGATCAGACCGCGCGCCGCCTGCTTGTCATAAGCGTTGGAGCTTTTGAACCAGCTCTCGAAGCCGTGACCCTTCTCGCAGCTGAGCGCGTAGCGGATCACGTCGGCCTTCCCACGACATGGAGATGCGTCGGCTCCGCCATCGGCTCCAAAATCTCGAAGCGCCGGCCGTGCTGCAGCGAGGGAATGCGCCCGCGCGCGGCGGAGACTTCGGCAAGATCGATGTCGGCCAGCACCACCTGCGGGTCGACGCCGCCCTCGGCGAGCACGCGGCCCCACGGATCGATCACCAGCGAATGGCCGAACGTCTCCCGGCCATTCTCATGGGTACCGCCCTGGGCGGCGGCGAACACGAAGCAGCCGTTCTCGATGGCACGGGCACGCAGCAACACGTGCCAATGCGCTTCCCCGGTCTGCCTGGTGAACGCCGAGGGTATGCTCAGGAACGAGGCGCCGGCTTCGGCGAGAGCCCGGTAGAGCGCCGGGAAGCGCAGATCGTAACAAATCGTCAGGCCGAGCCGACCCCACGGCAGGTCGGTGAGCACGGCAAGCTCGCCGGCACGGTAGTTGCGGGATTCCCGGTAGCTCTCGCCGCTGGCGAGGTCGACGTCGAACATGTGGATCTTGTCGTAGCGGGCGACCACCTCGCCGTGGCGATCGATCAGGAACGAGCGGTTCGCCGCCTTGTCGGCCGAGACTTTGATCGCGAGCGACCCGACGTGCACGAACATGCCGAGCGTCCGCGCGAGTTCCCGGAACGTCATCAGTGCGGCGTCCTGCTCTTCGGGAACGATGCTGGCAAAAAACCGCTCCCGGCCAGTCTCCATGATGTTGGTCATTTCCGGGGTAAGCACGTATTCGGCGCCGCGGTCCTTGGCTTGGCCGATCAGCCTTGCGGCCATGTCGGTGTTGGCCTGCGGACTGCGTCCCGAGCGCATCTGGATGAGGCCGACGCGGAAGCTCGAAGGCTTGCTGCTCTCCATAGGAAGGAGTCCTCCTTCAGGCCGCCAGCAACGCGTCGAGCCGGCCCGCCTGCTCGAGCGCGTAAAGCTCGTCGCAACCGCCGACGTGGGTCGATCCGATGAAGATCTGCGGCGTCGTGGTTTGGCCGTTGGCGCGGCGGATCATCTCCGCGCGATGCTCGCGATGGCCGGTCACGTCGATCTCATCGAACGCGACGCCTTTCCGGCGCAGCAGCTCCTTCGCCCAGGTGCAATACGAGCAATACGCTCGGGTGTAGATCACGACCGGAACCATCAGATTTGCTTCGAAAGCGTTCGGCCCGCACTATATGGGGCTGCGGCCGATGTTCACAACCCGCGCGAATACCAGCACGTCGACCCTCGCAGCGCCGGCCCGATTGAGCGCGCGAGCGCAGGCGTCGATGGTCGCCCCGGACGTCAGCACGTCGTCGATCAGAATCAGCCGCCGGCCGGCGACGCGCGACCTATCCGCGACCGCAAAGCCTCCCTGCACATTGAGCGCGCGCTCGGATGCGGTCAGCCCGACTTGCTGCAAGGTGGCTTTGACGCGCTTGAGCGCGTCGCCGAGGAGGGGAACGCCGCTCGCCTGCGACACGATCTTCGCCAGCGCGGCGGATTGATTGAACCGGCGCGCCCACAGGCGTCGCCAATGCAGCGGGGCAAAGAGGGGGTCCTGTTCGCGGCCTATCGCGCAGCCAGCCGCGAAACATCGGCACTTCTTCGAAAAAATTGGTTGCCTTCCGCGCATATTCGCGCAAATTAATCGCGGGATCGAGTGCGGGATGGCGTGTGGGACGGGATCGGCGCCCGCCCGCAGATGAGGGGACCATTATGGCACGCAAAATCAATCGACTTTCCGCAGCCTTCGTCGCGAAGGCTCCGATCGGCCAGCATCCGGACGGCGGGGGCCTCTACCTGGATGTGCACAAAGGCGGCCGATCTTGGATTTTTCGATACAAACGCGGCCACAAACAGACGTTCATGGGCTTGGGCCCGACCTACGCGGTCAACTTAGCCGAAGCGCGGGAGAAGCGGCGGCAATGCCATCAGCTGCTGCTGGAGGGCATCGACCCGCTCGAACACCGCAGGGCGCGCGTCCTTGAGCAGCGCGCCGCCGAGCGGCTCACCGCGAGGAAGGCCGTCACGTTCCGGGAGCATGCGCTGGAGTACGTCGAGACGCACGAGTCCGCCTGGACTCCGAGGCACTCTCGCGAGTGGACCGACACCCTGGAACGATACGCGTTCCCGGAGCTTGGCTCGTTGCCGCTGCAGGAGGTCAACACCGACGCAGTGGTGAAGGCGCTGAAACCGATCTGGATCGCGAAGCACGATACGGGCGCCCGGCTGCGGCGGCGGATCGAGGCCATCATGAGTTCAGCGAAGGCACGCGGGCTCGTACAGGGCGACAACCCCGTTGAGCTGGACACGCTGCGCCATTTGCTGCCGGCGCGGCCGAAGAACGGCGGCGACAAGCACCACGAGGCGATGGACTATCGCGAGGTCGGCGCGTTCATGGCGGACCTGCGTAAGGTGGCCAGCATCCCGGCCAGAGCGATGGAGTTTCTCGTCCTGACGGCCGCGAGGACCGGCGAGGTGCTTGGGATGGAGTGGTCCGAGGTCGACTTCGCCGAGAAGGTCTGGAAAGCCCCGGCATCCAGGATGAAAAGCGGCCGCGAACATCGCGTCCCGCTGTCCGGGCGCGCGTTCGAAGTGCTCCAGCAGATGTGGGAGATCCGCAGCGGCGGCCTCGTGTTCCCCGGCCACCGCGGCAAGCTCGGCCACGGCATCTTCCGGTGGCTGCTCAAGGAGGAGCTCAGGCGCGAGGCGACGCCGCACGGAATGAGAGCGACGTTCAAGACTTGGGCGACCGAGCAGACGCACTTCCCGGTCCACATCGTGGAGATGGCGTTAGCCCACGCGATCCACAGCGGCGTGGAGCGGGCTTACCAGCGAGGCGATCTTTTCGAGAAGCGGCGCAAGCTGATGGACGCATGGGGATCGTTCTGCGCCGCGCCGAAGATATCCGCGAAGCTGCTCTCGATGAAGCGATGAAGAAGTGCGGGCGGAGGCACGGCGACATTGAGGTATGGCCTCGCCGGCGCGTGGGCACTGTCTGATGGCCGCCTCGAAAATAATTTTACCAAATAATCGCGCTGGAGACGACGTGAGATTTCGCACGCAATCGCGCGCGTTGTGTGATACAATGTGGGACATTTCGTCGACAGTAAATCTGATCGACGAAACCCTGGACTGACTTTGACGACAAGGCCCTTCGGATAGCGGGGCCAGAGTTCAATGCGCAGGGGCTGTGCACGGCGGTCGAGCCGTGCGCGGCCCTTTGTGATTCTGGAGGGATGCGATGAAGACAGAGCAACAACCGGTGGTGCCAGTCTGGGACAACCGCACGCGCACGGCCAAGCGCGGCGGGTTTTCCGTGAAGAAGCTGGATGAATGGATCAAGGAGGGAAAGGTCGAGACGCGGAAGTTCGGCCTGGGGCACAAAGGCATCCTCGTGCGCTGGGCTTCGGTCGAGGCGCTGATCGAATCCATGCCGCGCCACCAGCCGGCGGCGCAGATCTCGGAGAAGTACCGGCAGTTGCGCGCCCAGCGCAAAGACCTCTCGCCCGCCGCGCCTCGCAAGAGGAGGCTGCGCCATGGCTGACAGGAACACCCCCCTTGAAACCCTGCGGGACGCACGCGAGGAACGAGTGAAGGGTTTATCGGCCGCCAAGCGCGAGTTGCTGATCGCCCAGGCGCAGCGTCTTGCCCACGTCTACCCCGCACTTGTGCGGAGGCGCCGCCATACTGTCTGAGCGCAAGAGGAAGATCTTCCGTGACTACCAAGCCAAGGCTCGGGCTCGCGGCGTTGCTGCCGGGAGCCGCAGAGGAAGCTCGCGGGGTGCTATTCATCGGCACTTCGTCCCGCCGTCCGCCACGTTTAGTATGTTCGAAAGTATGTTTACTCGACGTATTAGGAAAAATAGCCGTAATTTCAATGATATTTGCCTTATCTGGTCTAATGTGGAATAAGATAAACAAGCTCCGCCATCCTGTGGCATCCTGTGAAAAATCCCATGACATCGGCACTTCCTGCTAGACAGTTTCCGCAGTCCTGTGGCAATCTTCGTCCGTATGTAGCCAAAACCGTATGTGCGGACGTATGTAGCCAAGGAGGAGGACGGGACATGCCAAAGCGGCGACGTGGACTTCACTGGTTGACGCCGAAGGAGGTCGAGACGTTGGAGGATGGCCTGCATCCCGACGGCAAAGGCCTCTATTTGCAGGTGCGCGGCAAAGCCCGGTCGTGGCTATTCCGCACGCGCGACAACTGGATGGGGCTCGGCCCGACGCATACCGTCGGCCTGACCGAAGCGCGCGACCGCGCCCAAAAGTGCCGCCTGCAGGTGCTCGACGGAATTGATCCAATCGAGGCCCGCAAGAAGGCGCGGCTCGAGGCGCAGCTGGCCGCGTCGAAAGAAGTGACATTCGCCCAATGCGCCGAGGGCTGGATGGCGACCAATGCCATCACCTGGACGCCTCGCTACGCGGAGGCGGTCAAGCGCAAATTCGAGATGTTCGTTTACCCGAAGCTCGGCAAGCTTCCCGTCCAAAAGTTCGATATGCGGGGCGACGCGAGCAGCGCGGTCGACCTAGTGCATGAGGTCCTTAAGCCGATCTGGGAAACCAAGACCAAGACCGCGGAGCTGGTGCAGCAATACATCTACGGCTCGCTCAATTGGGCGATCGCGAAGCACTATATCGCGGGCGACAATGCCGCAGATCTAAAGGGACCGCTTCAATTCCTGCTTCCCAAGGTCAAAGCCTTCTACGTCACCAAGCACCACGACGCGTTGCCTTGGCAGGAGGCTGGCCAGTTCATGGCGAGGCTGCGGGCGGCGACCGACAATACTGGCGCGCTCCAAGCGGGCTCGCAGGACCGCCGCTGCCAGGTCTGTAGCAGTCCGCATCTCGCGGAGATCGATGCGGCCACACGTGCTGGCGCCACTCTCGACAGCCGGGCTGCTCAGTTCGGAATCAACCGCAACACTATCTGGCATCATTACCGCAACCATGTGGGCGAAAACTTGAGCCCGCCCCGCCGCCCGCTGTCTGCATATGCGATCGAGTTCCTCATTCTGACTGCCGTGCGCAAGAAGCAGACCTTGGCGGCCGAGTGGAAAGAAATCGATTGGGACGACAAGCTGTGGGTGTGCCCGTGGCAGAAGCGCTCGGGAGAGCAGGGCCACAGGATGGGAGAGCAGGGCCACAAGATGGGGAAGAAGACCAAGGAGGATTACGTCGTCCCGCTGAACGATGCTGCAATGAACGTACTCCACGCTATGAAGGGATGGCAGGAGGCCAACGGCATCGAGAGCAAATTCGTTTTCCCCGGAGGTCGTGGCGGACGATCCGGCGGGCGCATGTCCGACACCGCGGTCAACAACTTCCTGAAGGATGCTCTCGGTCGTCCCGATCTCACCATTCACGGATTCCGCACGACATTCGCCACTTGGTCGGTCGAGCACAACTACGAGGAACGTGACAGCGAGATGGCCCTTGGCCACGTGATCGGCGGCGACGTCAGGAACATCTACAAGCGCAATGCCAAGAGGATCGAGCCGCGCCGGCTGATGATGCAGGCATGGGCGGACTATTGCGACCGGATCGAGCCGCTGCCGGCCGAAGTCATCCCGTTCCGCCAGGCCAAGTAAGGGAGAGCAGAGCATGAGCGACGTTGCCGGCGGCATCGGCCACAACAGGCCGCCCGAGCCGATCGTGGCCATCGCGCCGATCCTGGTCCCGATCCCGACCGCCGCGAACATGATCGGCCGCGGCATCACCTTCATCTACGGCGCAATCGCCGACGGCACGATCGAGGCGGTCAAGTCCGATGGACGCACGTTAGTTGTTGTCGAGTCGCTGCGCGCATACGCGGCTGGACTGCCGCCAGTGAAGATCAAGCCGATCCATCGACCGCCGGCGCGCTTGAGAAAACGACGCACTGCCTGAAATGCCGAACGGGGCGGCCGGGAACCGCCCCGTTCTGATTATGATCATGCGAAAGATAACCCCCAATAATGGAGGCCGATATGCGTGTCGGTAATGCAAAAACGACCGGCGAGCAAGTCAGCGATAGCACATGGTTCGCCCAAAACCCTGATGCACGACTGCGCACCCGACCGCCGTTCCCCGGTGAGTTCAACTCGAGGGAGCTCCGGCCGCCACGGCCTGACCGCGAACCTATGGTCCTTGTCTTTTCGCGTGCAGATGGTCTCAAGCGAATGCTTGCTTGGCGTATCTCAGCGCTCGCCATCGTCGAGGCCTCGACGTGAAGCAGGGCGACAACGCCACCGCTCGTCACGCCGAGATTCGCAGGCGATACGCGCGACACCGGCGCGACAAGTTCGGCCCGTACGACCGCGGCAAGCATCGTTGCGCAGAGCTGCTGAGACTTGCTGAGCATCGCCGGCGCCATGGCCGCCTCGACTTCGATCCGCACGAAGTCGTCGTCGACGTCCGCGCCGACCCACGAACGTGGACGGGCACCCGAATCAAGCTCACTTGGCAAGAGAGGATCGAGCTCGGAATCAAGACCATCAGGCCATACGACTTGACCAACCCAGAGTTCAAAAAACGCAAGCTAGAACGGCGCCGGATCCTGTCCCGAAAGCGCTCGCGCCTGTATCGACTCCGCAAAAAACACCCTCCCGATAGGGCAAGGGAGAGTGACGCTGCTGTGCAACCGTCCGGGACCACAGAAAACCCCTGTGCCACAACGGTTTCCTACACGTTCGTACCCTTGCACAGCAGCGTGACGCGCCCCGTCACGCATTGTTCTATACCATTGCGTGACGCGAGCACCGTCACGCTACTGTGCAGCAACGATAACTGGCCGAACGGCTCGGGCACCCTTCACGCCAGCTCCTAGCGGCGTCACCACTGAAGAGAATAGTTCTGTTCGAGGGAGGGAACCTGGCGGTTCCCCCCTCGGACCCCCCTCCCTAAAATTTCTCGTCACCCGCGCAGCGCTGAGATGATGGCTCACGCTGGAGCGGGGAGAATTCATTCGAGGTCAACCGGGTGTCGCTCGCAGCGTCCAAATGCTCGTTGATCCGGAACACCTGCCAGTACTACGCTGATTCCGCATCAACCCGTACAAACTATGTGTCGAGGTACTGGGAGAACCCGTCCGTGTGAGCGCTCCGCCGACTCGAAAGAAAGGAGAGCGGGGATGCCCGATCGGCGCCTGATGCGGTTCCCGCTCCTAGGAGCCGCCCGCTGGGAGGTCAATCACTATCCGATTTCGTCGGCTTTCCGAACGAGTCGAAAGGTAGCGCGCGACCACGTAATGAATTGCCAGACCGCCTGCTAAGACGAAGAGGCTGTACGGCATGCCTGGCCAATCCTCGTCCATGACCGCCAAGCCGATCGTGCACAGGATCGCTCCCGTGGCGAACACCGGCAGGCTATAGCGGCCGATCAAGCACAGCGGCGCAAAAATGGCGGTTCGACGCACCAACTGCGTCAAGCCGGAATAGTGAACCACGTAGGCGAGCGCCAGAGAGTGCGCCAACCGTGCAATGCCGAGAACCCGCTTGTCGTCATCGAGGTTGCCGCGCACGCCATCCCACAATCCGGGCACCAGTCCGAATCCGTTGGTGACGATGAAGGCCGAGAGCAGGAGCACCGCGAGGCACATTGCGAATAGGCCGCCGTTGAACGGTGCCGTGCTTTTGAAATGCGTGGCAGCTTTGAGTCGCAATCCGACGAACAAACCAATGGTGAAGAGCAATTGCCACGCGAAAGGGTTGAAGAACCAACCGCCCTCAGCCGGCCAGGTTGGAATATTGAGTGAACATGCCCGGGCGAGCAAGTAGACCGCCGCAGATGCTGTCAACATCAGTCGCTCATCCAAGCGCGCTAGCATGATGAGGCCAGGCGCCGCGAACAGAAGCACGATGTAGAGCGGCAGGATGTTTGAATAGTCAATCTGATGGGCAAGACCGAGGATAGCAAGGACGCCGCGCCCCGGATTCGACAGCACAAGGCGATCTTCGTCCTCCATCACATCGTCATCGACCATGAGGGCGACCAGCATGACGATGCCGAGCGCCAGGAGGGAGAGAACGATCTGGACCCCGTAGAGCGTGAGCACCCGTCGACCCACCGCGCGCAAGCCCGCCCCGATCCGGCCGTCGAGGAATCGCGGGCCGTAGGCGAGTGCGGCGGACATCCCGGATAGGAACACGAATCCCTCCGCTGCATCCGACAGGCCGAAGTTGCGGTGGGTCACATGCGCGAGCGCGCTGTACGGCATGTGGTCGGCGAAGATCGTCAATAGGGCGAACCCGCGCCAGAAATCGATTGCATCTATTCGCGCGTGCGCACTCATCGGCCGCTGCGCATGCTCCGCATCAGATTTGCGATCAACGCGAATTCTCCCCCATTGAGCCTCGGCGACGGCGACGCGTTCCCGGCAGTGTTGCCTGTGGTGAACATGGCCGACCTTGCAGTCGTCTCGGACTGATTCGGAGTAGACGATCAATGTGGCGATACTTGTGAATTCGATGGCCGATATCAGACCAAAAAGCGTCTTGATCGAGTCTCGATGGATGAACTCCGGTTCAAAGCCGATTCCAGCGATTCACGTTCCCTTTAGACAGGAGCGCATGAAAGTCCTGCGAGCATCGCCAGTTAGCTTTTGCTCACCTGCCCTTGCGTTGCAGTCTTTCATTTTCTGCTGCTGCTAATTTACCGTGGGCTCCACCGCGGTTCTGCCCGAGAGACGGTCCGACATGAAAGTCCTAGGGGTATCACC
>DASWCW010000157.1:0-20890 GCA_036395835.1 Xanthobacteraceae bacterium
AGGTGATTGAGCGTTCCGTGGATCGAGCCGAAGAAGGCACCGCGCTCGCGCTTGCGATCCTCGTCGGACAGCCGATCGGCGCAGCCGTAGAGATTCTGGTTTTGCCAGCGATTGTATTTCGCCATCCTGTCCACGAATGGCTGGTCGATCATGGTCTACTCCTTCTCATGCGCTGCGCGCCGCCTTGTCGCGCGCGTTGACCTGCTGGATCGCCTCGCGGGCGGCCTTCCATTCCGCATCGCCCCATTCGCGCAGATCGTAGAAATTGCCGCCGGTCGCCAGCGCATTGGCGCCGTCCATCGCGATGGTCTGGCCGGTGAGCCAGTCGCAGCCGTCGGAGAGCAGGAAGGTCGCGAGATTCTGCAGCTCCTCCATGCGGCCGCGGCGGTCCATCGGGTTCGCCCGCGCGGTGCGGCTCGCCGGCATCTCGATCGGGCGCAGGCGCTTGCCCGCGCCTTCAGTGGGAATTTCGCCGGGCGCGATCGCGTTGAGCCGGATGCCGTAGCGGCCCCATTCGGCGGCGAGCGACATCGTCATGGCGTGGATCGCGGCCTTGCTCATCGCCGAAGGCACCACGAACGGGCTGCCGTTGTGGATCCAGGTCACCACGATCGAGAGCACGTTGCCGGGCTTTTGCGCCGCAATCCAGCGCCGGCCGACCGCGTGGGTCACGTAGAACGTGCCGTGCATGACGATGTTGGCGATGGCATCGAAGCCGCGCGATGAGAGATCCTCGGTGCGCGAGATGAAATTGCCGGCCGCATTGTTGACGAGGTCGGTGAGCGGCCCGTGCAAAAAAATATCCTCGACCATCGCGTCGACCGCGGTGGCGTCGCGGATATCGATGCCGTAGCTCTCGACCTTGCCGCCGTGCTTTGCCATCAGCTCCGCCGCGGTCTCCTCGCACACCGACTTGCGCCGGCCGCAAATGATCACTTCGGCGCCGAGCGCGAGAAATTTTTCGGCCATGCCCTTGCCGAGCCCGGTGCCGCCGCCGGTGACCAGGATGCGCTTTTGCCGAAACAAGCCGTCGGTGAACATGAAATCCCCTCCCTCACCATCCCGGATTTCACGGCGCTGCGCGCCGCTCCATCCAGGCTACGAGATTATGTTCGCCGCGCCGGCGTGCCGCCCTCGCCGAGATCCCAATAAAGCCCGGCCATGAGCCGCAAGCCCTCGCGCGCGAGCACGAGCGGCAGGTGCTCGTTGGGCGCATGCTGCGAGCAGCCCGGATAGGAATGCGGCACCCAGATCGTCGGCAGGTCGAGCAGCTCCGCGAACACGTCGTTGGGCAGAGCTCCGCCGGTGCTCGGCAGGATCGCAGGCCTTTGGCCCGCGGTGCGCGCGATCGAGGCCGCCGCCCATTGCGCCCACGGATGATCCGGGTCGAGGCGGGTGGCGTGAAAAATCTCGTCGCGCGCCTTGGCGATCCGCACCATGGCAAAGCCGTGGCGATCGAGGTGGCGCCGCAGCGCCGGCAGGATTTTTTCCGGATCGACCCCCACCACGAAGCGCAGCTGGCCGCGCGCCCAGGCGTGCGGCGGCACCGCGTTGACCGGCGCCTCCGGATTGCCGGCGCTCATCGCCAGGATCTCGAACGTCGACCAGGCATAAAGCTTCTCTGCCGAGGTGAGCCCCGGCTCGCCCCAGCCGGGATCGATCGCCGGACTGCCCTGTCCGGAATGCACCTCGCAATCCGCAAGCGCGCGCTTGACCGAATCCGGAATGCCGTCCGGCACCCATTGCGGAACGCGGATCTGGCCTTGCGGGCCGACGATCGCCGCGATCGCATGGGCGAGCTCGATCGCCGGATTGGAGAGCAGCCCGCCCCAATTGCCGGAATGGTGGCCGCCTTCGCGCGCCTCGATCCATAGATCGACCGGATAGGCGCCGCGATTGCCGAGGTAGATCGTCGGCTGCTCGATCGACAGCCGCGGGCCGTCGGAGCCGATCAGCGCGTCGGCAGCAAACAGCGCGCGATGCTCGGCGCAGACCTCGCGCAGTCCCGCCGAGCCGGTCTCCTCGCCCATCTCGATCAGCCATTTGGCGTTGAAGCCGAGCCGACCGCGCGCGGCAATCACCGCGCCCATGGCGGCGATGCCGATGGTGTGCTGGCCCTTGTTGTCGGCGACGCCGCGACCGTAGTAGCGGCCGTCCTTTTCCGTGAGCACGAAGGGCGAGAGCCCCTTCGCCCAGCCCGCCTCGAGCCCGCGGATGACGTCGCCGTGACCGTAGCAAAGCACGGTCGGCAGATGCGCGGCCTCGATGCGCTCCGCGGCGAGGAACGGCCCGCGCGCTTTCGCATGCGTGAGCAACCGGCAGCGGAAGCCCAGCGCCTCGAGCGCCGGCACCATCTCGGCATCGAGATAACGCTTGAGCTCGTCGGCGCGATCGGGATTTTGGCTCGCGGTCGGGATCGCGACCCGCCGCGCGAGGTCGGCCTTGAAGCCGCCCGAGTCGAAATAGGTTTCGGCGAGCCTGATGGCGGCGTCCCTGCTCATGCGGCTGCGGTTCCTCCATCGTACAGATGGCAGGCGACCAGCCCGGCCGCGCGCACCTCGCGCGGCACCTCGATACGGCAACGCGGGCCGTGCTCGGGACAGCGCGGATGAAAGGCGCAGCCCGGCGGCGGATCGAGCGGATTGGGGAACGTGAGCCCGAGGCCGGTGTCGGGAATGCCGAGGCCGGGCTCCGGCGTGAGCACGGAATCGAGCAGCGCCCGCGTATAGGGATGCCGCGGATCGGCGAAGATCGCCTCGCGGTCGGCGGCCTCGACGATGCGGCCGAGGTACATCACCGCGACGCGGGTCGCCACATGCTCGACGACCGCGAGGTTGTGGCTGATGAACACGTAGGTGAGGCCAAGATCCTTGCGCAGGTCGAGCAGCAGGTTGAGGATCTGCGATTGGACCGAGACATCGAGCGCGGAGGTCGGCTCGTCGAGCAGCACGATCTTGGGCCCGACGACCAGCGCGCGCGCGATGGCGACGCGCTGGCGCTGGCCGCCGGAGAGCTCGCTCGGATACACGTCGGCATAGCGGGCCGGCAAGCCGACGCGCTCGAGCATGGCGGTCGCCCGCGCGCGCCGTTCCCGGGCGGTGCCGAGGCCAAGCACCGCCAGCGGCAGCGCCACGATCGCGGCCACGCTCTTGCGCGGATTGAGCGAGGAATACGGATCCTGGAACACCGGCTGGATCAGCCGGGCCAATTTCCGCCGCTCGATCGCAGTCAGATCCTCGCCGGCCATGCGGATCGTTCCGCGGTCGGGCTTCAGCAGGCCGAGCAGCATCTTGCCGAGCGTCGATTTGCCCGATCCGGATTCGCCGACGATGCCGAGCACCTCGCCGCTCCCGACGGTGAGATCGACATCGATCACCGCGCGGATCACCGGCTTTGCCACGAACAGCCGCTGCCCGACCACGAACTGGCGCGAGACGCCGCGGGCTTCGATCAGCGCGTTCATGCCGCCACCGGGCGCGCCTCGAGCACGCAGCGCCAATCGTGATCGCGTTCCGAGCGCACCGCGACCGGCGCGGCGCAAATCGCACTGGCGTGGGCGCAACGATCCCGAAATGCGCAGCCGCGCACCTCGCCGATCAGGGAGGGCACCACGCCCGGAATGGCGCCGAGCCGCGCGCCGGGCGGCGTCTTGCCCGGAACCGGGATCGAGGCCATCAGGCCGCGCGTGTAGGGATGGCGCGGCATGCCGAACACGGCCGCCGCCGTCCCGGACTCGACGATCTCGCCCGCATACATCACCGCGACGCGGTGCGCAGTGCGGGCGACGACGCCGAGATCATGGGTGATCAGCAGGATGGCGATGCCGAGATCGCGCTGCAGTTCGACGAGGAGGCGCAGGATCTGCGCCTGAATGGTGACGTCGAGCGCGGTGGTCGGCTCGTCGGCGATGAGCAGCGCCGGCCCGCACATCAGCGCCATCGAGATCATGATGCGCTGGCGCAGCCCGCCGGAGAGCTGATGCGGAAACTGGCCGAGCCTTTTTTCCGCGGCCGTGATGCCTACCTTCTCCATCAGCTCGACCGCGCGATCGCGCGCCGCCTGCCGGCCGGAGCCCTTGTGGCGCCGATGCACCTCGGCAAGCTGATCGCCGATGGTGTAGGCCGGATTGAGCGCGGTCATCGGCTCCTGGAAGATCATCGCCATGCGGTCGCCGCGCAGCTCGCCGAGCCGGCCGGTCGAAGCGCGGTCGAGATCCTCACCCTCGAACCGGAAGCGCCGCGCCGTACGGCTCGCCGCTTGCGGCAGCAGGCCCATCAGGGCGAACGCGGTCATCGATTTGCCGCAGCCGGATTCGCCGACCAGGCACAGCGTCTCGCCGCGGTCGATCCGGAACGACACGTCGCGCACCGCATGCAAGACGCCGCGCGGCGTCGCGATGTCGACCACGAGCCCGTCGAGCTCGAGCAGAGGCACTTCAGGCCCTCCCGCCGCCGGGCGCGGTGACGTCGCGGATGCCGTCGCCCAGCATGTTGATGGCGAGCACCAGGATCGCCAGCGCCGTGCCGGGGATCGCGATCAGCCAGAACGAGAAGAACATGTAGACCTTGGCTTCGGCGATCATCAGCCCCCAGGACGGCAGCGGCGGCTGCACGCCCAGCCCCAGGAACGACAGCGCCGCCTCCAGCAGGATCGCGCTCGCCGCCTCGATGGTCGCCACCACGATCAGGTGCGGCAGCACGTTGGGGAGAATCTCGCCGAGAATGATGCGCCGCGTGGAAGCGCCGACGCATTCCGCGGCCGCGACGTAATCGAGCCCGCGGACCTGCTGGGTCGCGGCGCGCATCACCACCGCGAAGCGGTCCCATTTGAGCAGGCCCAGCACGAGGACGACTACCCACAGCGAGCCGCCCACGGTCGCCACCACCGCGAGCGCGACCAGGATCAGCGGCATGGCAAGCCGCACCGTGGTCGTGAACATCACCAATGTATCGACGCGGCCGCCGAAATAGCCCGCCGCGAGCCCGAGCGTGGTCCCGATCAGGCCCGAGATCGTCATGACCGACGCGCCGATCAGCAGCGAAATGCGGGCGCCGTAAAGCACGCGCGAGAGATAGTCGCGCCCGAGGTTGTCGGTCCCGAGCAGGTGGGCCCAGTTGCCCTTCTGATACCAGAGCGGCGGGATGAGACGGCGGCCGAGATCCTGCGCATAGGGATCGTACGGCGCCACCACCGGCGCCAGCAGCGCGACCAGCATGATCAGCCCAAGCAGCGTCACGCTGATCACCAGCCCTTTGTGACCCAACAGGCGCCGCTGCAGCAGCGCGCGCGGCGTGGGCCCGACCAGCTCCAGCAGGGGCAGCGCGGAAATTTCCGTCATTCATCCCACCCTGATGCGCGGGTCGAGCCAGGCGTTGACGAGGTCGGCGCCCAGCGTCAGCCCCACGTAGATGAACGACAGCAACGTGACGATCGCCTGCGTGACCGGCAGATCCAAATGCGTGATCGATTGATACGCCAGATAGCCGAGACCATCGAGCGCGAACACCGTCTCGATCACGACGGAGCCGCCCAGCAGGAACCCGAGCTGAACGGCGGCGAGCGCGACGATCGGCACGAGCGCGTTCACGAGCGCGTGCTTGAGCACGATGCTCGGGCCGGAAAGCCCCTTGGCGCGCGCCGTGCGGATGTAATCGGAGGCGAGTACCTCGATCATGCCGGCGCGTGCCAGCCGCATGAACGGCGGCGCCACGTAATAGCCGAGCGCGACCGAGGGCAGGACGAAATTGGCCCAGGTCTCGCTCCCCGACACCGGCAGGAGCGGGAGCATCACCGCGAACAAGAGGATCAGAATCAGGGCAAAGAAGAAATTCGG
Source organism: Xanthobacteraceae bacterium (assembly GCA_036395835.1). Taxonomy (GTDB): domain Bacteria; phylum Pseudomonadota; class Alphaproteobacteria; order Rhizobiales; family Xanthobacteraceae; genus AP-16. The sequence goes on from DASWCW010000157.1 coordinate 5,834, forward strand.
CAGCGCCTGGCCGACCACGGCGAGCGCGAGGCAGGCCCGGTCGATCCAGCTGTTGGGAAAAATCGCGGCGACGATGCCGAGCGGGATCGAAAGCGCCAGCGCGAACAGCAGCGAGAACATGGCGAGCAGCGCCGTAGTCGGCAGCTTGTCGCGAACGAGGGCGAGCACGTCGGTCTTGAAATAGAGCGACTGGCCGAAATCGCCGTGCGCCATCTTGCCCATCCAGTCAAAATATTGCACGACCAGCGGCCGATCGAGACCGTAGATGCGGCGAATGTTCTCGATGTCCTCGGCGCGCGCGCCTTCGCCGGCAAGCGCGGTCGCGACATCGCCCGAGGCCCGCAACAGCAGGAACGCGATCGCGGAGACTGCGATCGCGACGAGGACGGCGAGGCCGAGGCGCTTTAGAGCGAAGCCGAGCATGAGGGATTCCTCAAGCTCGGGATGTCACGTCTCGGGATCCCGGCTCGCGCGACCTCGCAGAACGCGCGCGGGCGCTTGGCCAGGATGATCGCTGCGCGATCATTTCCAGCGCATCTCCCAGAAGCGGGGGACTTCGTCCGGGTAGGCGACGAAGACCAGATCCTTGGCGGCAACGTAGAAGACGGGAATCGAATACAGCGGCAGCACATGGGCGCGCTCGGCGATCAGCCCCAGCGCCTTGGCGTAGGCCGCCTTGCGTTCCTGCGGATCGACGACCGAATCGCCGCGATCGAGGAGCTCGCGCACCTCGGGATCGCGGCCGGTGTCGTCGGCCTGCCACTTGTGGAACACCGACACGCCGGCCGACACGTCGTTGATGGAGAACGAGCCCCAGGTCCAAACTGCGATCGGCGCCTTGCCGGCGCGCACGGCGTCGCGATGCGCGGCGTATTGCACGAACCGCAGATTGGCCCGGATCCCGACCGCGTGCAGATAGCCGATCATCGCCTCGAGCTGATCGCGATCGCGGTAGCCGTAAAGATCGACATCGAAGCCGCTCGGATAGCCGGCTTCCGCGAGCAGCTGCTTGGCTTTCGCCGGGTCATAGGCGTAGCGCGGCGCGGCCTCGTCGCTGCAGCCGAATTGCGAGGGGAAGCACGGCACGTTGAGCACGCGCGAGGTCTCGCCCACGATCGACTTGACCATGGCCGCACGATCGATCGCGTGCATGATCGCCTTGCGCACCCGCGGGTCGCGCAGCTGCGGCGCAAGCGTGCGCTCGGTCGAATCCATCTGCAGGAACGCATAGCGCATGATTTCCGCGGAAACGACCTGAAGGCTCGGAGCTCCGCGCAATTGTTGCGCCTGATCGAGCGGTACGTTCTTGATGAGGTCGAGGCCGCCCGAGAGCATCTCGGCGACCTGGGTCTGCCGGTCCGGAATGAAGCGCAGCTCGACGTTCTCGATCTGCGGCTGTGGTTTCGGGCTGTCCTTGAAATAATCCGGGTTGCGCACGAGCCGGATGTATTTGCCCATCGCGTGCTCGACCACGCGATAGGGCCCCGAGCCGATCGGCTTCTGGTTCATGCCCTGCGGCCCGACCTGGGCATAATATGCATGCGGATGGATCGCGATGGGACCGGCCAGATATTCGATCGCGGCCGGAAACGGCCGCCGGGTGACGATGCGCACGCGATGCGTATCGAGCTTCTCGACGTGATCGATCCAATCGACGTTGCTCTGGGTGGTGGCCTTGTTCTCCGGCTTGGAGACGAAATTGAGCGTGTAGACCACGTCGTCGGCGTCGAACTCGGCGCCGTTGTGGAATTTGACGCCCTTGCGCAGCTCGAGCTCGAGGGTTTTCTGGTCGATCCATTTCCAGGAAGTCGCGAGCTGACCCTGGTACTCGTTGGTCTTGGGATCGCGATAGATCAGCGTATCCCACACATGATGCGACACAATCACGCCGATGCGCACGTTGTTGAAATAGGGATCGACGTTGTCGAGAACCTGGTCGTCGGCGACGCGCAGCGCGTTGTCCTTCTTGGCGGCCATGGCCGCCGGGGCCGCGAAGCAAAGGCCGATCAGCGCCGCGACAGCCAGATGACAGACGACGCGGACCCAACGACGGATGATGCCGGCGCGCCCGATCTGTCCGCTGTCCTCGGTCGTCCGCCGGCCGTCGTCCGAACGCAACGCTATCGCGGTCATGAAATCCTCCCGTGCACGCCTCGGCTTCGCAAGTGCCGGTTCCCGCGAGTGGAAGCCGGGGCACGGCCGTAAGTCAAGCCGAGCCGGTGGCAATCGAAATCGGACTGCGCTATCGCGAGGCAGACAAGGAGCTCGCCATGCGTCTTGCGGGAAAAATTGCGATCGTGGTCGGAGCCGGCCAGAGCCCCGGCGAGGGCTTGGGCAACGGCCGCGCGACCGTGCTGCGGTTCTGTCAGGAGGGCGCGAAGGTGCTCGCGGTCGACCGCGACCTCGCCTCGGCGGAAGAAACCGCGGGATTGGCGGCCAAGGACGGCGGCGCCTGCGCGGCATTCGAGGCGGACGTCACCAAGGAACGCACGCTCGCCGCGGCCATCGCCGAGACGCGGCGGCGCTGGGGGCGCGTCGACATTCTGCACTATAACGTCGGGGTGAGCATCGGCGGCGGCGATGCGCCGCTCGCGGAAATCTCCGAGGCAGTGTTCGACCGGATTTGCGCCATCAACCTGCGCGGCGCGGTGATGGCCGCCAAGCACGTCGTGCCGGTCATGCGCGAACAGCACTCCGGCGTGATCCTCAACATCTCCTCGGTCGCGGCCTGGGAGCATTATCCCTATGTGGCCTACAAGGCGAGCAAGGCGGCGATGATCGCCTTCACCCAGCAAGTCGCCATCCAGAACGCCGAGTTCGGCATTCGCGCCAACGTCATCCTGCCGGGCCTGATGGACACACCGATGGCGGTCGACACCCGCGCGCGCGTCAGCGGCAAGAGCCGCGCCGAGGTCGCCGCGCAGCGCGACGCGCGGGTGCCGCTGCGCCACCGCATGGGCACCGCCTGGGACGTCGCCAACGCGGCGCTGTTCCTGGCTTCCGACGAAGCCAATTTCATCACCGGGGTCGCGCTGCCGGTCGACGGCGGCGCGCTGGTGCGGATCGGGTAATCCCTCCCCGAAGGGGAGGGTGGCGAGCACCGGATCTAATCCGGGGCGAGACGGGTGGGGATCTAAGTATGGCGTACCGTTCACCCCACCCCGGCGCTTCGCGCCGACCCTCCCCTTTCAGGGGAGGGATCAGCCATCACAGCTTCGCGAAATCGATCGGCTTGGTGCGGTCGAGCCTGCGGTGCACCGGCGGCAGCGGATACTTGAGCCCGGTCGCGCAATTGAACAGCAATGCGCGTTCGTCGCGGCGGATGCGGCCGTCGGCGAGCGCCGCCTTGTAGGCCGCATAGGTCGCGGCGCCTTCCGGGCAGAGCAAGAAGCCCTCCTCGCGCGCTGCCTCCTCGAGCGCCGCCGTGATCGCCGCATCGTCGACCGCGATGGCGAACCCGCCGCTCTCGCGCACCGCGCGCAGGATCAGGAAATCCCCGATCGCCTGCGGCACGCGAATTCCGGACGCGATGGTGTGCGCGTTCTCCCAGCGCGACGCGTGCTCGGCGCCCGCCTCGAACGCGCGCACCATCGGGGCGCAGCCGGCCGCCTGCACGGCCACCATGCGCGGGCGTTTCGAGCCCAGAAAGCCGATCGCCTCGAGCTCGGCGAATGCCTTCCACATACCGATCAGCCCGGTGCCGCCGCCGGTCGGATAGAGAATGACATCGGGCAATTCCCAGCCGAGCTGCTCGGCCAATTCCAGGCCCATGGTCTTCTTGCCCTCGATCCGGTAGGGCTCCTTCAGGGTGGAAACGTCGAACCAGCCGGCCTTCTCGCGGCCCGCGGCGACGATCTTGCCGCAATCGTCGATCAGGCCGTTGACCCGGTAGACCTTCGCGCCCTGCAGCGCGATCTCGCTGACGTTCACTTCGGGGGTGTCCTCCGGACAGAACACGGTGGTCCTGATGCCGGCGCGGCTGGCATAGGCCGCGAGCGCCGCCCCGGCGTTGCCGTTGGTCGGCATGGCCATGTGCGAAATGCCGAGCGCCTTGCCCATCGAGACCGCCATGACGAGGCCGCGCGCCTTGAACGAGCCGGTCGGCAGCCGGCCCTCGTCCTTCACCAGCAGCTCGCCGGCGCCGAGCCTCGCCGCGAGCTTGTCGAGCGCGACGATCGGCGTCGCCGCCTCGCCGAGGCTGACGATGTCGTCGAGTTTTCGCACCGGCAAGAGCTCGCGATAGCGCCACAGATCCATGGGGCGCGAACCAAGCGCGTCCTTCGTCAGCGCGTTGCGCACGCCGGCAAGATCGTAGCGCACCAGCAGCGGCTTGCCGGCCCGCGACAGGTTGTGGATCCGATCGGCCGGGTAGTGCTCGCCGGTCGCCGCGCATTCGAGGTGTGTGACGAACGTCGGCCGCTCGGTCGTCAGATTGTCGTCATGGGCCAGGGCAGACGTCATGATGCGCGGTAATCGGCCGGAACGGTCTCGTCTTTGGCGTGGTCCCGCATCGCATTGAACAGCGGCGTGAGCGCCACGGTGATCAGAATATTGAACACCAATGTGTAAAGCGCCGTATATCCCGGAAAGCTGTAGCCGGCGATCGTGATCGGCCAAATCGACGTAAAGCTGTATTTGATGGCCACGAAGCTGCCTTGCCCGATGCCCACGGCCCATCCGATCAGCAGCGCCCACGGGTTGAGCCAGCGCGTGTAGAGGCCGAGGATCACCGCCGGCAGCGTCTGGATGATCCAGATGCCGCCCAGGAGCTGCAGCTGAATCGCAAATTGCTGCGGCACTCCCAGGATGAACACGAGCGCGCCGGCTTTGACGACCAGCGACACCCATTTGGCCATTTGCGATTCCTCCTGGTCGGTGCAGCCGCGCCGCCAGAACTCACGATAGACGTTGCGCGTGAAGAGATTGGCGGCCGCGATCGACATGATCGCGGCGGGAACCAGCGCGCCGATCCCGATCGCCGCCAGGGCCACGCCCGCGAACCACGACGGAAACACGTACAGCAGCAGCGCGGGGACCGCGAAATTCGCCTTGAATTGTTTGAAGCCGGCGCCGTACTCCGGCAGCTTGTCGACGCCGGCGGCGATCGCCATGAACCCCAACAGCGCGATCAGCCCCAGCAGCAGCGAATAGGCCGGAAGCAGCGCCGCATTGCGGCGGATCGCATGCCCGCTGCTCGCGCTGAGAATCGCGGTCGCGGAGTGCGGATAGAGAAACAACGCCAGCGCCGATCCGAGCGCGAGCGTCGCATAGCTGCTGTACATGCCGGTGGTATAGCCCTGCGGCGCTGCAAGCAGCAGCTTCTGCGCCGGCACCGCCGCGAAGATCTGGCTGTACCCGCCGAGCTCGATCGGGATGATGATGATGGCCGCGAACACGGTGAGGAAGATCAGCGTATCCTTGACGATGGCGATCGCCGCCGGAGCCCGCAGCCCGCTCGTATAGGTGAAGGCGGCCAGGATCAGGAAAGCGACGATGAGCGGGACGTCCCCCATCATGCCTTTGCCGCCGATGCCGAGCGCGCCGATCACCACCTGAAGGCCGACGAGCTGCAGCGCGATGTAAGGCATCGTCGCCACGATGCCGGTGACCGTGACCGCCAGCGCCAGCCAACGATTGCCGAAGCGTCCGCGCACGAAGTCGGCGAGCGTGATGTAGCCGTGCTTATGCGACACGTGCCACAGCCGCGGGAACACCACGAACAGGATCGGATAGACGAGGATGGTGTAGGGAACCGCGAAGAACGCGATCGCGCCGGCCCCGAACGCAAGCGCCGGAACCGCCACGAACGTGTATGCGGTGTAGAGATCCCCGCCTACCAGGAACCAGGTGATCAGCGTACCGAACCGCCGGCCGCCGAGCCCCCACTCGTGCAGCAGGCCGAGATCGCCTCTGCGCCATCGGCCGGCCGCGAATCCCAGCCAGGTGACGAAGCCGAACAGCAGCACGAAGACGATCAGCGCCACCCAGTTCACTTCGCGCACGACTTCCCCCAGCCCAAGGTTTCTGTGCCGATGATCAGCGCCGTTCGGTCATGACGTAAACCAACGCGGTGAGCGCCGCCCCGATCAGCACCCACAACAGCTGGTACCAGTAGAAGAACGGAATGCCGGGACGGTCGGCCACGATCTGAACTTCGCCGCTGCGCGGACTCGTGAAGGTGATTTCCGCGTCCCGGATCGGGCGCGGAATCGTGCCGAGCGGACCGCTGGGCGAGCTCAGGGTCCAATCCCGGACCGGCCGCAGGGCCTTGCCGTCCACCCAGACCTCGACCCATTTGCGGTAGTTCGTGCCCGGCTTGAACAGCGGAAGGCCGACCTGGAACGGTCCGGTCTCATTGTCCACCGTGAAGCTGGTGAGCCGCGGGTAATTCGCCGGCGGTCGCAGCCGACCGAAATCCAAATACGGTTCGGCGGAATTGTAGAACGGCACCCAAAGCACGGCGATGAACGGAATCAGCAACAGCAGGTACCACCAACTCCAATCGCGGCGATGATGCTGGTTCACAATTTCCGTCATGCGGAACTCCCCGCCCCCGAGGCGGCAATGCCCGCTGGTTTAAAAGCACAGGACTTGCCCCGCCGCAATCGCAATCCGGGAACGCCGACGGCGCGGCTCGTGCCGCGCTGCACCGGCCGACCGCGAGAATTCCGAGCAGTGCGAATCTAACGGTTTTCGCCGGAGGTCGTCTCGCGGGATCCGATCGGGTTTTCTCGCAAGCCGATGGCGTTGAAAGCCGCCTTCTGCTCCTCGCCGAGCAAATCGTAGAAATGCTGCATCACCGGGCGAATCGTCTTGACCGCCGTTGCCATCGCATCGAGCCGCCTGCCCAAGACATCGAGCCGAGCCAGGGGATTGGCGGGTATGCCCGTCGGACAAGCGGACCGCAGCGTCTCGATCGCCGTAGCGGAGGCCTGCTTGAGATCATCCAGCGCGGCACGCTGGGACTCGGCCGGATGCACTTGCAGTTCGATCCGCCCGATCGACCGCTGCGACAGCACTTCCGCGTGGTCGCCGCTGCAGAAATGGGTCGCGCGAGTTCGGCGTTCGTCGGCGCGCCCGCGGCTGGTTTCCCGCTGCGACGGTTTGCTTGCGTATCCGATGGCGCCAAAGCCCGCCTTCTGCTCGTCACGCAATGAATTGTAGAAACTCTCAAGTGCCGGGCGCACGAGATCGACCGCCCGCAGCATGGCATCGAGGCGCTTTTCCATCGCATCGAGGCGCGCAAGCGGCGTCGCAACTTCGTCCATCGGGCAGGCTGCGTGCAGCACCTCGAGCGCCTTGGCGGCGGCGCTCTTGAGCTCGAGGAGCGCCGCTTGCTGCGCTTGCGTCGGCGCCACCGTCTGCTCGATCCGCTCGATCGGCCAGTCGGTGAGGCCGGGCGTGCGGTCGCCGCAGAGCTGCGCAAGATCTCGCGGCTGGCCTGTGCGCGGGCCGTTTCGGCTGCGGGTCAGCCGCGGTGGACCGCCCGACACGCCGATGCTGCCGACCGAGTCGCCATAGGGCCAGACGATGCTGTTGTAAACGTCGGCGTACGCATAGGCCCAGAAGGTCTGGTCGAAGTCGTAGGGCCAGAACGTGTAGCCGAAGATATCGTCGGAGGCGCGAGGCCAGAACAGCGGCCCGGACCATCCGGTGAATCCGCCGCGGTACCGAGGCCGGATGTAGCCGGGACCGGCGGTGCGGCCGCGCAACTCCGGCGCATTCTCACGCTCACGCAGATGTTTTGCGGGCGCGCCGGACTTGCGGGCGTGGACGGTTCCGGCCGTCTTCGGGCCGTGACCGCGGGACGGTCCCGCGGATGAACGGCCGGCCGAACTGTCGGACGAGCGGCGCACCACGGGGGCTCCTGATTTTGGCCCCGCAGATCGGCGGATCGAGGCCGCCGACGAATGCGCGCCGGTCGCGGCCATGCGCGGCGCGCCGGTGCGCGACTGGGAATGAGCGGCAACGCGAGGCGCCGCCCCGCCGTGATGCGCCGCCGCAGTTCCGGCGTGCGCGGTCGAGGGCGCGAACTCGCTCGCGCCGAGCAACGCTGCGGCGATCAGGAACGCCAAGGCTCCATCGCGAGCGCCGATCTTCGACATGGCGCCAAACCTGGTCGGGTCGCCACGCTAACCCGCAATGAGCCTTTTGGTTCGGCCCGGCACGGCGCGAGCCGGGACCGCCACGGCCGAGGATGCTGATCGGCCCTCCGCGACGGCCCATTGCCGTCAGGGTCGAAAACCTCGGGCTCGAGGCCGCCGCAACGGGTCCCAGCGCATTTGGTCAGTCACACACCCAGATCCGGCGCCAATGCCAGCCCCATGGAGTCCAGACCCGTTTCACCACCAAGCATTCGTCGGCGAACCCGATCGGCGCCCCGATGAATCGAAGTGGCGATGGTGTCGGAAGAAGAATGCGCGGTGGCGAAAGGCGAAACGATCGTGGAAGACGGCCGCGTGGTGGAAGGCGACATTGCGGTGGGGATGACCCCAGCCGCCTCCCCAATGCCCGGGCATGGCCATGGCGCCGCTCGCCGTGGCGCCGCTCAGGACCGCGATAGCGGCCGACGTGATGACGAGTTTGCGAAGCATCGTGTTCTCCTTGGATCCTGTGGATCAATGACACGACGCAAGCTTGCCCGGCCCAAGCTGAACCGGGACTGAGGGATGCAGTCACCGGCGGTTAAAGGAGATGAACCGTCCTCGAACGTGAAACGCGGTCGACCCGCAAGCTGCCAAAAAAACGGCCCCGCCCGAGCGACCGGGCGAGGCATCTGAATCAGCGGTTCCGGTGCAAACCGGGCGGCTTGCAGCCCAGGCTGCCGACCGTACAGTTCCAGCCGGTCTTCTTGCCGTGGCTCCATCCGGGCGGGCGGTGATTAAAGCCGACCTTCTTGCCATGGCGGGAGCTGGACGTCGTCGTGGTCGTGGACGTGCTGTGCGACTTCAGATGCTTGCTGGAGTGCACGCCTTCCATCGTCGAAGTTGCGGCCTGCGCCGCCGGGGCGGCGAGCAGGGCGGCGATGGCGGCAGCGCCAGCAGCCGTAGTGATCGTCTTCAGGTACCGCATCGGACACCTCCTTTGGTTTGCAAGCCGGCCATCGGCTCCGTTCGGAATCTCGTCTGCTTCGTTCCGAAGCTGAAACCCGATGTCTCCGAAGCTTGAGCGCCGACTCGAAAGTTCCACACGTTGCGCCTCGCCATTGGCGCGAGCGAAATGGAAATAACGGCTTGTTTCGACAATTCACGAGCCGGTTTTTGGTTGCACGCGGCTATCGAATGTGAGGAGCAATTTTGTCGCGGATCGTTCATCTGTCCGCCGCGGGTCATTCATCTCGCATTCATCCAAACAGCTGTTGACAAGCACCGGGAAGCCGACACTGGAGACCCTGAACGCATGCGCGGCCGGCGCGGATCTTCGCATATGCTTTGCGATCGATTCCGGGGATGCGCGTGGTTCGGTGCAGCCCGCAAACGCGCAGCCCTCCGCCCGCGCCCTCATCACGAGAAATCGCAGTGGTTCGGGAGCGACGCGCGGGAACCGCGGCTCCCCGCAAGCCTTGTTTTGGTGCGTCGCGTTGCCATTCTGGCCGTCCGGGATTGCGGGTGTCCCGTCGGGACGGGCTTCGTCGAAGCGCTGCGCGACCTGCGATTTGCAAGGAGATTGTGCATGGGATCTCCCCGTCGTCCCCTGAACTCTACGGCCGGCCGACGCAGCGCCAATTCCCATCGACGTTCGGTCCGAGCGCTGCGCCATGAGCCTATGGATCCGACCGGACAACTGACGAAATCACGCGGGTGGGACGGGAACACGTGGAGGAGACGATGAAACGCACTGTGGCTTTCCTGCTGATCGGCGGGCTTGCAACCATGCTGGCCGGGAGCGCGCTCGCACAGGAGATCGATTGGAAAAAGGTCGACGCGGCACTCGGCAGGACCGGCGCGGCGATGCCGGGAGGGGTTCACCGCTACGGCTTGCCGCGTTCGGATCTGAAGGTCGCCGTCGACGGCGTGGCGATCAAGCCGGCGCTCGCATTGGGCGGCTGGGTCGCCTTCGAGCCGGCGCACGACGGGGCGATGGTCATGGGCGACGTCGTGCTGACCGAGAGCGAGATCAAGCCGGTGATGACCAAGCTGCTCGAAGGCGGGATGGAGATCACGGCGCTCCACAACCATCTGCTGCGCGCCAATCCACCGACGTTTTACATGCATGTCGGCGGCCACGGCGATCCGGTGAAGATGGCCGAGACGATCCGGGCGGCGCTGGCGCTGAGCAAGACGCCGGCGGAGTCCGGCCAGGCCGCGTCCGCCCCGGCTTCCCCGCCCGACCTTCCGAGCGCGCAGATCGACGAGATCCTGGGAGCCAAGGGCAAGGTGGCCGGCGGGGTTTATCAGTTCAGCGTGCCGCGCCGCGATCCGATCACCGAGAGCGGGATGACGGTCCCCGGCGCGATGGGATCGGCCAACGCCATCAATTTCCAACCGACCGGCGCAGGCAAGGCGGCCATTACCGGGGACTTCGTGGTCACGGCCGACGAGGTCAATCCGTTGATCCGCGCCTTGCGAGCCAACGAAATCGAAGTGACGGCGATCCACAGCCACATGCTCAAGGAGCAGCCGCGGCTGTTCTTCGTGCATTTCTGGGCGAACGACGACGCGGTGAAGCTCGCCAAGGGCATTCGGGCGGCACTCGACAAGACCGCGTTCGGCAAGAGCTGACGGCTCGCGTCGGGACGTGCCTCGTCGGTCCGACGGGTTCGGCGGTTTGCTGTCTCAGTTGCGACGCGGCCTTCGGCGGGCCGTCGCAGGAACTTACTTATTGGGGCGACGTTACCATGGTGCCGAGCGACGTTCCCCCCAAGGCTTCTTCCCCACCCGGTCGTTCGGCATGACCCCGGTCGGATGCCGTGTGCCGACCGGGGTTTGACGTTTTGACCGAGCTTCGGCGCACTCATCGACTGAGCTTCGGCGCGCTCGGCGAGAAACGCAAAAGCGGCGATCCAGCCGAAGAAGCCTCGGTTGCGAAGCCCTCGGCCTTAACGCGCAATTAACGACATCTAGCGAGCATCGGCGAGGTTGCCCCCAATTTGTAGAAAATTGGGGGAACCTTGTTTTCCATACTGGTTTGCTCGGGCGGGAAAGGTCGCGTCGCCATGAATATCTTGATCGTCGAGGACGAAATCCTGCTTGGCCTTTTACTGATCGACACGCTTGCCGATGTCGGTCATCGGGCGCTGGGACCGGCAAGCTGCCGTTCCGAAGCGCTCGGGCTCGTTGCCGAAAGGACGCCGCATCTGGCGTTCGTCGACATCGAGCTCCGCGGCGGCGAGAGCGGGATCGAGCTTGCCGCGGAGCTGCGGCGTCGGGGGGTCGCTTGCGTGTTCGCCACGGGGCAGCCGGGGCTGGCCCGCGAGCATCGCGAGCTTGCGCTGGGGCTTATCGCCAAGCCCTACAGCCCCCTGACGATCCTCGAGGTCGTCGGGTATTTCGAGGCGCTTGGGGCCGGGGAGCGGCGGCCACGGATGCCTCGAGGGCTGGAGCTATTCGGCCCGGCTGACGCGCCGATTCCCGGTGGCCGCATCGACACGTCGCCGCCCGCGGCGATCCCGTGCGCAAGCCCAGGCCTGCTCGGCACCGCGCCGGCGCCAGGCATTGCGGCCGATCTGCCGCCGCAACCGGACCAGCGCCTTGGCGATCCCGGCGTTCTTGAAGCCGTAACCGGGTAGGCCCATATTGAGGCCGTCGGGGCGCCCAATCGGGGCCCCGGCAAAGTCGCTGATCAAGGACTTTGCAACCATGTCCCGAGTGCCGTCGCTTTCAAGCCCGTTTCTGCTTGGTTTCGACGAGATCGAGCGAGCGCTCGACCGCGTCTCCAAGGCTGCCGACGGCTATCCTCCCTACAACATCGAGCGGCTGCCGCGCGAAGGCGGCAATCCCGAGCGGCTCCGGATCACCCTGGCGGTGGCCGGATTTACCGGGGAGCAACTCGACGTGACCATCGAGGAAAGCCAGCTTGTCATCCGCGGGCGGCAGCAGGACGACAAGGCCCGGCAATATCTCCATCGCGGCATTGCGGCACGGCAGTTCCAACGGACTTTCGTGCTGGCCGACGGAATGGAGGTGCTGGGCGCGGACCTGAAGAACGGCTTGCTGGCGATCGATCTCGCGCGTCCGGAACCCGAGCGCGTGGTGAAGACGATCGCCATCACCCAGCGTGAGTGACGGAATTTGAGGACTCGACAGAGAAGGAGTCGAGGGCCATGACACGTACCATCTCTCCCGAAGCGCTGGCCGCCATCGGCGGCGGCAAGATCGCCTATGTCAAGGCGATCCGCTCCGAGGATCTGAACACGCTCTTCCCGCAGGCGCCACAGCTCGCGCCGGGCATGCAATTGTTCGCGCTGCATGCCGCCGACGGCACCCCGATCATGGTGGCCGACACCCGCGAGGCGGCGCTGGCGAACGCCTGGGACCATCAGCTCGAAACCGTCAGCGTGCACTGACCGGCACACCGAAGGCGTGATCGCCCGCGGCGATTCGGCGATCTCAACAACGGCAAGTTCGTGGGTTCCCGGATGCCCCGCAGGCGCGGGGCGGAACATCGCCTCGCTACGCCGCCCGCGGCGGCGAGAGGGTCAGCACGGCGTAAAGCGCCTCGGCATCGCGGGACTCCCGCAGCTTGCGCGCGATATCGGAATCGCGAAGCAACCGCGCGATGCGGGCGAGCGCCTTCAAATGGTCGGCGCCGGCGCCTTCGGGCGCGAGCAGCACGAAAACCAGATCCACCGGCTGGCCGTCGAGCGCCTCGAAATCGACCGGCCGATCCAGTCTGGCGAACAGCCCGAACAGCTTGTCGAGCTTGACGAGCTTGCCGTGCGGAATGGCGACCCCATGCCCGATTCCGGTCGAGCCGAGCTTTTCGCGCTGCAGCAGCGTCTCGAAGATGCCGCGCTCGTTTTGCCCGGTCAGCTTCGCGGCTCTGGCGGCAAGCTCCTGGATCGCCTGCTTCTTGCTGTTGACCTTCAACGCCGGAAGGACCGCGTTCGGCGCGATGAGATCGTTGAGCGGCATGGAACCCGGTCCGAAGATCGGCAAAGTTGCGGAGGCTGTAGGCAAAGGCGGCGGACCATAGGGACCGACCGCCACCCCGTCAATGGCCGCCGGCCACGTTCACGGCCGGCGGATCGATCCAGCCGATGTGGCCATCCGGGCGGCGATAAACCAGGTTGATGCGGCCGTGCCCGGCGTGCCGGAACACCAGGACGGGGGCTCCCGTCATGTCGAGCTCCATCACCGCTTCGCTGACCGAAAGCCGCTTCAACGCCGTCGTGGATTCCGGGCCGGAAGCCTCCGAACTGGCGCGAACTAGGCGCGGAAGTGGCTGCGGCTCTAGCGCTTCCCTCAAAATATTTTCTTGAACTACCGCGAACTAGTGTTTATCTATCCCCATGAAAGTGTAGGCTGAGACGTCTACTGGCCAACGGGGGACACCATGGCAATTCATCGACTGAACGACCGGAAGATGCGCACCTCGAAATCAGGGCTGCTGTGCGACGGCGCCGGGTTGTGGCTGCGAACGCAGCTGGGCAAGAACGGCGAGCTCAAGCGCTCGTGGCTCTTCCGCTACGGCAAGCACTGGCACGGGTTGGGCAGCCTGGACGACGTCGGCCTCGCCGAGGCCCGCGAGGCGCGTACGGCGTGCCGGAAATTGCTGCGAGAGGGCGTTGACCCGATCGCCGCGAAGCGTCAGACCCGGTCTGCCGCCGCGGTCGCCAATGCCAAGGCCATCACGTTCAAGGAATGCGCGCGGCAGTACGTCATCGCCAAGGCGTCGGAGTGGAGGAGCGCCCGCAACGGGTGGATCGAGACTCTCGATCGCTACGCGTTCCCGATCATCGGCCCGCTGCAGGTCAAGGACGTCGACACCGGCCTCGTGCTCAAGGTCATCGAGCCGGACTGGGCGACGAAGACTCAGACCATGTCCCGCCTGCGCGGGCGGATCGAGAAGATCCTGGCGTGGGCCGCCGTCCGTGGATATCGCTCGAAGGAGAACCCGGCGCGCTGGACCGGGCACCTGGCCGAGGCGCTACCGAGGAAGCCGAAGCCTGAGAACTTCGCCGCGGTGCCCTATGCCGAGGTCGGCGCCTTCATGGCCCAGCTCCGCGAGGCTCCCGGGGTTGCGGCGCGCGCGCTTGAGTTCCTAATCCTGACGGCGACGCGCTCCGGCGAAGTGCTCGGCGCGAAGTGGGACGAGGTCGACCTCGCCAAGGCGATGTGGACGATCCCGGCCGATCGGACGAAGGCGCACCGTGAACATGCGTTCCGTTGTCGCCGCGCGCCGTGGAGATCCTCCGGGAGATGGAGGGCATCCGGCATTCCGATCACGTCTTCCCCGGCCGCGGCGGTGGCCGGCCGAACGGGCTGACCCTGCGCTACGTCATGCGGGACATGGGCCGCACGGAGACGGTGCATGGCTTTCGCTCGGCGTTTGGGACATGGTCGGAGGAGCAGACCGGCTTTCCTGCCGCCGTCGTCGAGGCGGCGCTCGGTCACATCAAGGGCGACAAGGTCGAGGCCGCGTACAAGCGCGGCGACATCCTGATGAAGCGCCGCAAGCTGATGGAGGCATGGGCGGTCTACACCGGCATGCCGAAGGTGGAAGGCGAGTTGCGAAAGCTCCGCGCTTAGCGGTTTTGCGAAATCGCGCTAGTTCGTGTATATTATAGGAGTAGAGAACATCGCGGTCGGCAGGGCGTGTTGGGTCCAAGCCCCTTAACGACGGATCCGCCCGCGGTGGCGGCGTTATAGCAGTACGTGCTGGGTGAATAGCCCGCGCTAATAGGGGGTCAGCCCACCCCATCGTCGCACCTCGAACGGGCAGCCTCCGAAAGGTCATCTGTAGACCGCGGGGACCGAAAAGCACACGGCGACAACGTGCGCGCGGTCTCTCATAGGTCTACAGTCATGACTCAAACCATGCCCATTTGGGCCGGCAAGCGCGACACGTGCAGCCGCTTCGGCTTCGGCGCGAGCTTCCTCCAGGACCTCATTGACG
>DASWCW010000158.1:0-38589 GCA_036395835.1 Xanthobacteraceae bacterium
TGACCTCGTGGCCGTCGAAGAACGGCAGCACGCGATCGTTGAGGAGATCGGCGGCCGTGATCGGCGTCTTGCGATCGTAAAGCTTGGCAAAGCCTACCTTGGCGTAGGTGTCGATGAAGGTCTGCTGATAGATGCGCCCAATGCCCTTCAGATTGCCGACATAGAACGTATCCTGGGCGCCGCAATAACCCGGATGCTCGCTCTCGAACTCGCGTCCACTTCATGCGCAATGCGCTCGTGCATGCTGGTAAGACCGGGCGGCGCGTGGTCTCGGCCTTCATCGCAATGCCTTGACGACGCCGAGGCCGCCCAGGACCCAGTGGCGCAGGGTTGCCGATTAGTTGCGTCCCAAGGTGCCCAAGCTCCAGACCTGAAGGCTCGCCTCGCATCGTCTTGATCCATTATCTGCGACTAAGCTCTGGCGCGTGCAGACGTTTGCTGGTATTAGATACCTGCTGTTTGGGGAGAATCAGATGGCTAAGAAAGCTAAGCAGACTAAGCGAGTGGCCTGGACGAAGGAACACGTTCGGGAACTGAAGGCTCACTCGCGCGCTAAAACGCCAGTTGCGCGCATTTCAAAGGTAATGAAAAGAACGGCCGGCGCGCTGCGTCAAAAGGCCATGGCGCTCGGACTGCCAATTGGCCATCGCCGCTAACTTGCACTGCCAGTTGTCCTTGCTTAAAAATTCGAAATACTGAAGAAACTCTCATTTCCGGGCTGCGAAGTCTTAACAGTCGTACGATCAGAAGGAGGTAGGTCATGCCGACCATCGCTCTCGTTGACGACGACCGCAACCAGGCGCGCTGGAGCGGCCTGTAGGTTGGCTCCTCAGATGCAACCTCAGAGACCGCTCCCGACCGACGGTTTCATTCGTGAGAGAGCCGCTACGCCGAAGTCCGAACGCGCACTGCGACGGTGATCGCGGCATCATGGCCCGGTGGTTCCATGTGGACCTCCGCTCCTTGCTTGCGACTTCGAGTCGGCAGATTAAACCAAATCGTCAAGCCAACTCGACAACCCCCAGCAAGATTTGTCTTGCCTGTTGCCCAGTCGCCACGCCAGTGAAGCCACCCGCTCTCGTGCTGCTTTTCGGCTGGCGTGGCGGGCGACCGGGGCGAGCGTCACGAATACCGCGAACGTCGCGAGTTTCGTGAGCGTCGCGAGGGGGCGAACGTCGTGAGTACCGCGAGAGGGGCGAGCGTCGCGACGGGGGCGAACGTCGCGGCGAACGGCAAGAGTTCCGTGGTAGCCCCAGCGTTGGTGGCGGCGGCGGTAAGCCGGGCGGCGATGGCCGTAAGGGCGGAGACAAGCACTGACCCCGCTGGCTACAGGGGCGGCGGGTCACTCCGGGCGGCCTTTTGATGCGCTTACGCAAAATCGCAATTGGGAAGATCATGGGACGATTGTGAGCGAAATCGACGCAATGTGGCGATTGAGCATTTCCGCAACAAGCTGCGCTTCTTCCCGCATCGCGCTGGGCTGGAGATCGAAGGCCAACAGGTCGCCCCTGATCTTCTCGATCACGTCGCCCGCTGGCTCGGCAGCGATGAAAAACCGATCCCCGTCGCCTTCCTGGACTGTAAAATGATAGTGGCCGCGCTCGGTCCTTGCCATTGCCAGTCCTCCGCTGCTTGCCCCGCTGTTCTTAGACTGACCCTCCCTTTTGGAGGGGGAGCGTTGAAGCACAAATAAGCGCCTCGATTGTCTCGCTGAAGACAATAAGACATGGAGCGAAACCCCGTGCAGTGGGGGCGGCCCTTTTCGTTGCCAGGTATCCCGAGGCGGCTTGCCAGCTTGGCCAACCCTGGTACGCTACCAGTGCCGTGCGAATGCTCCTTCCCGGGGGCGGTCACCGAACGGCGCGACCCCGGCTCATGCGGAGCAGGCTGAGGGCGATGTTGCTGACATCGTCCCCAATGCAAGCGAAACTTATCCGAGATACGGCCTCTGAACTCGATATATCGCAATCGTTGGAAGCCTTCGCTTCATAGTACCGAAGAAGAGCCTCCGGGCGTCTCTGTCCTGAAATATTAGCGTTTGACGGTCCGACTGGTGGTTTAACAACATGCGTTCCATGCCCATCCACGAACCCACGTATGTTAGGTCGCTAACCTGTTCCACAAGCAATCGCGCGCGGGTTAATGCAAAAAATCGGCAGCCAGGGTAATAGGCGAATCGGAAACGACAGCGTTTGTTCGTCTATAATGATGCCGCCTACCTCCAAGAATAACAGCCAAGCATCATAGGCAAAAATAACGAGACCGACCAACAACGCCAACAATGATGGGCTCCGCGCCGCGTAAATCCCGATCCCTATACCGATCAAGATGCCCAGCACGGCTACTCGAATGAAGGACCAGTTTCGAATTACCACTCGCAAGACCCAAGATTTCTTTTGGGACTGAAACACCGTCCCCGACATTAAGTTTTGCGAGTTCACAGACATTTTATATTAGTGCCGAAGTGCTCGGTGACGGCCTTCACGTCGAGGCGCTTCTGGGTGTAGCTGCTGATCCAGGCCTCCCACTGGACGCCACGGCGGTCGACGTCGGTGGCGATGAGCTGCTGGCCTCCCGGATTTGCAGTTGCTTAATCTCGGCGCGGACGTCCGCGAGTTCGTCGGCTGGGTGGCGGTTCCGCAGCGGCATCGTCTTCCTCCGTTTCACCCTTGATGGTTTTGCCGTCTTCCGGCTTGAGGTCGTACAGGCCGGGTGTTTCGGTCTTCGTCCTCCCATGCCTCGATGCACTGGAAGTAGGCGGCATCAGGCTGGCCGCCCCCCACCTCCACGGTCAGGCATGCGGGACAGATGTTGAAGCTGGCGTTGCGGAGGCGCTCCCGCACGGCCGGCGACAGGTGATCCATCCACGAGATCCAGACGTGGCCCTCGTCGCCGAGCATGCACCTGACCTGCTCGGCCTCCATGGTCTTGGGCTTGCGCCACTTCCCTGCGGGTGGCTTACGGCGTCTCATCGCCATGGACTCCTCTGCGCTTTGACCCAGAACGGACGGCACTCCATGTGCAGCCACACTGGCTCGCCGTCCTCGACCTCGAACAGCGCCGCCCTGCCGTCAGCCATCTGGCACTGCGCGCAGGTCGGCAACTCACCACCGTTGCCGGCGACAGTTTCTTTTCTTGGCGGCGTAGAAGAAGATGCGGAAACATCGTCCGCATCGTCCGCACCGCCGCGCGCACCGTTATTCCCTTTTATTTCAAATGGTTGCTCACCGCTGTTGTGCGGACGATCCTGCGGACGATGCGGACGATCCTGCGGACGGTCCGATACATCAGCCTTTTCGGCTAAACAGTTGTTCTCATTGGCTTGCGGACGTTGCGGACGATGCGGACGGTCTTCTGGCATCTCTATCTTTGTCCATGACAAAGATATACGGCGGTCCTTTGCGTGGTCCTTCGAGGTAGTCCACTCGATGCCGATGCCGCGCTTGCGCAGGAACGGCGCCGCTCGCCGCAGCCGGCCGGACAGCGCGTTCGCGGCCGGCGGCCAAGTCTTCCGCTTGGTGGCCGCCTCGCCTACGATGGCGGTGAGGTGGCCGAGCAGCTCTGTAGCCGTGCCCTCCCACTCGTCGCGGATGTCCATGAACTGCAGCACCGCGGTCGCGACGACGTCGGCCTCCAGCACGGTCCGGATGGACTCCTCGCGGTTGCGGTTGAACGCGCCCATGAACGCGCCGTCGTGGAAGCACGCCGCCTCGCAGGCCGTCGCCCAGGTGGCGAAGTCGGCGAGCCGCGGCAGCCGCCCGAGCCGAAGCCCCGGCAAACGCCGCAGCCCGCATGCCATGGCGTCGAGTAGCGCGCCGAGGATGACGGGCCGGGCCGCCTCGAACTCGCGGCGCAGCTCGCCCTTGAGCCGCCGCCGGTCCTCGTCCAGCTCGTCCAGCGTGATGGCGACGGTGCGGTCGGCCAGGTCCGGCCGCGTAACGAAGTCCTCGATGCCGTTCAGCACGATCGGCCGCGCGCCGCCGAACAGGACCTCGTCATCGTCGGTGAACAGCGATCGCACAGCGAAGCCGGCGCCGTCGGCGATCCGGCACAGCGCGTCGGAAGTCCACGGCGGCAGGTTCGACAGGTTGTCGAACGCCAGCAGGTGGCTGTTGCGCGCCTGAATGAACAGCTCCCGGTCCTCGCGCGGCAGGGTGCGCAGCGGCGTCGTGCTAGGGTCGACGAGCAGCCGCAGCAGCTCGACCAGCGTGGACTTGGCGCCGCCGTGGGCCCCGGCGATCGCCAGCACGGGATACGGCGCACGCGGCGTCAACGCCGCCAGCACATAGGACACCATCAGCACGAAGTCGTCGTCGGTGCGGATATTGAGGAACGGCCGCAGCAGCTTGATCGACCCGCCGGGCACCGGCACCGGTAGCGGCAGCATCCCTGACTTGCGGCGGAACAGCACCGGCGGCTCGGCGACGATGCTCCAGCCAGCGGCGCTGACCTCGACGGCGCGCCACTTGGCGTCGCACAGGTCGACGTAGAGCTTGCCGTCCAGCTCGGCGACGCGCAGGTGTACCTCGCGGCACTTACCCTTGCGCACCGCGAGGGCATCGATGGTGGCGCCGGCCGATATCATGGCGTCGTTGGACGGCGAGGACTTCTTGGCGTCGAAGTAGCCGTTGCGCAGCCAGCGGCGGAAGTCGCTGCCCTTGATCGCGTGGATCTCGCGGTGGCCGTCGACGGTGATGGCCGCGAACGCGGTGCGGTCCTCGGTGTGGAACAGCTCGACGTCGTTCTTCCTCGCCAGGCCGAGCAGGACGTCGGCCTGTCTCTGATGCACCGGCTCCTCGTCCTCCTCCTGCTCGTCGACCGCCTCGTCGAGCAGCGCGGACCGCACGCCGGCCTTGCGCAGCGAGAGCCGCAGCTTGGCGAACGCGCCGCGGTCGCGTAGCCGCAGGTCCGCCAGCTCCTTGGCGACGGCGTCCCGCAGGGCGTCGAACGGCTCACCCTCGAGCTGGCGCACCAGGCACTGGTCCGGCGTCATCTTCGTCGCGAGGCTGCGCTTGACGGCGTCGGGGCCGAGGAGGTCGGCGAGGTCGTTGAAGTCGGTGTCCTTGTCGCGCCGGTTGTCCGCCTTGCCGCTGAAGTCCGGGATGACGATGCCGGCGTCAGCGGCGCCGGCCGCCGCGCGGGCGCCGCACAGGCCGGGGTTGCCGGCGGTCTTCCAGTCGTCGTCCGCGCAGATGACGATCTCGGCGGCCTGGTTCTTCTGGCGCACCAGCTCGGCGACCGGCTCCAGGTTCCCGCAGTCCAACGCGACGATGACGGTGTTGCCGGTCACCTCGTTGAGGCTGGCCGCCGTGGCGAACCCCTCGGCTATATAAATGACGTCGTCGCGGCCGCGGATCTGGAAGAAGCGGCCCCGCTTCGCGCCGCCCTTCAGGAAGCGCTTCTCGCCGTCGGCGTCGATGAACTGCATGCTGTGGACGTTGCCATCGGCATCGCACAGCGGCACGACGAGACAGCCATATAAGGTGCGGGTGCCGTGCGGCTGGATCCGCTTCCTGGCCAGGTATGGATGCTCCGCCGTCGCCGGCTCGGCTGACGCCCACAGCCGCTCGGCCTTGCCGGCGGCACGCGCGTGGTCGTGGGCCGCCGCGGCGTCCCGCCGCTTGCGCGCCTCCTCGACCTTCCTGTCGGCCTCGGCGTCCTCCGACACCGTGCGCTGCCGGCCATGCGGCTGGTAGCGCCACGCCTCGGGGCCGAGCCCATCCTGCCAGTTCTGGATGCTGCCGGCCGGGATGACGCCGTCGGCAAAGACGACGTAGCTGCCGTCGCCCTTGCCGTTGCGGCTGCGCGCGTTGCAGCGGTGGAACCGGCCGTCGGCGACGACGTCCTTCGGCGGCACCAGGTTGCGCGCGCGCAGAGCGTTGTCGAACTGCGCACGCTCGTCACCAAACAAGGCGCGCATGGCACCCCCTCCTAGTTGTTCAGAACGGGATCTCGTCGTCGATGTCGTCGCCGATGTCGCCCTCGTCCTTCGACGGCAGCGGCTTCGACTGCTTCGGCTGCTTCGGCGCCGGGTCCTCGTCCTCGGCTTCGGCTGCCGCCTCGCCGCCGGCGGCGCGGACGCGGATGCACGGCACCACCTTGCTGCCGAAGGTCGTCGTCGTCGGGTAGAGGCATATCTTCTCGCCGTGCCACTCGCGGTCGTCGTCAGACCCGAGCAGCTCGCCGATGGTCTGGTCGTTGACGCTGTTCAGGACCATCGACTTCGACGCGTTCGAGAAGGTCATCACCGGCTTCATCTTCTTGTCGGCACCCTGGCCGATCTCCTCCATGCGGACCTTGTCGATGACGACGGTGACGCCCTCCGGCCGGAGGTCGCTGGCCTGGACGAAGCGGGAGGGGAAGCGTTCAGAGCGTTTCATGTTGAAGTCTCACAGGTGCGGGGTTGAGGTTCAGATGTTCGTCCGCGCGGCACCCGGCGCGCGGCATCCAAGTCAATGGTCGGTCCTAAAATCTTCTGTCTGATACGTTCCAGACATGCGGCCTGCTTCTCCGACAGGGTCGAGTACCGTCGCCGCGCGAGGTCGTTGACGAAGTTCTGTTCCCAATCGTTCAAATACTCGCTGCGCGCTTGGCACCACTCGACGGTCGACCGCCAGTGCCAGCCGGACCAGTGATCTTCGGGCTGTGTGTGCGCGGGCGCCGTGACGACCCCATGCGCGAGATCATGAAAGTCCAGATGCGCACCTTCGAGCACGCGGCCGAGGGCCCGCGCCGCGCCCAGGGCTTCGCCGTCGTTCGGCGATCCGAGCAGGCGGACCAGTGTGCCGACACGATCGGCGACGTCGGTCGAGGGATAAATGAGGTGGTTGGTCATGGACGCTTCCGGTGCTTGCTGCGGTGGCGCGCCTGCTCCTCGCGCAACGCGTCGCGCCGGTGTTGCTGGTAGTCTTTGTTGATGCGGTCCCACTCGGCCCAAGCTTCCGACGTGACCTTGTCGTGGCCGCCGTGCTTGGCGACGAGGTCCTGTAGATTCGGCGCCGGGATAGCGACGATGGGCTTCATGGCTCGCGCCCCAGTATTTGATCGAGCACGGCGGCCACTGCTCCGGACGCGCTCCCGTCAGAATTGCGCGAGACGGCGCGCGCGATGTCCGCGATCGGTGCGCCGTACTGCAAGGCGAAGCTCAAGATGATGCCGGCGTCGCGTGCGGCGATGTCGCTCGCGTTGCCGCGCTTACGATTTGAGATGAAGCACTCGCCGATCGTTCCGTCGTCGAAGCGAGAGAAAGAGACGGTGTAGCGCAGGCCGCAGTGCTCGATTTCGAAGCTCTCGCTGCAGCGGCGGGCGGGCAGGCGGCGGCGCTGGCTCATGACGCGCCCCCGTTGAGCAGGCGGCGCACGGCGGCGCGCTGCCGTCGCTCGCGTTCTTGAACGCGTGCCAGCGGCTCAGGCAGCAGCTCGTCGAGGCGGTCGCGCAGGATGTCGACAATCACGGTCTGCCGCAGCGCCTCGGTCTCGACCGCCTCGTGCGGCTTGCCGTCGAGGTAGCGTTTGTCGTGCTTGATAATCTTCGGGAGCCGGTGCTCGTCGACCTGCTCTTCGGTCAGCGCCAGTCGCTCCCAGCGCAGCGGCCCGACCGAGCGTTCGAGTACGGCCCGGGTATTCGCTTCGATCTGGCCGCCGCACCAGTCCCAGTCGCCCATGTACAGCACAAGGTCGCCGGCCCGCAGGAGGGGAATGATCTTGGTGCGCAGGAAGCCGCCGACCTGTCCGTTCGTCGGCGCGATCTTGATGCGGTAGTCCCGGCACATGTCGTCGAGCACGCCTGCGAGCGAGCGGGACTCGGTCAGCGTCAGCGGCACCTTCCCCCTCCAGGGGTCGAGCTTCGCGGCGTGCAAGCTGATGTCGAGCAGCCAATCCTTGACGCTCTTCGTGCCGGTGTAGTCGCGCAGTGCCCTGGTCTCGTCCACGATCCAGTCCCAGGGGATGATGCCCTGCTCGCGAAGATCGAAGATGGCCTCACAGAGATCCTGGTCAGGGCGCCTGGCTCCGGTCTTCTCTTTGGACAGCACTCGGAGCTGAACCAACTCGTAGAACAGGAAACGCACGGAAGTCGGGATGGCGCCGTCGCGATCGTGTTCCTCCAGCAGCTCCAGCGCGCGCTTGCGCAAGCGTCCGATCTTCGTGTCAGCGAAGAACCAGTCGGGCGCGGAAGCGGCGGTGATCAGGCTCATCGCCGCGACTCCTGTGCTTCGAGGGCGAGGTCGCGGGCGAGGTCGTTGGCGCGCGACAGGTTCACCAAGTCCGAGAGCGTTCCGTCCGGCAGTCGGACGCGGAACATGCCCGGCCACTTGGAGTCCACGACGACGCCCTTCCGGACGAAAGTTCGGGCAAGAACACCCGCGCGGACGCCGCTGGGAGGCTCGTGGGCCGGTTTCGTTACATGGTCGGGTACTCTGGGCACCCTCGGCGCGCTTCGGACTTTTCGGGTGTAACGAAACTCAGCCCGGTGGGTGGCGACCCGACAATTGATCGAGCAGAACAGCCGGGGGCGGCCGGTGTCGTTGGTCGGGATCGCGGTGCCGCAGTGGCGGCACAGGACGGGCGGCGCGGGGAAGGGTTCCCTCATGACCAGCCCCCTGTCGCGATGCGGCTGAAGAGGGCGGCGCGCTCAGCTTCGGAGGCGCCGGCTAGCCAGGTCTCCTCCATGCCAGCCTTGTCGATGCTGCCGGACACGTAGAGCGCCCTGGAGACCGCGATGAACACGTCGACGGGCGCGGGCTCGCCGTCAAACAGATACCCGCGCAGACCGATGCGGAATGCCGCGTGCCGAGCGGCCCTGTAGCTGCGCTGCAGGTCGCCGAGATGGGTGTACTTGCGGGGAAGTTGGTTCGAGGATATTTTGGACATGCCAGTACCTCTGTGATGCCAGTCGCAGTGGATTTCGGGGCGTCCGGCTTGGGAAGAGCCGGGCGCCCATTCTGTTTGTTCAGGCTGATTTTCGGGTGGGTTCGCGGACGGCCCGTTGCTTCCGGCCCATCAGGAATTCAAGATTCCATTCGCGCTTGTAGTAGACGGTGCCGCCCGCGTCGGTGGTCCAGGCGGGGCCCTTGCGAAGCTGCCGCCAGAGTCCGAGCGTGCGCTTGGATTTACGCAGCTCGGCCGCTTCCTCATCCTCGGTGAGGAAGCCTTCGCTCTTTAGGAAGTACGACATCCTGCTCTCCATCGTTGTCCGATGGAGAGACTTTGCGGCCTACTGCAATTTATTGTTTGTACATACCGGCGGGTTTTTTAGGGCTGGGTATGTAAATTGCGGTGGACCCACTTGCGGACGTTCTTGTTGCAGGCTCGCACGAGGCTGGCCTTGCCCGGCTTGCGGCCAGTCACTGCTTCATAGAGCAGGGCAGCGATCTGGTGATACCGGGTGTTCGGCCCCATCGTGGGCCTGCCGTGGGACGAGCAGATGTCGATCAGGTAATGAGCCCATTGGGCACACAGCTCGGCGGCGAGGTCGTAATTGGGATGGTTTCCTCCAGCATTGGCACACGCTTCGCGCATTTCCCACATCATGTCCGAGAACAAACCCGGCTTCTTCGCAATGAGACGTCCACGCCCCAGGGCAGCTTCGATTTCACTTTCTGTCATTTTCCAAGGATCTATGTACATGCTGCCGAACAGGCGCAGGTTACTGGCCCGCTCCAATTTCAGCAGCCGCTGGACTTCGCTCAGCGCCTTGTCGAGCTTCTTCGCATACTCCCGGTTCGCGCGGCGATCGCCACGCTTCTCCCACTGCGGGATGACTTTGCGCATGTCGGCAATGACATGAGCCACATTGGTGCAAACGGCTTCCCGCAAAGGAAGATCGGGATTTCGCCGTTCCCAGATCCCATCCCCATCGCTAAAGCTGATGAAATGTTCGGGGAAGCATTCGTCGTGAGGATACTTCAGCGGCTTGAGCAGATCGATGATCGAGTCGATGAATTCTTCCGTCGTTATGCGCTCCAGAGGCTTGTGCATGGCGTCACCCCTTGCGCGGGATGCGCACGACCTCGGCACCCCCGCCATTGGTGGCGCCGTGGATCACCGCGCCGATCTTGTGCGCAGCCTCCCGCAGAGGATCATCCGCAAGATGAGCGTAACGCGCGGTCGTTCTCGGATTGGTGTGCCCAAGCAACGCGCCGATGATCGGCAAGCTCAACCCGCCGCCGGCGCCGACGCTGGCGAACGAGTGGCGCAAGTCGTAGAGCCGATCGCTTGGGGCGAGCCCGGCGCGCTCGCGGACGAATTTCCACACCCATTCGATGTTCTGCACCGGCTCACCCCGGCGCTGGCCCGGGAAGACCCATGCTTGGCCCGGTTTGCGCTGCTTGCGCAGCCGCTCGATGAGTTCGACGGCGCCCGGCGAGAGCGGCACGCGAAGCTCGCGGCGCGTCTTCACGTGCGCGCTCGGCCGAACCCACATGCCCGGCTCCGAGTCGAACTCGTTCCAGCGCGCGAGTTTCGCCTCCTGGGGTCTGCAGCCGGTCAGCATGACGAGACGCACCGCGTTCACGGCCACGTCGCTCCGCACCTCGCGGTCGTACGCCGCAAGCGCCTCGGCGATGCGCGCCAGCTCGGCTCCGCTGTAGAACCGCGATCGGCCTTGCTCGTGGTTCCGCTGGACGCCCTTGCACGGGTTGCCCTGCGCGTGGTCGCGCCAGGAACAGTTCTCTCCGGCCATCGGCACGAGGCTGAGCGAGAACATCCGGGAGCAGAGGCCCAGCATCCGGTTCGCCCGGACCGGCCCGCGATCGCGCGTGAGCGCCTCGTGCATCTGCTTGATGTCGCCGGCATGGACGTCCTCAACTTTGGTGTGCCGGCCCAGCTGCCGCGCGATCTCGTCCAGGTCCTTGGTCTCTTGCGTGTCGACATACTCGACGCGCTTGCGCATGTAGCTGAGCGCGCGGTTCTTGCCGCGTCTCCCCGGCATGACCTCGCGGAGGTACCGGTTCACGAGATCGGCCATGGTCGCCGCCTCTCGGCGCTCGCGCTTCTCACCCGCTGGGTCGCGGCCGGCGTCGACCATGCGGCGAAGTTCCTTCGCGCGATCCCGCGCGGCGTCGACCGACCATTCCGGCCAGCGCCCGATCTTGATGAAGTGTTCCACGCCGTCGAGGCGATAATGGAACATAAAGGTCTTCGCGCCGCCCTTGTAGCAGCGCAGCACCAAGCCGCGGGCTTTGTCGTCCCACAGCTTGCCCGTGGTGGCGGCCGTGACGGTCGCATGCGTGAGACGTTTCATGACGCCCCCCGCCGCTTGTTCATGGCCGCGAACGCCGCCTCGACCTCCGCGTCGCTCATCGGCGTCCGCTCGGCCCACTCGCTCATGTGGCCGTTGAGCCAGGCGCGCCACAGCGCCGTGTCCGGCGGGTAGGAACATGGATCGTGCGGGCCCGCATCCTTTCCCTCGTAGAAAGCTCTGATGGTGTCGTCGGTAGGCATTCGTTTCCTGAGTCCGCGAAAAGTCCGCGCAGCCGGATGGTGCGCCGTTGCCAATTATTGCGTTGAATTGCAATAAATGCAACTTGTTTTGCGCCGATTTTATTGGGTTTCTTGCACCCGGCCCGGAAAACCGAGTCCGCGCCAAGGGCTTAGCCAGAGGCCACATTTATGCCGCGCGAACAACAGATGCATCGCGAGCTTGTCGCCGGCCGCGATCCGCCCGATCAGCGCCTCGTCCGATGTCGCTTGCATCCGGCGGTCCAACCTTGGTCGCAGCAAAGATGGATCAGGTTCAAAAACGCGGGCCCGGCAAGGCCGCGCTCAGACCTGCAATTCTACCAGACCGATGAAGCCCGGGCATGGCGGCGCGACCGGTCTCTCCGGCCCGCCGTGCGGAGCGAAGCCGGCGGCGGTCCTCGGTTCGTGCTTTGCGGCGAATCGCCGATACTGCCAGCCTGCTTTGGTCAAGCCCCGAGGAGAGCGCGATGCCCTGGCACTTCTGTCACCCGCAGGCTCCGCACAAGAAACTGCGGCTGCCGGAATGGTACG
The DNA here is from genome assembly GCA_036395835.1 of Xanthobacteraceae bacterium. GTDB lineage: Bacteria > Pseudomonadota > Alphaproteobacteria > Rhizobiales > Xanthobacteraceae > AP-16. The sequence goes on from DASWCW010000158.1 coordinate 11,991, forward strand.
TTTCGAGCCTGATGATGGATCGGGCGCTCGATGCCGTCGTGCGCCGGGTCAAGAACCTCGACCGCAAGCACGATATCCCCTATCTCGCCGGCTACAGCCGGGACGGCAAGACCATCTACATCGACCGCCACATGCCCCAATCGTTCCGTTACCGCGGCCGGGACATCAATACCGACCGCTTCCTGATCCTGCATGAGGAGGTCGAGAAGACGCTGATCGATCAGCTCGACCTGCATTATCTGCACGCGCATCAGATCGCGACGCGCGCCGAGCAGGCCGCCGTGCGCGCGGCGGGGATCGAATGGAGCGCCTATGATCGATTCATGCAGAAATACGTCAAAGAGATCGGGGACGAGCGACTAACCGAGGTGCCGGCCGATCTCGACGAAAAACCCTATCGCGACGAGCACGATACCGACCTGCTGCGGCGGATGAACGCGGCGATCGAGAAGAACCAGGTCCCCAAGCAAGTCGGCAAGGCGCGGGCGCGGCAGGCGGCGGACCGCTTGCAGGATCACATCGCGCAAAGGCGAAAGACGCACGGACGCCGCGAGCCAGATGGCAAATAGTTCCGCCGCGTACTTCCGTTCTCCATCATCCGTCAGCTGTCATCCGTCGTCCGGCCGGCGACGATCGCCCGGATGAAGGTTCGGGCATCCTCGATGACGTTCGCGCCGGCAGCCGGACGGCTCGCAATGTCGGTCCAGGCGAACAGATCCGTGATCCGCGCGATTCTTTGCCAGTCCGGCGGCAGCGCCCCGCCGGCCTCCCGATAGCCGGCGACCACGGCGTCGGCCAAGGGCAGATGGCGCGCGAGCGGTGGGCGCAGCAATTGTGCGAAATCGATTCCGGGCGTGCCGCTGCAGGCGAATTCCCAGTCGAGCATGGCGACAAGCTCCCAACCGCCGCTCGCGCCGCGGCGAAACAGCAGATTCGAGCCGTTGCAATCGCCATGCGCGAGGCAGGGCGCGCCGGGCCACGGTGCGATCCGGTGGCCTTCACGCTCGACGAATTTGCGCAGCGCTGGGGTCAGCTCCGCACCAAGCCTCGCAGGGCCGGGGCCGGCCGCGAATGCATGGTCGAGGTACGCGAGCAAGCCGTCGCGATCGAGATCGATCGGCTTGGCGATCTTCAAGTTCGCGCCCAAGAATCCGAAGCGGTCGAATTTCACCGCGTGGACGTGGGCGAGCGCCGTGCCGAGCGCCTGCCCGGCCGCGCGCAAGTCCTCGCCCGCGAGCGCCAGCGCGTCGAGGCCGCGGCCCTCGACCCAGCCGAGGATCGAATAGGCATGGCCAGTGACCGGATTGCTTTCGGCGGCGTAGAACAGCGGGGGGACGGGAACGCAGGTTGCGAGACGGCGGATCAGCGCCGCCTCCTTGAGGCCCTGGTCGGCGTCGCGCTGATAGATGCGCAGCAGCACGGGATCCGGTCGGTCGCGCAGCACGATTTTCAGGTTGGTGTTGACCAGGCCGCCGGGCACCCGCTCGACGCCGGCGATCGCGGCGCGGGGGAAGACCGGACCGAGCAGCGTTGCGACCGCCGCACGGTCGAGCACGATCTCCGCGCTGTCCCGTTCCCAGCTCTGCCTCATGCTCGGAACCGAGCGCTTCAGGCGGATCAATGTCGGCGGCGGCCGAATGCGGAAGGATGCGGCAGGCTGCGCACGCGCGAGCTCTTGAACATCGTCAATTCCCAATGGCCGTGGACGTCGTGGACGCGCAGGATGTAGGTGGCGTCGTCGTCGCCCTTGACCTTGATGTAGCGGTAATCCGGCCCGAACCATTGATCGACGGTCTCGACGATCCCGATCCGCGATCGGCCCAGACGAAAGCACTGCGGCATCTGCATGCCGCGATATCCGACGTAGGTGTCGACGCGAATCTGCATGCCATCGCTCCGCCAGGCCGCGGCCGGGAAGCCGCGGTCGAAGGCATTCAAGCATTCGACCGGCCTGCCGCCAACCCGCATGTCCTGGCGCGAATGACCGGATTGCATTAAACACAAGGCACGACCGGCCGAAGGGCTCGCGCGCCGGATAGGCCCGGGCGGTCGCCAAGACAGATGGGGGAGATCATCCATGTTCATCGGACGGAAGATGCCGCGCCGCGCGGCCAAGCTTGTTGTCGCCGGATCCATGTTCGCGCTCGCTGCCTCGCTTGCCGGCGCGCAGCAGTCCCAGGCGCCGGCTCCTGCGGCTCCGGCGGCGCCGCCCGCGCCCGCCGCTCCGGCGCCGCAGGCAGCCCCGACATCACCCGCCGCGCCCGCTGCGCCCCCTCCCGCCGCCCAGACCGCGCCCGCGATCGTGCCGCCGGTGCCGGCCTCGACCCCGGAGCAGGAGAAGCTTCGCGTGCTGGGGGCCAAGCGCTATCCGGGCAAGGTCCACGTGCTGCCGGCGACGCTCGAAACCACGCAATGGGGCTGGTTCAACAACGCCCAGCCGCCGGTCCTGCACGTCGATTCCGGCGACACCATCGTGTTCGAGACGATGATGCACTCGCACAACCAGGTCGTTCCCGGCATGACGATCGAGCAGATCAAGAAGCTGCGAACCGATTTCCCCGGCCGCGGCCCGCACACGTTGACCGGGCCGGTCTATATCGAGGGCGCCGAACCGGGCGACGTGCTCAAGGTGCGCATCAACAAGATCGTGCCGCGCGCCTACGCCACCAATTTCAACGTGCCCGGCATGTTCGGCGAGTTCCCGAGCAAGTTCCCGGACGGACAGGTGAAATATTTCTATCTCGATCTCGACCGCAGGGTCGCGGAGTTCGCGCCGGGGATCGAGATCCCGCTGGCGCCGTTTCCCGGCATCCTGGGCGTCGCCCGCGCCGAGCCCGGTCAGTACAGCTCCGTGCCGCCCGGACGCTACGCCGGCAATCTGGATATTCGCGACGAGACCGAGGGCAGCACGCTCTACGTGCCGGTGTTCGTCAAGGGCGCGCTGCTGTGGACCGGCGACTCCCATGCCGCCCAGGGCAACGGCGAGGTCAACCTGACCGCGCTCGAGACCGCCTACAAGGAAATGAACGTCACGGTCGACGTGCTCAAGAACATGAAGCTCGAATGGCCGCGCATCGAGACCAAGAACGCGTGGATCACGGTCGGCATCGACCGCGATCTCAACAAGGCGCTCGATATTCTGAAAAACGAGACCACGAGCTTCCTGATGGAGCAGCGCAAGATCGGCAAGGAGGAAGCCGAAAAGCTGATGATGGCGTCCTGGGATTGCCGCGTCAGCCAGGTGGTCGACGTCAACAAGGGCCTGCATTGCCTCAGCGCCAAGAGCCCGCGGGGGAAGCGCCGGGCCGAAGCGCTGCCGGATCGCGAGAACATGCTCTATCTGGTCACGGTCGGAAAGGATGCCGATCTCAACAAGGCGATGGACGATGCCTCCTGGGCCATGATCGAGCTGCTGCAGAAGGACAAGAAGCTCAGCCGGCTCGACGCCTATGCGCTCGCCAGCATGGTGATGGACTGCCGCCTCGCCGCGCCGACGGCCGAGCAAAAGGCGGTGCATTGCCTCGTGCCCAAGAGCACCTGGGTGGCGTCGCGCTGAACGATGCGCAGACGGGTCCTCGGTCTGGCGTTGGCGGCGGCCATGACGGCCGCCGCTCCCGCTTCGGCCGCCGTGCGGGTCGTGGCGACGACGGCCGACCTCGCCGCGCTCGCGGCCGCGATCGGCGGCGATCTCGTCGAGGTGCAAACCATCGTTCCGCCGGGCAGCGACCCGGAAGCCTTCGAGCCGCGGCCCGGCGATCTCGACAAGGTGCGCCGCGCCGACATTCTCGTCCGCGTCGGGCTCGGTTACGACTATTGGCTCGACCGGCTGGTCGGCCAGATCGGAGACAAGCGGCTGATGCGCGGGGGCGAGGCCTATATCGACGCCTCGGCGGGAATCCCGCTGCTGGAAATCCGCGGGCAGACCGTGGTGAACGAGGGCGGCCATGCCCATGGCGTGGCGAACCCGCATTATTGGCTGGATCCTGAGAACGCCGCGACCGTGACGGCGGGCATTGCCGAAGCGTTCGTTCGCCGCGCGCCCGCGCAAGCACCCGGCATTCTCGCCAAGCGCGAGCATTTCCTGGCGGCACTCGACGCAGCACTTCAGCGCTGGATCGCGCGACTGGCCCCCTTCGCCGGCGTCAAGCTCATCGCCTATCACAATTCGTGGCCGTATTTCTCGCGCCGGTTCCGCCTCGACGTCCTCGATTTCGTCGAGCCCAAGCCGGGCGTTGCGCCGAGCCCCGCCCATCTCGCCAGGCTCATCGCCGAGGGTCGCCGCTCGAACGTGCGCGCGATCCTGCACGAGCCCTACGAGCCGGAGGATTCCTCGCACCTGCTTGCGCAGAAGCTCGGCGTGCCGTTCGTGCTGCTCGCCACTTCGGTCGGCAGCGTTGCCGGCGTGAAGGATTATCTCGATCTGTTCGAGCACAACACGGCGGCGCTCGCGAAGGCTCTGGGCGCGCCCGGCGAATAGCCATGGCCGACGCGCTCTCGCTCCTCCTCGTCCCGTTCGCGGCCAGCGTCGCCTTCGTGCTGATCCACGCCTATTTGGGCGTCCACGTGCTGCGCCGGAACATCGTCTTCGCCGACCTCGCGCTGGCGCAGCTCTCCGCGCTCGGCGCGACCGTCGCCTTCGCGCTCGGCTACGCGCCGGCGAGCCCGGCGGGATTCGGCTATGCCCTGCTGTTCACCGCGATCGGCGCCGCGCTGCTCACATTTACCCGCGGACTCTCCCGCATCATGAGCCAGGAGGCCTTCGTCGGCATCCTCTATGTCGTGGCGACCGCGGCCACCATCCTGGTGGTCGACCGCGCGCCGCAGGGCGCCGAGCACGTCAAGAAAATCCTGATCGGCAATATCCTCACCGTAGGCCCGCCGGAGCTCGCCAAATTCGCGGCGCTCTACGCGGCAATCGGTCTGTTCCACTGGCTGGCGCGAAAACCTCTGCTCGCGATTTCCAGCGACGCCGAACCCGCCGGACGCGGCAGGCTCGCGGTCTCGCTGTGGGATTTCATGTTTTTCCTGTCGTTCGGAATCGTGGTGACGAGCTCGGTGACGACCGCCGGCGTGTTGCTGGTATTCAGCTTCCTGATCGTGCCTGCCGTGATCGGCTCGCTGTTCTCGCGCAAGATCGATGGGGTCCTGCCGATCGCCTGGGGCGCCGGAATCCTGGCGAGCGGCGCCGGGCTTGCCGGCTCCTATGGGCTCGATCTGCCGACCGGCGCCGCCATGGTGGCGGCCTTCGCGCTTCTGCTGGTGCTGGCGGGGCTTGCCCGAGCGCTGCTTTTCCTCGATGCCGGACGCCGGCGGGCGAATTGGGGCATCGCTGGCCGCAGCGCAGGCCTCCTCGTGCTGATGCTGACCTTCGCCGCGAGCCTGTGGCTGATCCTCAATCCCGCGGCCGACCAGCCGCTCGCGGCCCTGGTCGAGGCCGCGACCGGCATCGGGCCGGCGCAATACCTCCCCGCGCGCGAGCGCGAGCTCTATGCCGACGCCGCGCGCGACATGAGGCGCTTCCAGGCCGAAGTCGATCGGCTCAATGCCGGCGAGCGGGCGGCGCGCTACCAGCGCGCGCCGCTCTCGGACGAGGAGATCCGGCGCATCGCCTCCTATCAGCAGAGTTTTTCCGAGATGACCCGCGGCGAGGGCTTCGTCCAGGACGTGCTGCGCGCCAAGGCGCGCGCGCGCGAACGTTGGATTTTCGGCCTGCCGCTGGCGCTCGCGGCACTGCTGGGGCTTGGCCTGCTGGGGCGGCCGCTGTGGCGGGCTCGACCCGTCAGGCTTTAGCCCACGGAAAAGATCAGGGCTCGCCGGCGCAATTGCTGACAGACAAAAAACCGTGGTCAATGGCGCGGAAACCGCCGGATGATTCGCCGCGCCGATGACCGCCTACCTCGACAAGCTCAATTCCGATCAGCGGCAGGCGGCCGAGCACGGCATCGGCGCCGGCGCGGATTCGCGCCCGCTGCTGATCATCGCCGGCGCCGGCTCCGGCAAGACCAGCACGCTCGCGCATCGCGTCGCCCATATCGTGGTCAACAGCGGCGATCCGCGGCGCATCCTGCTGATGACGTTCTCGCGCCGCGCGGCGGCGGAAATGACCCGGCGCGCCGAGCGCATCGTCGCCGCGGCGCTCGGATCGAGCTCGGCGGCCGCGGCGCTCGCCTGGTCGGGCACGTTTCACAGCATCGGCGCGCGGCTGCTGCGCGAATACGCCAATGAGATCGGGCTCAGTCCCTCGTTCACGATTCACGACCGCGGCGATGCCGCCGATCTCATGAACCTCGTTCGCCACGAGCTCGGATTGTCCAGGACCAAAAGCCGGTTCCCGACCAAGGCCACCTGTCTCGCCATCTATTCCCGCGCGGTCAGTTGCGAGGCGCCGCTGGAAGATGTCCTGGCGAACAGCTTTCCCTGGTGCTGCGGCTGGGAGGCCGAGCTGAGAAAAATGTTCGCCGTCTATGTCGAGGCGAAACAGCGCCAGAACGTGCTCGATTACGACGATCTCCTGCTGTACTGGGCGCAGATGATGGCGGAGCCCGCGCTCGCGGCCGACGTCGCTTCCCGCTTCGACCACGTTCTGGTCGACGAATATCAGGACACGAACCGGCTGCAGGCTTCGATCCTGCTCGCGCTCAAGCCCGATGGCCGCGACCTCACCGTGGTCGGCGACGACGCCCAATCGATCTACTCGTTCCGGGCGGCGACGGTGCGCAATATCCTGGATTTTCCGAGCCAGTTCCGGCCGGCGGCGCACATCGTCACGCTCGAGCGCAACTATCGCTCGACCCAGCCGATCCTTTCCGCCTCGAACGCGGTGATCGATCTGGCCGCCGAGCGGTTCACCAAGAATCTTTGGTCCGACCGCGGCTCGGCCGAGCGGCCGCAGCTCGTCGCGGTGCGCGACGAGGCCGATCAGGCAAATTACGTGGTCGAGCGCGTGCTGGAGAACCGCGAGGCGGGCATCGCGCTGCGTGCGCAGGCGGTGCTGTTCCGCGCTTCGCATCACAGCGGCCCGCTCGAGGTCGAGCTGACCCGGCGCAACATCCCGTTCGTGAAATTCGGCGGCCTCAAATTCCTCGAGGCCGCCCACGTCAAGGACGTGCTCGCGTGCCTGCGGTTCATCGAGAATCCGCGCGATCGCATGGCCGGATTCCGGGTGCTCCAGCTCCTGCCGGGCATCGGGCCGACGAGCGCGGCGCGCGTGCTCGATCAAGTGGAGGCCGCCGGTTCGCTCGCGGCGCTGGGCGATTTCTCCCCGCCGCCGCGGGCCGCCCAGGGATGGCCGGCGTTCCTGGGGCTCATCCGCCGCCTGGGCGAACACGGCCCGGGCTGGCCGGCCGAGCTCGCGGCCGTGCGGATCTGGTACGAGCCGCACCTCGAGCGCATCCATGAGGATGCCGCGCTGCGCGGCGCCGATCTGATCCAGCTCGAGCAGATCGCGACGGGCTACGTCTCGCGGCAGCAATTCCTCACCGAGCTTACGCTCGATCCTCCCGAGGCGACGAGCGACCTCGCCGGCGCGCCGCTGCTCGACGAGGATTATCTCATTCTCTCGACCATTCATTCGGCGAAGGGACAGGAATGGACCGCGGTGTTCGTGCTCAACGCGGTGGACGGATGCATTCCGTCCGATCTCGCCACCGGCACCGATGAGGAGATCGAGGAGGAGCGGCGGCTGCTCTATGTCGCCATGACGCGCGCCAAGGATCAGCTCGATCTGATCGTGCCGCAGCGGTTCTACACCCACCAGCAGGCGAACCGGGGCGACCGGCACGTCTACGCGTCTCGCACGCGTTTCATCCCGAGCTCGATCCTCTCGGAATTCGCCGCGCGCGCCTGGCCGACCGCGCTGGCGCAGGCGGAGCCGGCGTCGGCGGCGCGGCCGCAGGCACGCGTCGACATCGGCGCGCGCATGCGCGGCATGTGGCGGTAGATCATTCTTCCGTCATTCCGGGGCGCGGGCGTAGGCCGCGAGACCGGAATCCATGAACACGTAGATCGAAAACTGTTTCTATCGAGATCATGGATCCCGGGTTCCCTCGCTTCGCTCGCGCCCCAGGATGACCGGCAGTCCTACAGCAAACCGCGGCGGGCCAAATTGCGCATCAGATGTCCGGTGCCGAAGCGCCAGGGCTCGCATTCGTGGGTATGGCGCATGCGGTTGACGAGGCTCCCGAGCTCGGGCGCCGCGATGGTGACGAGATCGCCGAGCTTGTGGGTGAAGCCCTGACCCGGCGCGTCGCGGTCCTCGATCGGTGCGAACATCGTGCCGAGAAACAGCACCGCGCCGTCGGGATATTGGTGATGCTCGCCCAGCATCTGCGAAACGAGATCGGCCGGATCGCGGCTGATTTTGGCGATCGAGGAGAAACCTTCGAGCCGAAACCCGTCGTCGCCCTCGACGGTGAGCGTCACGTTCATACGTCGAACGTCGTCGAGCGCGAACGTCGCGTCGAACAAGCGCAGGAACGGGCCGAGCGCGCAGCTCGCATTGTTGTCCTTGCATTTGCCGAGCAGCAGCGCGGAGCGGCCCTCGACATCGCGCAGGTTCACGTCGTTGCCGAGCGTGGCGCCGACGATCCGGCCGCTCGAAGCCGCGACGACCACCACCTCGGGTTCCGGATTGTTCCAGGTCGACATCGGATGAATGCCGGCATCGAGGCCGGTGCCGACCGCCGACATCGGCTGCGCCTTGGAGAAGATCTCGGCGTCCGGCCCGATGCCGACTTCGAGATATTGGCTCCAGGCGCCCTGCTCGATCAGCACCTCTTTGAGCCGCAGCGCCTGCGCCGATCCGGGCTTGAGCCGGGCGAGATCGTCGCCGACGATCCGGGAAATCTCGCTGCGGATCGCGGCGGCCGCCGCCGGATTGCCGCGCGCCCGCTCCTCGATGACGCGCTCCAGCATGGACACCGCGAAGGTGACGCCGGCAGCTTTGACCGCCTGCAGATCGATCGGCGCTAGCAGCCACGGCCTGGTGCGGTCGCGGCCGTCCGGAGGCGTGTTGGCAAGGATGGCCTCGAGCGCGCCGAGCGGCTCGCCGTCCGCCGCGTGCAGCGCCGCGGCGGGATTTTCTGTCTCGCATAAGTCCCGCATGGTGGGAAAGGCACGCGAGATGTCGATGACGCCGTTCGCCCGGATGGCGACGACCGATGGGCCGTCCTGGTCCGGCCGCCAGACTCTCCCCGCGAGCGCGCCGGCAAAGCCGTCCGCCGGCAGGCTCAAATTCGAGGTGAGCTTTGGTGCAGGCATTGCCTCCCGTGCCTCTCTTGCTTAGGTGACGACGTTGCGCGGCGCGCCTGCGACGAAACTCTCCAGATTGTCGATCAATTGGTCGGCCAGGCCTTGCATCGCCTGGACACTCGCCCAGGCGACGTGCGGGGTCAGCACGAAATTGGGCAGGCGCAGCTCGAGCAGAGGATTTCCGGAACGCGGCGGCTCGACGGAGAGCACATCGAATCCGGCGCCGCCGATGCGACCCGCCTGCAACGCATCCGCCAGCGCCTGCTCGTCGACCAGGCCGCCGCGGGCGGCGTTGATCAGCAGGCAATTGGGCTTCATCCGATCGAGTTCGGCAGCGCCGATCAGGTTCGCGGTGCCGGGCGTGAACGGAACATGCAGCGAAATGACGTCGCTGGTTTCCAGGATTTGATCGAGCGAGGCCGCCTCCACACCCGGGCCGCTGACGGGCTGCACGTCGAACGCGAGCACCCGCATGCCGAATGCGACGCCGAGAGCCGCGACTGCCTTGCCGAGCGCGCCGAAGCCGACGACGCCCAGGGTCGATGCGGCGAGGTCCCGGATCGGATGGTCGAGAAAACAAAAATGCTCGGAACGCTGCCATCGGCCGCCGTCGACGTCGGCGCGATAGGCGAACAAGTTGCGGCGCAGCGAAAGGATGAGCGCGAATACGTGCTCGGGCGGCGAAGCATTGGCGTAATTGCGGATGTTCTGCACCACGATGTTTCTCGCCCTGCACGCGGCAAGGTCGAGAATGTCGATGCCGGTCGCCGCCACGGCGATCAGCCTGAGCGATTTGGCTCGGGCAAGCGCGTCGGAGCGCACCGGAACCTTGTTGGTGATCGCGATCGTCGCCGGCGCCAATCGCTCTGCGACCCGATCCGGCTCCGTGTTCGGGAAATTCGTCCAAACATGCTCGAACTTCGGCTTGCGGATCTCGGCCTTCAGGCTGCCGCTGTCGAGAAAGACGATGTGTTCCATCGATCGATCCTGGTTCATCGCTACAGGAATTCCGCGCCGGCGAATCCGGCGCGAGCGCCGAGCGCCTCCTCGATCCTGAGCCCTTCGTTCCATTTGGCCATTCGTTCCGAACGCGCGAACGAGCCGACCTTCAATTGCTTGACGCCCCAGCCGACCGCAAGATGCACGATTGTGACATCTTCGCTCTCCCCGGAGCGCGCGGACAGGATGGTCCCCCAGCCGGCGGCGCGCGCCGCCGCGACGGCGGCGAACGTCTCGGTGATGGTGCCGGCCTGGTTCGGCTTGACGAGCACCGCGTTGCAGGCGCCGGCGCGGGCGGCATGGCGGACACGCGCGGCGCTGGTCACCAGATAATCATCACCCACGATCTGGACGCGGTCTCCCACCGCCTTGGTGAAGGCGATCAGCCCAGCCTCGTCATGTTCCGCAAGCGGATCCTCGATCGAGCGGATCGGATAGCGGTCGAGCCAAGCGATCAGCATCGCGGCCATCGCATCGGAATCGAGCACGCGGTTCTCCAGCGCCAGATGGTAGCGGCCGTCGCGATAGAGATCGGACGCGGCAACGTCGAGCGAGATCGCGATCTCGTCGCCGGGCGTAAAGCCCGCGCGTTCGATCGCGCGCAGCAGCGCCTCGATGCCGGCTGCGTTGGAGTCGAATGCCGGCCAATATCCGCCTTCGTCCGCGACGCCTTGCAGCCGGCCCGCATCGCGCATGATCGTGCCTGCGGCGCGATAGACCTCGGCGGTCCATTCCAGCGCTTGCGCAAAGCCGCCGGCCCTCGGCGCCATGATCATGAAATCCTGGACGTCGACCCGGCGACCGGCATGGGCGCCGCCGCCGAAAATCTGGATTTCCGGGAGCGGCATCCCGGCTGCGCGGTCGCCGAGCAGATAGGCATAGAGCGACTTCTGCTCGGATGCGGCGGCGGCGTGGAGCACCGCCATCGATACCGCCACCAGGGCGTTGCCGCCAAGCCGGCTCTTGTTGGGCGTGCCGTCGAGCTCGATCAGCAGGCGATCGATCTCCGCTTGCGTGCTTGCGTCGCGCCCTTGCAGCGCGCGGGCGATCTCGCCGTTGACATGGCTCACCGCGCGCGCGACGCCCGCGCCGCCGAGCCGCGCGTCGTGGTCGCGCAGATCGAGCGCCTCGCCGCTTCCGGTCGAGGCGCCCGCGGGCGCGATCGCCCGGCCGCGGGCACCGCAGGCGAGCGTCACCTCGGCCTCGACCGTGGGCCGGCCGCGGGAATCCCACACGCTGCGCCCATGCAGGTGGACGATCTCGGTGCCCTTCATCGGTCCAGCACTTCCCTCGCCCACGCCCGGCGGATCGCGCCCAAGTCGCCGCAAGGGTGCAGGATCCATGGACGCGCGAGCTTTCGAACGCGATCCTTGTCGCGCTCGGCGGTGACATATTCGATCGGCGACTTGCCGTCGATCCGCGCGAGCAGCAACGCCGGCAGCAAACCGGCGATGCGCGCCTCGATGCTCGCGCGCGGCTCCCACGCGACGCCTTCGAGGTAGGTCTCGGCAAACCGGTCGAAACAGGCGAGAAAGGCTGGTGCGTGCTGCGGCCGCCACAGACATTTGAGCAGAAGGTGATTGAGACAGAAGGCGGGATCGAATGCCGGATCGCCGTACCAGGCGCATTCCGCGTCGATGAAGACCGGACCGCGCGGACCGACCAGGATGTTCTTCGGGCTGACGTCGCCGTGGACGAGGGTGTGCTTGGTCGAGCCGGTGATCTCGACCAACGCATCGAGGCGCTCTTTGAGATCGCGGTGCGCCTCGCCGGTGGCGACGAGATACGGCTCGAGCCGGATGGCGTAGAAGCCTTCGTCGGTCGCGAACTTTTGCGCGATGTCCGGGTTCCCGGCGGTGGCCGCATGGATGCGGACCAGGCGCTCGGCAACGCGTTGCGCGGTGCGCTCCTCGACGATTCCATCGCGCAGCTGGTTCTTCCACAGCGGATAATTCACGGGATCGAGATAGGCCGTGACGAACAGGCCGGCTTGCGGATCGTGGGCCACGAGCTTGGGCACCGCGTCGGGGCAGATGGTTCCGGCGAGCTTGAGCCATTCCCATTCGAACGCGTTGCGGGCGACCGGCGCCTCCCAGAGCTGGGCGACCTTCAATCGCGGCAGCGCACGCTTGAGGCAGTAGCGCTCGTTCCCGATCACGATCCGCCAAATATCCGACGACACGCCGCCCGACAGCGGCTGGCAAACGCAACGCTCGCCTTGCGGGACGAGATTCATGCGCCGCATCGTCGCGCAGATCGCCTCCGGAGTGAGCGGGCTATCGCGGCAGTCGGACGAGTTCATCGACGAGCAATTCGCAACGAACGAGCCGCAATCGCCTCCCTCGTCCCGGAGGGGAGAGGGATGGGGTGAGGGGGACAGAGACATTGTTTGAGCCGAACCGTCATGAGCCCCTCACCCGGTCCTCGCTTCGCGAGGACCGACCCCTCCCCATCGGGGAGAGGAAAAGCGCGCGTGTCGCTCGGCGGGAAATCGATCAATCAAACTCATATTCGGGTTTCCTAAAACACGGCGCCGCGGGCGCTCACCGGCCAAACGCTCTCCACATGCTCCTTGCGAATGCAAACGAACCAGTCGTGGAGATTGACGGTCGGGTCGCAGTGTCCCGGTATGAGCCTGATCATCTCGCCGAGCTTGAAGCGATGGTTGCCTCCGACATCGAGCCGGCCATGCTCGTCGGCCGCGCGCGCGTAGGATACGCCGTCGCAGCTCGCGACCAGCGGCATGCCGGAATCGACGCTCAGCGCCTTGAGCCCGGCGTCGACGATTGCGCGTTCCGCCGCCGGCGTGCTCATGACGGTGGCGAGCAGGAACAGCGAGTTCTCGAACTCCGAGATGGGCGCGCCGTCGCGGTCCTGGTTACGTCCGTAGTCCGCATCCATGAACACATAGGACCCGACCTGGAGCTCGTTGTAGACGCCGCTTGCGATCTCGAACTCGAAGGTGCCGGTGCCCGCGCCGGATACGAGGCCGCACTCGAGACCGTTCCGCCGCAACACCTCGACCGCATCGGAAACCTTCCCGGCGGCGCTCTCGATCTCGCGGCGGCGATCCGCGTGCGCGCGCAAGTGCTGGGCGGCCCCGTGATAGGCCTGCAGCCCCGCGAACCGCAGCGATTTCGTTTTCGCGATCGCGGCCGCCAGGTGCACGGCTTCGGCCGCGGTCTCGACCCCGCAGCGGTCGGCGCCGACGTTGAGCTCGACCAGCGCGTCGAGCTTCGCGCCGAATTTCTCGGCGGCCGCGGCGAGCTGCTGCACGTTGTCGGCATCGTCGACGCAGACCGCGATCCTGGCGCGTCGGGCAAGCGCCGACACGCGGTCGAGCTTCGCCGCTCCGACCACTTCGTTGCTGATCAGGACGTCGCCGATGCCGCCATCGACCATGATCTCGGCCTCGGATACCTTCTGACAGCAAACGCCGACGGCGCCGGCGGCGACCTGCATATTGGCGATCGCGGTGCTCTTGTGGGTCTTGGCGTGCGGCCGCAGCCGAAGCCTGGTTCCCGCGATGCGCTCCTGCATGCGGCGGATGTTGCGCTCGAGCGCATCGAGCTCGATCAGCAGCGCGGGCGTATCGATCTCGGAGACGTGCGCACCAACTCTGGCCGGCGCCGATATCATGCTCTACCTCGCACCGATCCATGTTCCGCATGCAGAGCCGCGGCCCTTGCCAAGCGCCGCCCGCTGCGGTGACATGCGGACGAAAGCCCCGCCCTCGCCGCGCTTGCGGCAACCTTAAGGACCTTCCGCAGTGGCCGACACACGCGATCCGTTCGCCTTCGAGCTGTTCAAGAACGCGATCTTCTCCATCGCGGACGAGATGGCGCTGACGGTGTTCCGAACCACCTACTCGGGCGTGCTCAAGGACAATATGGACTACTCGACCGGCTTCGCCGATGCAAACGGCAAGCTCGCGGCGCAAGGATTGACGCTGCCGGGGCACCTCGGCTCGGTGCCGACCGCGATGGAATCCATCATGCGGCATTTCGCCGAAACTATCGCGCCGGGCGACGTGTTCATCATGAACGATCCGTTCGACGGTGGCATGCACCTGCCGGACATCTTCATCTTCAAGCCGCTGTTTCACGAAGGCGAGCGGCTGGCGTTCGCCTGCACGGTGTGCCACCACACCGACGTCGGCGGCCGCGTCGCGGGTTCCAACGCCTCGGATTCGACCGAGATCTACGCCGAAGGCCTGCGCATCGCGCCGATGAAGCTTTACGACGCCGGCCGGCTCAATCGAACCATCATGACCTTCATCGAGCGCAACGTTCGCGTGCCCGTGCAGGTGTTCGGCGATCTGCGCGCGCAGCTCGCCGCCTGCCACATCGCCGAGCAGCGCTTTGCCGAGGTCGTGTCGCGGTACGGGGCGCAACAAACCAAACGATTCCTCGGCGAGCTCATCGATTACGCCGAGCGGCTGACCCGCGCCGCGTTGCGCGAGCTTCCGGACGGGGAGTGGAGCTTCGAGGATTTCATCGATGACGACGGCATCGATTACGGCAAGCCGATCCGGCTGTTCGTCACGGTCCGCAAGCGCGGCGATCACATGATCGTCGACTGGACCGGCACGGGCGAGCAGGTCAAAGGCGCGATCAACAATACGCTGTCGTTCACCAAGGCGGCGAGCTACACGGCGGTGCGTTCCGTGCTGCCGCAGGGCATTCCCAACAACGAAGGCGTGTTCCGCGCCATCGAGGTGATCTGCCCGCCGGGCACGGTGGGCAACGGCGTGCTGCCGGCCGCCTGCGCCGCGCGCGGGCTGACCGGGTTCCGCATGGTCGACTGCATGTTCGGCGCGCTCGCCATGATGCTGCCCGATGAGGTGATGGCTGCGGGCGACGGCGGCAACACCGGCATCAGCATCGGCGGCTATTACGCCGACCGCCGGCCGTTCATCTACGTCGATTTCACCTGCGGGGCCTGGGGCGCGCGACCGTGGGCGGACGGCCTCGACGGCAATTCGCACATGTTCGCCAACATGGCATCGACCTCGATCGAAGTGACGGAAGCGGAGCATCCGATCGAGCTCACCGCCTACGAGTTCGTGCCGGACAAGGCCGGCGCCGGAAAATTCCGCGGCGGCGTCCCGTTCCGGCGCGACTACCGCTTCCTCGAGCCGGAAGGGGTGCTCCAAGTGCGCTCGGATCGCCGCGACCACCGGCCGTTCGGCCTCTACGGCGGCAGCCCGGGTCAGCCGTCCGAGAATTATCTCAATCCGGATAGCGAGAACCGCCTGCTGCCGTCGAAATTCACCATGACGATCCGCAAGGGCGACGTATTCCGCCACGTGCTCGCCGGCGCCGGCGGGTTCGGCGACCCGCTCGAGCGCGACCCCGCCGCGGTATTGCGCGACGTGCGCAACGAATTGCTCTCGCCGGAAACGGCGGAGCGAGACTACGGCGTGGTGATCGACACCAAGGCTTGGCGCGTCGATGCCGCCGCCACCGCGAAACGCCGCGCCGGGATCCGGGCGAGCCGCGGCTGGCGCGAGACGCCCAAGGTGCAACGCCACGATCCGCCGCCGGCCGTGACTGCCGCGAAATCCGCGTGATGGCAGCGACCTACCGCGTCGGTGTCGATATCGGCGGCACCTTCACCGACATCGTGCTGCTGGGCTCGGACGGCAGCATCCACACCAGCAAGGTGTCCTCCACGGTCGACGATTATGCCGCGGCCATCGTCGACGGTCTCCGCGAGGTTTTCCGCGCGATCGGCGTGAGTGGCCGGAGCATCGAGGAGATCCGGCACGGAACCACGGTCGCATCGAATGCGATCCTCGAGCACAAGGGGGCGCGGGTCGGCCTGATCACCACCAAGGGCTTCCGCGACGTGCTCGAGATCCGCACGCTGCGCATGCCGCGGCTCTACGACATGGCCTGGACCAAGCCCGCGCCGCTGGTCGAGCGCTATCTGCGCAAGGTCGTCGACGAGCGGATTGCCCACAAGGGCGCGATCGAGCGCGCGCTCGATCCGGCCGATGCCGAGAGGGCGGTCGACGCATTGCTGGCCGAGAACGTGGAGGCGATCGCGGTGTGTCTCATCAACTCGTTCGCCAATCCGGTGCACGAGCTGATGCTCAAAGAGATCATCGCCCGCAAGGCGCCACGCATTCCCTCGAGCATTTCCTGCGAGGTGCTGCCCGAGATCAAGGAATACGAGCGCACCTCGACGACCGTGATCAACGCCTATGTGATGCCGGTCGTCGCCACCTATCTGCGCGCGCTGCGCGCCGGGCTCGACCGCGCCGGCATCCCCGCCCCGCTCCTGCTGATGCAATCGAACGGCGGGCTGACCACGGATGCGGTCGCGGCGGAGCGGCCGATCCACATCATCGAATCCGGTCCCGCCGGCGGCGTCGTCGGCGCGCAGGCACTGGCGCACGCGAAGGAGCTCGAGAACCTCATCACCTTCGACATGGGCGGCACCACCGCGAAGGCCGCGATCGTCGAGCACGGCGAAGTGACGCGCGCGCAGGAATATGCGGTCGGCGCCGGAATCATGATCGGCTCGCGGCTGCTGACCGGAGCCGGGTACACGCTGAAAGTCCCGGCGATCGATCTCGCCGAGGTCGGCGCCGGCGGCGGCTCGCATGTGTGGATCGACGCGGGCGGCGCGCTGCAGGTCGGGCCCGAGAGCGCTGGCGCCGTGCCGGGGCCGGTCTGCTACGGCAAGGGCGGAGAAATTCCGACGATCACCGACGCCAATGTGCTGCTCGGTTATATGAACCCGCATTATCTCGTCGGCGGGGCGCTCGAGCTCGATGCCGACAAGGCACACGCCGCGTTCATGGAAAAAATCGCCGAGCCGCTCGGCATGGCCTTGGAGCCGGCCGCCTATGGCGCCTGCCAAATCGCGGCGTCCAACATGATCCGCGCCATCAAGGCGGTGTCGACCGAACGCGGACGCGACCCGCGCGATTTCGCGCTGTTCGCCTTCGGCGGCAGCGGCCCGCTGTTCGCGGCCAGCATGGCATCCGCGCTCGGAATCGACCGCGTGGTGGTGCCGCCCTCCCCGGGCCTGTTCTCCTCGTTCGGCCTGCTTTACGCCGACGTCGAGCATCATTACGCGCGCACGCTGCGCCGGCTGCTGCGAGGCGGCGATCTCGGCGAGATCGACGAGGCCTGGAACCTATTGGCGAAACAGGCGCGCGAGCAGCTCGCAGCCGAGGGCTTTCCGGCCGCGCGCGCGACGATCAAGCGCTCGGCGGCGCTGCACTACAGCGGGCAGACTTATGAGCTCGTGGTGCCGGTCCCCGACGGCCCGATCGATGCCCGCATGGTCGCGCGGCTCGAAGCGGCATTCGCAGATGAGCACGAGCGCACCTACGGCCACCGCGCCGGTCCGGAGGAGCCGGTCGAGCTCGTCGCGATTCAGGTCGTGGGCGCGGGACTGCGCGAGGGAACTCGCGTGCCCGAGCGCCTCATCTCGAACCGGCGCGAGCCGCCGCTGCCGCCGCCGCGGCCCGCCTGGTTCGGCTCGGAGCACGGCTTTGTCGAGACGCCGGTGCTGCGACGCTCGGATCTTGTGGCCGGCAAGACCGGGCACGCCGGACCGCTGATCGTCGAGGAATACGATGCGACCTGCGTCGTGCCGCCGGGCTGGCGCGCCGCGCTCGATGCCGCCGGCAATATCGTGATGCAGCCGGGCTGAGGCAGCAGCAAACAATCCACCGTCATTCCGGGGCGCGCGCGCCAGCGCGCGAACCTGGAACCCATGCACACGGAGGGATCCGGTGTTCATAGGTTCCGGATAGCCGCTTCGCGGCTTCCGGAATGACGCTCAGTGTTAGTCTAATTCCCCGCTAATCGCGGCAGCCACAGCGCGACCTGCGGCCAGTATGACAAGATCACGAGCATGATCAGCATCGTGATCACGAACGGCGAGGCGCCGACGATCACGTCGTCGATCTTGCCGCGCTTGCGCAGGCCCTGCACCACGTAAAGGTTGATGCCGACCGGCGGCGTGATCATCGCGAGCTCGATCAGGATGATGACGATGATCCCGAACCACACCGGGTCGTAGCCGGCCTTGAACATGATCGGCGCGATGATCGGCACCGTCGCCACCATCATCGACAGCGTCTCCATGAACATGCCGAGAATGAAATAGAAGAGCACCACCACGATCAAAAGCTCGGTCGGGGTCAGCCCGAGGCTGGTGATCAAGCGGTTGAGCTGAGAGGTCAGGCCGATCGAGGTAATGACGAAATTGAGGAAATAGGCGGCGAGCAGAATCGCCATGATCATGGCGGTGGTGCGCATCGTGCCCTCGAACGCGTGCAGCATGACGCGCAGCGTCAGTCGCCGGTTCCAGGCGGCGATGCCGACCGCGGCGATCACGCCGAGCGCGGCGGATTCCGTCGCCGTCGCCCAGCCGGCATAGATCGAGCCGATCACGGCGAGAAAGATGATGAGCGGCGGCAGCAGATCGGGCAGCGCCCGGAAGCGCTGCTCCCAGGTCGCCGAAGTCGGCCTGCCGCCGAGCTCCGGCCTGGCGATGCAGAAGATCAGCACGGTGAGGCTGAACAGGCTCGCCAGCACGATGCCCGGAACGAAGCCCGCGAGATAGAGCTTCGGGATCGAGGTCTCGGTCAGAACACCGTAGACGATCATGTTGATCGACGGCGGGATCAGGATGCCGAGCGTGCCACCGGCCGCGATGGTGCCGAGAAACAGCCGTTCCGAATAGCCGTGCTTCTCAATCTCGCCCATCGCCACGGTGCCGATGGTGGCCGCGGTCGCCACGCTCGAGCCCGAGGTCGCGGCGAACATCGCGCAGGCGGCGATGTTGGAATGCATCAGCCCGCCGGGCAGCCACGGCATCCACAGCACCAGCGCGTTGTACATCCGCTCGGCCATTCCCGAGCGCAGCAGGATCTCGCCGAGCAGCACGAAGAACGGAATGGCGACGAGCAGGAAATTGTTGGACGTGCCCCAGGCGATCTCGCCCATCGCCAGCGAAAGCGGCAACGGCGAATACACCCCGGAGAGCACGAGGCCGAGAATGCCGAGGCCGGCTGCGACCGGCACCGCGAGCGCCAGCAGGCCGACCAGGAGCAGCATGGTGAGAGGGAGCATGTCAGGAAGCCTCGCCTTCCTGCCGCTCCACCAGATCGCGGATCTCCTCCTCGACTTCCTCTTCGGCCGAACGGGTGCTGATGGCCTTGGCCATGCGGTTGAGGTGGCCTTGCCAGCCCAGGATCAGCGCGTGGATCAGCAACAGCATGCCGATCGCGACGAAGCCGAGCAGCCCGGCGAGCCACAGCAATTGCGGGATCACGGTCGGCGTCTCCAGCGCCGACTGGCTGCGCGAGCCCGCCGTCCACGATTGCGAGACGACGCCGAGCCCATGCCAGCTCATCAGCCCGAAAAATCCGATGAACAGCAGCAGCGCCACCCCGTCGAGAAAGAGGCGCAGCTTCTTCGGAAACAGCCCATAGAGCGAATCGATGCGGATATGGGCGCGGTCGATCAGCGCCGCGCCGAGCCCCCAGGCGGTGCCGATGGCGAGCGAGTAGCCCGCGAGCTCGTCGGCGCCGCCGATCGAGCGGGCCAGAAATTTTCGCATCAAGACGTCGATGCCGATCAGGACTGCGGCCAGCAACACCAGCGCGCCGCCGAGCCAGAGCCCCCAAAGCGAGAAGCGGCGCACCTCCGCCATCAGCTTTTCCATGCGCCGAAAACTCCGCAGGGCTATCGCATTCGGCTCGAAGCGAGCCGCAAAAGACTGCCTCTCCCCGCTTGCGGGGACAGGGTTGGGGTCAGAGGCATTTCTTAAGGCAAGCGTTACGAGGTCGGCGCCTTCAGCCCCAGAATCTTGCCGACGGTCTCGTTCCACTGCTTGGCGCATTCGGCGCCGCAGCGCTTGGCCCAGCCGGCGAGCACCGCACCCTCGACCAGCTGCTTGTGGGTCTGGGCCTCTTCCGGCTTGACCGGAACGATGGTGGATTTCGCCAGCTTGCCCATGGTGCAGGGCTGCTCGTCGGTATTGCAGTTCTCCGCCTCGGCCGTGGTGGTCTTGATCGTCGCCCACATCTTGTCCTCATAGGCCTTGATCTGGTCGAGGATGAATTGCTGCACCTTCGGATCGAGCCGGTTCCAGCTGCTCAGATTCACCGCGAGCACGTTGATGCTCCAGCCGAGCGACATTGGGTAGATCGACTTCGTCACCTCGTTCCAGCCCGCGGTATTGCCCGAAAGGCTGCCGGTGACCGCGCAATCGACGACGCCGTTGTTGAGCGCCGGCACCACTTCGGCGAACGCCATGCTCACCGCGGTGGCGCCGAGGCCGCCGAGGAAGTCACGCATGGTGTTGTTGAAGACGCGAATCTTCTTGCCCTTGAAGCTGTCGAGGCCGCTGACGATCTCGCGGCACCACAACACCTGGGGCGTGTTGCCGCCGAACGCCAGCAGTTTGGCGTTCCAGTTCTTCTGCATCTGCCGGTCGATGGTGTCGCGATAGGCGTTGCAGCCGGCGCGCGCCTTGTCCGGATCGAGGGTCAGGCCGGCGAGATCGCAGGCCTCGAAGCGCGGGTCGTCGCCGGCCATCTTCGATATGTCCATGGCGGCGAAGTCCATGACGCCGAGCTTGAGCAGCCGCAGCATGGTCTTGTCGTCGATCCCCATCTGATCGAGCGGGGTGACGTCGGCGGTGACCGCCCCCTTGGAGGCCTCCGGGATGGTCTTGCGCCAGAACGGCAGCTCGTCGACGATCGAGACCGGCGTCGGGCTGTTGAGCCCGATCACCTTGAAATGCGTCTTCGGCAGCTCCTGCGCGGCGGCGCCCGCCGCCATGGCGACGGCGACGCCGAGCCCTGTCAGCAAACGATACAGCATGGTGATTCTCCCTCGCTACCGCGCTTGACGGCGCGGCATTGTCTCACCCGATCATCGAGTGTGTCACCAACGGTGGAAGCCTGGCAATCTCCGGCAGGTTGTGGCTGCGCCTCAGCGCCCGGACTACGAATGTTCGGATGGTTGCACGGGATTCGACGCTTCGCGCTTGAGGAACGCCCCGTCGCCGGCGTGGCCCAGGAGCCGCCCGTCCTCGACGATGATCTTCCCGCGCAGCATCACCAGCGCAGGCCAACCCTTCACACGCAAGCCTTCATAGGGCGTGTAGTCCGCGCCGTGATGCAGGATGTCTTGTGAAATCGTCTGCTCGCGATCGGGATCCCACAGTACGATATCGGCGTCGCTGCCGACTGCGATCGTGCCCTTGCGCGGATAGAGGCCATAGAGCTTGGCGTGATTGGTCGCGGTGAGCGCCACGAAGCGCGGCAAGTCGATCCGGCCCTTCGACACGCCTTCGGAAAAGAGGATCGGCAGCCGCGTCTCGACGCCCGGTATGCCGTTCGGCACCCAGCGGAAGCTGGTGCGCGCCTTCGGATGCAGCTTGCCGTGCGGGTCCTCGTAGCGGAACGGGCAGTGATCGGAGGAGAACAGGCTGAACACGCCGCTCGTGATCCCCTCCCAGCACGCCGCCTGGCTCGCTTCGTCGCGCGGCGGCGGACTGCACACGTATTTGGCGCCTTCCATGCCGAGGCCATCGAGATCCTTTTCGGTCAGCACCAGATATTGCGGGCAGGTCTCGCCCGAAATCTTGAGACCGCGAATCTGCGCCCGCCGGATTTCCTCCATCGCCTGGCGATTGGAGACGTGGACGATGACGATCGGCACGTCGACGAGCTCGGCGAGCGTGATGGCGCGGTGGGTCGCCTCGCGCTCGACCGCAATCGGCCGCGAAGTGGCGTGAAATTTCGGCGCGATGCGGCCGCCGCGTTCGAGCCGATCGGTCAGGAAACGGATGGCATCGTAATTTTCCGCATGGATCTGCACCAGCGCGCCGGCCTCGCGCGCGACCGCCAGCACGTTGAGGATCTCGAGGTCGGACAGCGCCAAGCCCTCGTAGGTCATGAACACCTTGAACGACGGATAGCCGTCGCGCACGAGCGCGGGAAGCTCCTGCCCGATCACGGCCGGGGTCGGATCGGCGATGATCAGATGAAAGCCGTGATCGACGTAGGCCTTTCCGTTCGCCGAGGCGTGATAATTATCGAGCGCCTCGCGCAGGGTCTGGCCTTTGGCCTGCAGGCAATAGCTCAGCACACTGGTGCTGCCGCCGCACGCGGCCGCCCGCGTGCCGGAGACGAAATCGTCAGCCATCACGACACCGTCGCCGAACGGCTGCGCGAGGTGCACATGACTGTCGATCCCGCCCGGAAGCACGAATCTTCCGCGCGCGTCGACCACCTGGCGGGCGGGGCCGAGGTCCTCCCCGAGCGCGACGATGCGTCCGGCGCGGATGCCGACGTCGCAGGCAATCACGTCGGCGGCGGTCGCAATCGTGCCGCCGCGGATCACGGT
The DNA here is from genome assembly GCA_036395835.1 of Xanthobacteraceae bacterium. Taxonomy (GTDB): domain Bacteria; phylum Pseudomonadota; class Alphaproteobacteria; order Rhizobiales; family Xanthobacteraceae; genus AP-16. The sequence continues at coordinate 34,625 of DASWCW010000158.1, forward strand.
GTCGAGCTGAGCCACGATCTCTCCCGGGGCCTCCTGTTCGGCCGGCCAGCATCCAAGCGTACTACCAAGGCTGCACGCGCGCGACCCGCATTGCGATCTCTTGCGCGCGTGTCGGAGGGCCGATAGCACAGGTGCGCGAGACGCGACCGGAAGCGCCACGATGACGAAAGCGAAATATCGGCTCGGAATGCTCACCCCGTCGTCGAACACGGTGCTGGAGCCCGTCGTCCAGGCGATGCTGATAGGCTTGCCCGACGTCAGCGCGCATTTTTCGCGCTTCCGCGTCACCGAGATCGCGCTGTCGGATCGGGCGCTCGGGCAGTTCGCCGAGAAACCGATGCTCGAAGCCGCGGAGCTGCTCGCCGAGGCCAAGGTCGACGTGATCTGCTGGAACGGCACTTCGTCCGGCTGGCTCGGGCTCGATCAGGACCGGCGGCTGTGCGAGCGCATCACCCAGGCGACCGGCATTCCGGCGGCCACTTCGGTCCTTAGTCTGGTCGAGCTCTTGCGGCGGACCGCGGTCGAAAGTTTTGCGCTCGTCTCGCCCTATACCGAGGACATCCAGCAGCGAATCATCGAAACCTTCCGGGCCGAAGGGTTCGCGTGCGTCGCCGAGCGACATTCCTCGCGCAGCGACAATTTCAGCTTCGCGCAGGTGGGCGAGGCGGAACTCGATGCCATGGTGCGCTCGGCGGCTGTGAGCAAGGCCCAGGCGCTCACGACCTTCTGCACGAATCTGTGGTCAGCGCCGCTGGTCGAAGGCTGGGAGCGCGGGCTCGGCGTGCCGGTCTACGACACCATCGCGACCGCGGTGTTCGGCAGCCTGGAGAGTGCCGGGATCGATCCCAGCCGGGTCGAGGGATGGGGCCGGCTGTTCGCGGTGCCCGCGCGAATGGCTGCAACGATCGATGCCCGCTGGAAGAACGCGCGCTAGCGATGACGCGAGAGTACCGCTATTGCGATCCCAGCCGCCCCGGCGTGTCCGAGCTGAAATACACATCGGCCTGCATGCCCGGCACCAGCGGCCCGGGATCCGCCAAATCCACGAGTACCTCCATCACGTCGACGTCGCTGAACTTGCGCTGCCCGCGGGCGCTGATCCGGCTCGGCCCCACGACCTGATCGATGGAGGCGACTTTTCCTTCGAATTCCCGGTCGCGAAACGCGTCCACACGCACGAACACGCGCTGGCCGACGCGAATTTTGACCAGATCCTTCTCGTCCAATTCCGCGCGCACCCGCAAGGCCGAGACATCGCCGAGCAGCACCAGCGGCTGCTCCGATGAGGGCGGCGCCAGCTCGCCAACCTTGGCCTGGACCTGGAGCACGGTGCCGGCGAGCGGCGCGCGAATCCGGGTCTTTTCCAGCTCCGCCTCGGCAAGCGTCAGTTCCGCGCGAGAGACGTTGAGCTCGCCTTCCAGTCGGCTCGGCAAGGCCGTACCAGCCGCCGCTTTTACTCTGCGCAGCGCATCTTGCTGCTCGCGAAGCCGATCCTGCGCCAGCGACAGTGCGAGCCGGGCGGCATCGAGCCCGGCCTGCGACGTGCGGCCGGTCCGGCGCGCCGCCGCGGTGCGGTCGAGCCCGGCACGCGCTTCCGCAACGGCTCGTTCGGCATCGGCGACCGCATCCTCGACCTTGCGGCGCTCGGCCGAGCCCTTGGGGGTAGATGCGTCGTTGCGGACCCGCTTGCGCAGCGCGGCCTGCGCTTCGGACGCGGCCAATCGGGCGAGCGCCTCGCTGTCATCGAGCCGAACCAGCAGCTCGCCGGCGAACACCTTGTCGTTGGGCTTGACCAGCACTTCGGCAATGCGGCCGATGACGGGCGCCGCGATCTTGATCTCCCGCGACAGCGGTTCGACCCGGCCCGGCGCAACCGCAGTCCAGCGCTTCTGCCCGGATGCGCCCGAGGGCGCCGCAGTCGATGCTTCCTCGGCGCGGAACGGCGCCGCGACCAGGAACGCGGTGACGACGGCCGCGAGCAAGACCGCTACCAACGCCGCTATCGTCCTGCCTGGCCTTTGCATGAACTCCACGTTTACCCCAGCTGGCTCGCGGATTGCGCCGGCGCAGGCCCGGTGCCCGCCCGTTCCTCGCCGACGATGCGTCCGTCTTCGATGCGCACGATTCGCTGCGCGAACGGCAAGATACGCGGATCGTGCGTAACGACGAAGACGGCGCGCGAGGGGTCCTTCGCGATCCCCGCCAGCACCGTCATGATGGCATGTCCGTTCTCGCTGTCCAGCGCCCCGGTCGGCTCATCGGCAAGGATCGCGGAGGCATCTCCCACGATCGCCCGCGCGATCGCGACGCGCTGCTGCTCGCCGCCGCTGAGCTCCCGGGGAAACGATCTCACCTTGTGCGAAAGACCGACCGCCGCCAGCGCATCGTTTGCCTTGGCTCGCGCGCGACGGGAGCGCTCGCCGCGCACGTCCAGCACCAGGCGAACGTTTTCCAACGCGGTCAGCGTCGGAAACAGATGATACGACTGGAAAATAAATCCGACGTGTCGTCGCCGCAGCTCGGCGAGCTGTTCGGCACGCGCTCCGGTCGTGGGACGTCCGAGGATGCGGACCGTGCCTCGCGTCGGCGACAGGATGCATCCGAGCACGGAGAGCAACGTGGTCTTGCCGCTGCCGGACGGCCCCATGAGCAGCGTCAGCTCCCCGCCTCGGAGCGACAGATCGATGCCTCGCAGGGCTTCGACCCGCCACGCCCCCTCGCCGAGGATTCTCGCGATATCCACGGCCTCGATCACCGGCTCGGTCATCGCGTGAAGACCATGGCTGGATCGAGGCGGGTCACGACGGTAATGGCGGAGATCGCCGAGAAGGCGCACATGGCCAAGGTGAGCGCGAACAGACCGAGCGTCAGCCCGGGAGTCATCACGATGGGCAAGGCGGTGTTCTGGGTGGCCGCGACCAGCGCCATGGCGATGCCGGCGGCGATCGAGAAGCCGATGACGGCGCTGAGCAGCGCCTGCCAGAGGATCACCCGATAGATATAGGCCCGGGACGAGCCGATGGCGCGCAGCGTGGCGAACTCGTTGAGGTGATCCTTGGTGCTGGAATAGAGCGTCTGCGCGACAATGACGGTTCCGACGATGAGGCCGAGCAGGGCGCTGGCGAACAGCGCGGCTCCCGCGCCGGTGCCGAACAGCCAGAAAACCCGGCTGCGGCCGCGAAATTCATCCGACGTGAGCACCTCGGCGTCCGACAGCCTTGCCGTGATCTGGGCGCGCACGCGCTCGATGCTCGTCCCCGGCTCGGTGCGCACGATGAAAAATGTGGCCTTGTTCGGCGGCGCCCCCATATAGTCCCGCGCGCGATCGATCGTGGTGAACACGTAGGGCGTGGTCGTAAAGGACCGGATGCCTCGGGTGACAACAGCCACCCGCGCCTTCTGATCCCGGATTTCCGCGGTGTCGCCGATCCGCGATACCCCGAGCCGCCCGAAATAGGAGCGGTCAACCGCCACGGCGCCGGGCGCGGAGAGATCGTCGAGACTGCCTTCTGCGAGATTCCACGGCTGCAATCCGCCGGGCTCGACGCCGATGACGAACACCGGCATCGCCGAGCCGTCCGATTTGCGCCAAAGCGCGAAGCCGATCGTCACCGGGATCGCAGCCGTGACCCCTTGGACCGCCAATGCCTGGAACCGCTCGCGTCCGTCCAACAGCGAGGTGGCCTCGAAGTTCTTCGTCTCGGCAGGCGCGATCCAAAGATCGGCCTGCGAATGGTCGATCATGGTGGTGATCATGCGCTCGAAACCCATGAAGAGCCCGAGTTGCACCGCGACCAGAACGATCGAGAACACGATCCCGACCACGGTGGCAACGAAACGAACCCGATCGTGAAACAAGTTGCGGGAGGCGAGCGTGAAGATCAAACGCATGGGCAATCTTCAAAAGCATCCGACGTTACGCGATAGCGGCGCGGATCATACCGGGTCGCGGCGTCGCCCGGAAG
>DASWCW010000159.1:0-22041 GCA_036395835.1 Xanthobacteraceae bacterium
TGGCGCGATCGAGAAAGCGCTCGAGCGTGAACGCGCTGAAATAATGCATCGGGATCATCATCGGCGCCTTGAGGGCTTGGAGCACTTCCATCATGCCCTCGAGGTCGAGCGTGTAGGTGCCGTCGACCGGCGCCAGCACCACGTCGAGGCGGCCGATGTCGTCGAGCTGCTGCTTGGTGAGCGTGTGATGCAGATGGCCGAGATGGGCGATGCACAGCTGCGCGACCTCGAACACGAAGATCGAATTGCCGTGGCGCTCGGTGCCGCCTCCCCAGTCGCGGATGTTGGTCGGCACGTTGCGAACCCGCACGTCCTGAAAGCTCATGTCGCGGAGCGCCGGCGAGCCGTCGTCGTTCCAGCCGCGCAGCACGAACTTGATGGCCGGATCCGGCGCATTCGTAAAGTGCGTCGAGTGCGCGTGGTTCATGGTGACGATGTCGGGCAGCATCGGCGGCTTGAGGTAATCGTTGTAGTCGGTCGCGATGCGCACGAGACGCGGGCTTTCGATCAGGAAGGTCGAATGGCCGACATAGGTGAGGCGCACCTCGCCTTCGCCGATCGCCGCGCGCTCGAATTTCACGAAACGGACGTCGGGCAGGCCGGCGATGAACCCGGGACATCGGCGCTCCGCGTCGCCCGGCGCGGACGGCGGCTCCGCCGCGAGCGCGCGGGCGCCCGGCAAGGCGAGCGCGAGCGCCGCGAACAAGAGACGCAGGACGTTCGCGACAGATGGCATGCGAGGCTCCCGGGCTCGAGCGATGCCAGCATAGCAAAGCGGGCGCGGCATGCGAGCCGGCGTCAAGGTTCACGAAGCGGCGAGGCTCTTGCTTTTCCCTCCCCGGAGGGGAAGGTCGCGCGGTCCAAGTCGGATGTTTCCGACTTGGACCAATTTTCATGATTGGCCGAACTCGGGAACACCCGAGTTCGGCGAGCGCGCGGGGTGGGGAGGCGATGAAGAACCCCACCCGGCCCGCGTCCAAGGACGCTCGCCGACCTCTCTGAAGGGGAGGTAGAAGCCGCCTATTGCAATCCGACGATCAGGCCTTTCGGCGTCACCACCACCCAGTGGCCGTCCTGGCGCTTGATCTCCTCGACGCGGCCCACGCCCGGCAGATTGTCGCCCGGCTCGATCTCGATGATGCCGTAGCGGCCCTCGACCAGCGCCGCGCCGCGATAGGCCTTGCGCAGCACCCAGCCGTCGACCACCCCGGGCTTCGCCGGCTTGGCGCCCGGCGCGGCCGCAATCGAGCCGGTGGTCTCGGCCGCCGGGGTGGGCGGCGGCGCGGCCGCGGCCGCGGCATGGCGCTCCGTGTTGTGGCGATCGAGCTTGTCGATCGCCTCGGTGAGCTTCGCAAACTGCGCGGTCGAGCTCGAAAACGAGGCGTTGAGGCTGGCGCGGACCGCCGCGACATTGTCGCCGATCGTTTTCAGATTCGTGCGCAGCTGCGCGACGGAATCCTTGAGCGCCCGAATTTCCTCCGAGGCGTCGCCATGTGCCGCCGCGGCCGGGGCAGCCGGCGGTGGCGGCGGCGCGAGCAGACGGCCGATTTCGGCGACCGCGAGCGAGCCGCCGATCGCGCCGAGGCTCGCCGAGAGCGCAAGGCACGCGGCGAGCAGCGCGAAACGGCGCGGGCGCCGCTCGGTCGCGGCCGCGGCCGCAACCGGGGTGCTCACGCTCGGGTTCGGGACCGGACTTTCCACACGCGGCGCTACGCCCGGTGACGGGCCGAGGATTGCCGCGCGCGGCAATGCCGGCGGCTCCTTGCGCGCATGCGCGGCTTGGATGCTGGCCGGTTCGGGCGGCATTTGCCGCTGCGGCGTTTCGGCCGCGGCCGGAGCGGGCGCATCCGCAACCTTGGGCGCCGTCGCGATCGTGCATTCCTGGGCAATCATCGCGCATTCCTGGGCGATCTCGGTTGCGCGTGCGGTGCCGCCCGGCTCGGGCACAGCTCCAATCGCGATCGTCTCCGTGGCATCGTCGGCTTGCGGCGTATTCCTGCGCTTCTTCATGGGCTCGTCCCCGTTCGGATTCACCCATTCGTAACCATGCGGTGCTTACCAATTGGTTAGCGCCGCCGGACACGGAGCGGACGCGCGCAACGCGCTCAGGCCGGCAGACGGTTCTGCTGCGCCAGCGCCTCGAGCGAAGTCTCGGGCCGGGCGCCGAGATGCTGGATCACTTCGGCGGCGGCGAGCGCGCCGAGTCTGGCCGCGGTCGAAAGATCGACGCCGCGCGCGAGCCCGAACAGGAATCCCGCCGCGAATAGATCTCCGGCGCCGGTCGCGTCGACCAGCCGCTCGATCGGAACCGCGGCGACGCGCTGCGTGCCCTCCCGGGAAACGATGCAGCAGCCTTGCTCGCTGCGGGTCACTACCGCAAGAGCGGCGTCCCGGCGCAGGGCGGAAACCGCGGTGTCGAAATCCGCGGTCTGATAGAGGCTCTTGACTTCCGATTCGTTGGCGAAGGTGACGTCGACTATTCCGCCGCGGATCAGCTGCAGGAATTCCTCGCGCCAGCGATCGACGCAGAACGCGTCCGACAAGGTCAGCGCCACCAGCCGCCGCGCCTCGTGGGCGACGCCGGCCGCCTTGAGGAAGGCGTCCTTGGCGTTCTTGGGGTCCCACAGATAGCCCTCGAGATAGGTGATGGCGCTCGCGGCGACCATCTCGGCATCGATATCGTCGGGACCGAGCTCCTGCGCAGCCCCCAGATAGGTATTCATGGTGCGCTCGCCGTCGGGCGTGACCAGGATGTAGCAGCGCCCGGTCGAAGCACCACGCGCGGCGGGCGGAGTGTCGAAGGCGACGCCCACCGCGCGGATGTCATGCGCGAAGGTGCGGCCGAGCTCGTCGTCCCTGACCTTGCCGATGAATGCCGCGGAGGCGCCGAAGCTCGCGACGCCGACGATGGTATTGGCGGCCGAGCCGCCGGAGATTTCGATCGCCGGCCCCATCGCCGCATAGATCGACTGGGCGCGCGCCGCCTCGATCAGGGTCATCGCGCCTTTCTGCATGCCGTGGCGGAGCAAAAAATCTTCCCGCGCGCGGCCGATGATGTCGACGATGGCGTTCCCGATGCCGAGAACGTCGAAGCGGGTGATGGCCATGGAGCTCGAGTGATCGGCGGAAAGGGCCGCGCACTATAGCGAGCATCCGCGAGCCGGCAAGCACGCCCGAGACCGCACGCCCGAGATCGGGCTTCGCCGGCGAAGCGTTGCGCGTCCGCCAAACATGCCCGAGCCCTTGCGCCGAGCCGCGGCGTCGTGGCATGTGGCGCGGCCGCGATGATTGGGGATCGTCAATGCCGTTCAGGGAGCGCGTGTTCTCCGGGGTGCAGCCGACCGGCAACCTGCATCTCGGCAATTATCTCGGCGCGATCACCCGTTTCGTCGCCTTGCAGGCGAACTACGAGTGCCTGTACTGCGTGGTCGATCTGCACGCCATCACCCAATGGCAGGATCCGGCCGAATTGCCGCACCACACCCGCGAGGTCACCGCGGCGTTTCTCGCCTGCGGCATCGATCCCAAGAAGAACATCGTGTTCAACCAGAGCCAGGTTGCCGAGCACGCCGAGCTCGCCTGGATCTTCAACTGCGTCGCCCGCGTCGGCTGGCTCAACCGCATGACCCAGTTCAAGGAGAAGGCCGGCAAGGACCGCGAGAACGCCTCGATCGGCCTCTATTCCTATCCCATTCTGATGGCGGCGGACATTCTCGCTTATCGCGCCACCCACGTGCCGGTCGGCGAGGACCAGAAGCAGCACCTCGAGCTCACGCGCGACATCGCGCAGAAATTCAACAAGGATTACGCGGCTTCAATCCACGCCCACGGCTACGGCGACGGTTTTTTCCCGCTGCCCGAACCGCTGATCACCGGGCCCGCGACGCGGGTGATGTCGCTGCGCGACGGTTCGAAAAAAATGTCGAAATCCGACGCCTCGGATTATTCGCGCATCAACCTGACCGACGATGCCGGCGCGATCGCGCAAAAGATCCGCAAGGCCAAGACCGACCCGGAACCCTTGCCGAGCGAGGAAGAGGGGCTCGAGGCGCGCCCGGAGGCCGACAATCTGGTCGGCATCTATGCGGCGCTCGCGGCGAGCAGCAAGGAAGCGGTGCTGCGCGAGTTCGGCGGTGGCCCGTTCTCGAACTTCAAGGCGGCGCTCGCGGATCTCGCGGTCGCCAAGCTCGGCCCGGTCGGAGCGGAAATGAAACGTCTGGTGGGGGATCCGACTTATATCGATTCGGTGCTGGGCGAGGGTGCCGCCCGCGCCCAGGCGATGGCCGCCGATACCATGAAGGCGGTCAAGGACATCGTCGGCTTCGTGCGGCGCTGAGCCCGCACTTGTCGCCGCCGCAAGGGGCATGGCAGCATGCAGACGCGACGCCGATTGCCGAGGTCGGGCGGAACCCCGGGGGAGGGCCGATGAGCCGCAAGCGCCGCGCCTACGAGGCAGGCCACAAGCCGAAATACCTCGTCATCATCGACGAATCGCCGGAATGCGACCGCGCGGTCTATTACGCCAGCCGGCGCGCCGCGCGCACCGGCGCCGGAATGGTGATGCTCTTGGTGATCGAGCCGCACGACCGCCACCAGCAATGGCTCGGGGTCGCCGACATCATGAAAGCGGAAGCCCAGGAAGCCGCCAACGCCGTGCTCGACCGCTTCGCCTCCCGGGCCAATGGCGCGGCCGGCATCACGCCCGAGCGGGTGATCCGCGAAGGCGACAAGGCCCAGGAGATCCTCACGCTGATCGACGAGGACGAGGACATCGCCATCCTGGTGCTCGCGGCGGGCACCGGCACCGAGGGACCTGGGCCGCTCGTCTCCAATATCGGCAAGACCGCGGGGACGTTTCCGATCCCGGTCGCGATCGTCCCGGGACATCTGAGCGACGAGGACCTCGACGCGATGTCGTGAGCCGATACCTCCCCGGCGGCAGCGATGGGACGCATTGACCTTTCGCCCCAAACCCCCAATTAGTACAACGAGATCGGCCGCGCGGGCCTTTGCTCCCGCGCCGACCAGGGAGAGAAGACCATGTTCATCCAGACCGAAGCGACGCCCAATCCGGCGACGCTGAAGTTCCTTCCCGGGCGGGCGGTGCTCGCGGACGGCACGCTCGACATGCCTACTGCGGAAGAGGCGGCGCAATCGCCGCTCGCCGAACGGCTGTTCGAGATTGCGGGCGTCAGCGGCGTGTTTCTCGGCAGCGACTTCATCACCGTGACCAAGGCGGCGGGCGAATGGCAGCACCTGAAGCCGGCGATCCTCGGCGCCATCATGGAGCATTTCATGTCGGGCGCTCCCATCGTGCGCGCCGAAGTGAAGGGCCCGGCGGTAGCGGAAGAATTCTTCGAGCCGGTGGACGCCGAGACCGTCGCCACCATCAAGGAGCTGATCGAGACCCGCGTTCGGCCGGCGGTCGCCGGCGACGGCGGCGACATCACGTTCCGCGGCTACAAGGACGGCGTGGTCTATCTCGCCATGAAGGGAGCGTGCTCGGGTTGCCCGTCTTCGACCGCAACGCTCCGCCACGGCATCCAGAACCTGCTGCGCCATTTCATCCCCGACGTCACCGAGGTGCGGCCGGTCTGATCGTCGCGCTCTGCCGCGCCGATTGCGCCGGCCCAATGCGCCTGCGCCGGTCGCCAACCCGACGCTGGGCCCGGCGACCTGGGTGCGGCGCTGTGGTACCGACGCGCTGAATGGGGCGGTCGCGCCGGTTACCGACCGCGGGCAGGGACGTCCATGCGAATCCTGGCCATCGACACCGCGCTCGAGGCCTGCGCGGCCGGCGTGATCGAGACGCCGGATCGTGTGGTGGCGCAGGAGAGCGTCGCGATGACGCGCGGCCACGCCGAAGCCCTGATGCCGCTCCTCGCGCGGGTGATGGACCAGGCGGCCCAGGGGTTCGCCCATCTCGACCGCATCGCGGTTACGGTGGGGCCCGGCAGCTTCACCGGATTGAGAGTCGGGATCGCCGCGGCCCGGGGCATCGCGCTTGCCGCCGGCAAGCCGGCGGTCGGCGTCTCGACCCTGGCGGCGCTTGCCGCACCCTATCTGGCCGCTGGCGAGACCCGGCCCGTGGTCGCCGCCATCGATGCCCGGCACGATCAAATCTATTTCGAGGTGTTCGGGCCGGGCGGACGCATCCTGGTCACGCCGAGGCTCGTGCCGGTTCCGGACGCCGTCCGCGCCGCGAGCGGGGCCGCCATCGTGGTCGGGTCCGGCGCCAAAATCCTTGCCGAACAATGGCCGCAGGGAATCCCCGTGCCGGCCATCGAGCCGCGGGGCGCGCCGCAGCTCGCATCGATCGCGCGGTTGGGGGCGGCGGCGGACACCGCCCATGCGCTCCCCAAACCACTCTACCTGCGCCGGCCGGACGCCCGGCCGCAGGATGCCGCCCGATTGCCGCGGCGATGAGCCTGTTTCGGCTCTTCGCGCGCGGCGCGCCGCAGCTCGCCATCGCCGGGCCCGGCGATGCGGCAAGCTTCGCAAAGCTGCACGCGGCCTCGTTCGGGCGCGGCTGGACCGAGGACGAGTTCGAGCGGCTGCTGCTGGACCGCGACGTGCTGGCGCATCGGGCCAGCACCGGGCGCGATCTCAACGGCTTCATCCTCTCCCGCCTGACTGGCGACGAGGCGGAAATCCTGTCGGTCGCCGTCGTTGCCTCGCGGCGCGGCCGGGGCGTGGCCAGCCGCCTGCTCGATCTCCATCTTCGGGCGCTCGCCGGACGCGACGCGCGCACGGTGTTTCTCGAAGTGGACGACGAAAATATCGCGGCCCGAAAATTGTACGCCCGCCGCCGTTTTCGCGAGGTGGGCCGGCGCGAGGCCTATTATCCGCGCCCGGGCGGAGGATCGCGTGCACTCGTCCTGCGCCGGGACCTCGGGTGACCGGCGCGTGGACGCTGTTCGGCCGCCTCAATAAGATGCATCGCGGAGGGTCGAGAGCGGAGCATCGATGGGACCGGTCGTGACCGAGCCGAAGCTCAATGCGATCGAGGCGCAATGCGTGGCCAAGGGCATGCGCTTGACCGAGCAGCGGCGGGTGATTGCCCAGGTCCTGGCACGATCCGCGGATCATCCGGACGTCGAGGAGCTCTATCGACGCTGCGCGGAGGTCGACCCGCATATTTCCATCTCCACCGTTTACCGCACCGTCAAACTGTTCGAGGACGCCGGCATCATCGAACGCCACGATTTCCGCGAAGGCCGCGCGCGCTATGAGCAGATCTCCGAGACGCACCACGATCATCTGATCGACCTGAGAAGCGGGAAAGTGATCGAATTTCAATCCGAGGAGATCGAGCGACTGCAGGCCGATATCGCCCGCCGGTTGGGCTATCGGCTCGTCGATCATCGTCTGGAGCTCTACGCGGTGCCGCTTGCCGACGCGAAGAAGCGCTGATGCTGCGCTCGGCCCTCATCGGAGCCGCCCGCGACGCGCTGGCCGAGGCGGAACATTCCGGCCGAGTGCTGATTCAGCCGTTGTCGGTCGCTTATACGCGGCCTCACGGGCTGCCGATCGGATGCCTGCACCGGCCCGTGGCCGCCCGGTATGGCGGCATGGACCTGATGCCGCACCTGATCCGGGTGCTCGAGGAGGGCGGTTTCGACGTCGTCCTGACCTGGGGCGAGCCGTCGCATAGGAGGCGCAGACGGATCGCAAAGCGTTGGCAAAGTCGACTGGAACTCACCGTGCGCGGGCTCACCATGGCCGCCTTGCGGGATCGCCCGGCGGGGCGGAGCGGCGGCCATTCCTTTTTGCCCGGAAAGCCGGTAAGAGAGGCCCCCGACCGCGAACAGGGTATGACGGAAGCACCGGAATTCGTCGAGATGCGCCGTGAGCCCGAGCGGCCCGGATCGACGTCGACCCGAGCGGCATGAGCGAACCCCGTAAGCTCCACGTCAAGTCCTACGGCTGTCAGATGAACGCCTACGATTCGCAGCGTATGGCGGACCTGCTGACGCGGGAAGGATTCGTCGAAACCCCCGCCGCCGAGACGGCCGAGTTGGTGATCCTCAACACCTGTCACATCCGCGAGAAGGCGGCCGAGAAGGTCTATTCGGAGCTCGGCCGCATTCGCAAATGGAAGGAGCGCGCCGAGGCCGAGGGCCGCCGCATGAGGATCGTCGTCGCCGGCTGTGTGGCGCAGGCGGAGGGCGAGGAGATCCTGCGCCGCGCGCCGCTGGTCGACATCGTGGTCGGACCGCAGAATTACCATCGCCTGCCCGCGCTGCTCGATCGCGCCGAGCGCGAAGGCAAGCTGGTCGACACCGAGTTCGCGGCGGAGAGCAAATTCGACGCGCTCGAGCCGGCCGGCCGCGAGGCGATCCGGCGCCGCGGCGTATCGGCTTTCGTCACCGTGCAGGAGGGCTGCGACAAGTTCTGCACGTTCTGCGTCGTGCCCTATACGCGCGGCGCGGAGATCTCGCGTCCGGTCGAAAACATCATCGCCGAGGTGAAGCATCTCGCTCGGGCCGGCGTGCGCGAAGTGACGCTGATCGGCCAGAACGTCAATGCCTACCATGGCGAGGGACCCGACGGCCGCGCATGGACGTTGGGCCGGCTGCTGCATCGGGCGGTCGAGCTCTCCGGGATCGCCCGCATCCGCTACACCACGAGCCATCCGCGCGACGTCGACGACAGCCTCCTCGCCGCGCATCGCGACCTGCCGCAGCTGATGCCGCATCTGCATCTGCCGGTGCAGTCGGGTTCCGACCGCATGCTCGCCGCAATGAACCGCCGGCACGAACGCAGGGATTACTTGCGGACTGTGGCGCGCATGCGGGACGCGCGCCCCGACATGGCGTTCTCCTCGGATTTCATCGTCGGCTTCCCGGGCGAGACCGAATCCGATTTCGGGCAGACCCTGTCGATCGTCGAAGCAGTCGGCTACGCGGGCGCATTCTCGTTCAAATATTCGCCGCGCCCGGGAACGCCGGCCGCCGCCATGGCCGATCAGGTACCCGAACCGGTCAAGAACGAACGCCTGGCGCGGCTCCAAGCGGCGATCGACCGCAACCAGGCGGCCTTCAACGCGCGCTGCCTCGGCACGACCTTGGACGTGCTGCTGGAAAAGCCAGGCCGTCGCCCGGGTCAGCTCGTCGGCCGCTCGCCCTATCTGCAGCCGGTGCAAATCATGCTGCCGGAAAGCCGGATCGGCGATATCGTGCCGGTGACGGTCACGGAAATCGGTTCCAACAGCCTGTTCGGAAGGCTTGCGGGCGAAGCCTCGCGTTCGGATCGCACCGCGTCCTTGCTTGCGGTAGGAAGCTGAAGACTTGCCCAGGTTCACGACGGATCCCGGCCAGTTCGCTCCAGGCGGAGAGTTCCGCGAGGGGACCGCGACCCAGATCGTCATGACGTTCGACGACAACCGGCTCGCCTCGGCGCTGTTCGGACAATACGGGCAGAATCTCGCCTCGATCGAGCGCCGGCTCGGCGTCATCGCCGACTCGCGCGGCAACCAGGTGACGATCGAGGGCTCGCGCGAGGCCTGCGAGCAGGCGCGCCGCGTGCTCGAAGGCCTCTACGAGCAGCTCAAGCGCGGTGCCGAGGTCACCACCGGGGACGTCGAAGGCGCGATTCGGCTGGCGATCTCGCAGGGCTCCCTGTTCGATTTCGATCCGGAGACCTCGCGGCGCAATTTCGAAGAGATCAATTTGCGCAAGCGCACCGTGCGGGCGCGCACGCCGGGCCAGGACGCCTATCTGCGCGCGCTCAAGCGCTGGCATCTGGTGTTCGGCACCGGGCCCGCCGGCACCGGCAAGACCTGGCTCGCCGTCGCCTATGCGGTGCAGCTGTTCGAGCGCAAGGAGGTCGACCGCATCGTGCTTTCGCGTCCGGCGGTCGAGGCGGGCGAGCGGCTCGGCTTCCTGCCCGGCGACATGCGGGAAAAGGTCGATCCCTATCTGCGCCCGATCTACGACGCGCTGTTCGACATGATGGATGCGCGGATCGTGGAACGCGCGCTGCAGACCGGGGAGATCGAGATCGCCCCGCTGGCGTTCATGCGCGGGCGCACGCTCTCCAATGCGGTGGTGATCCTCGACGAGGCTCAGAACACCACGGCCATGCAGATGAAGATGTTCCTCACGCGCCTGGGCGAGAACAGCCGCATGATCGTGACCGGGGATCCCAGCCAAATCGATTTGCCGCCCGGGCAGCGATCCGGATTGATCGACGCCGTGCGGCTGCTGGCCGAGGTCGAAGGCGTCGGCCACGTGCCCTTCACGCCGGAGGACGTCGTGCGCAACGACCTCGTGGCACGGATCGTCGAGGCCTACGACCGCGTAGATCGGGAATCGAAGTCGTGAGTGTGCATCGTCCCGAGCACGCAGCCGCCGCCGAGGTCGAGGGAATGCGGCTCGAAATCGAAGTCGCGCCGGCCGCCGCCGCGGCCGCCCCCGAGGCGCTCGACGTCGTCGCTCGCGCGATCCGCGCCGCGGACGCGGCGGCGGGTCCGGTCGAGGGCGTGATCGGCGTGCTCATCGAGGATGATGCTGCGATCCGCGAATTGAACCGCCAGTGGCGGGGCATCGACGAGCCGACCAACGTTCTGTCCTTCCCGGCTGCCGCCACGCCCTCGATCGCGCCCAGACACTTCGGCGACATCGCCATCTCCTACGAGACGGTGGCCCGGGAAGCGGAAGCCGAGGCGCGACCCTTCGCCCATCATCTTGCCCATCTTGCGGTGCATGGCTTCCTGCACCTTCTGGGCTACGATCATCAATCGGACGCGGCCGCCGAGGAGATGGAGGGCCTCGAGCGCAAGATCCTCGCGCGGCTCGACATGCCCGATCCTTACCGAACGTAGGCCGATTCGATTCCCATGCCCGAGCCCGACGCGCCCAGTCGCAACGAACCGACCGGCGTCCGCAGCGAGCGCTACCAGCTCCCCGTTCCGGTGCCCCGCGTCAGCGAGGACACCCGGGACCGCGCGGGCTGGCTGGTTCGGATGCTGCGCAGTCTGTTCGGTTGGAAGCACGGGTCGATCCGCGCCGATCTCGAAGTCGTGCTCGAGGCCGGCGCCGCCGGCGAAACCGGGTTTTCGCCGGAAGAACGCGCGATGCTCAAAAACATCCTCGGCCTGCGCGAACGGCGGGTCGAGGACGTGATGGTGCCGCGCGCGGACATCGTCGCCGTGCAGCAGGACATCCTGCTGGGCGATCTCGTCAAGGTGTTCGAGGGCGCCGGCCACTCGCGGCTCGTGGTCTACAACGACACGCTCGACGACCCGATCGGGATGGTGCACATCCGCGACCTGATCGCCTTCATGGCGTCGCGCGCCGCGGTCGGCGAGCGCGTGAATCGGCGTCGCAAGAAGCCGTTTCCGGCCGGCCTCGATCTCAAGGCGGTCGACTTGTCGATCTCGCTGTCCTCCGCCGACATCATCCGAAAAATCCTGTTCGTTCCGCCGTCGATGCCGGCGATCGATCTCTTGGCGAAGATGCAGGCGACCCGCATCCACCTCGCGCTGGTCATCGACGAATACGGCGGCAGCGACGGCATCGTCTCCATGGAGGACATCGTCGAGCAGATCGTCGGCGACATCGAGGACGAACACGACGAGGCGGAAATGCCCGCCGCCGTTCGCCAGCCGGACGGCTCGTTCCTGGCCGACGCGCGCGCGCATCTCCAGGACGTGAGCCACATCGTCGGCCCCGAGTTCGACGTCGGCAAGGTGGCCGAGGAGGTCGATACGCTCGGCGGCTATCTCGTTTTGCAGATCGGGCGCGTGCCGGTGCGCGGCGAATTGGTGCCGGGTCCCCTCGGGTTCGAGATCGAGGTGCTCGATGCGGATCCGCGGCGCGTCAAACGAGTGAGAATCTACCGCGGCAAGGACCGGCCGGGCCGGCGCGACCGCGCCGTAAAACGACGCGATGGCCAGCCCGAAGCGGAGAGCCCTTCGAACCCCGTGCCGAATCCGACCGCGGAAGCCGGCAGCATGCGGGGCAGCAACGTCTCGCCTCCTTCCGACGCGACCTCGTAGGCGGGTGCGCGGGTGAAGCTCAGGCGCGTTGCCTACTCCATCGTGGTCGCATGGGGCTGGCGCCGCGCGGCAATCGCATTTGGCGCCGGCCTGGTTTCGGTTCTGGCGCTCGCGCCGGTCAACGCCTGGCCGGTGCTGTTCCTCACGTTTCCGGTCCTGGTCTGGCTCCTCGACGGTTCGGGCGCGGGAGCGCTCGCCGGCGTGGGCAGCGCCGCGCTCGCCGGGTGGTGCTTCGGTTTCGGCTATTTCCTCGCGGGCCTCTACTGGACCGGCTTTGCGTTTCTGGTCGACGTCGAGACCTTCGGCTGGTTGCTGCCGTTCGCCGTGATCGGGCTTCCGGCCGGGCTCGCGCTTTTTACCGCGCTCGGTCTTGCGCTGGCGCAAGCCTTGTGGACGCGCGGCCCGGCTCGCCTCCTCACCCTCGCCGTCGCGTTGACCGCATCCGAATGGTTGCGCGCACACGTGCTGAGCGGATTTCCCTGGAACGCGTTCGGATATGCCCTCACCGGTCCGCTGATGCTGGCGCAAAGCTCGGCTCTGATCGGCCTGTGGGGTCTCACGTTGTTCGCCGTGTATTTGTTCGCGAGCCCCGCCGTGCTCGCCGATGATCCCATGGACCGTGGCCGGGTCTGGCTCGCGCCGGTGCTGGCGCTCGCGGTGCTCGCGGCGCTCGCCGCTTATGGAGCCGTGCGATTGGCGCAGGCGCCGACCACTTTCGTGGCCGGCGTGCGGCTGCGGATCATGCAGCCAAACCTGCCCCAGGACGACAAGTTCAACTATGCGGCGAAGCAACAAGTGATGAGCCGGTACCTGGCGCTCTCGGGTCGCGCCGAACCCGGGTCGGCCGGGCTCGAGGATGTGACGCATCTGATCTGGCCGGAATCGGCGTTCCCGTTCTTTCTGACGCGGGAGCCCGACGCGCTCGCGCAAATCGCGACGCTGCTGGCGAACCGGACGGTGCTGATCACGGGAGCGGCGCGCATCGCGGATCCGGCGCCGGGTACTCAAGCGCTGCGCGCTTTCAATTCGATCTACGTCATCGATCGCGACGGCTCGGTCCTGGCCGTCTACGACAAGGTCCACCTCGTTCCGTTCGGCGAATATCTGCCGTTCCAGGGTTGGCTCGAGAGCATCGGGCTCGTGCAGCTGACCAAGCTGCAGGGCGGGTTTGTTGCCGGCGATCGCCGGCGCGCCTTGGCGCTGAGGGACGCGCCCTCGTTGCTGCCGCTGATCTGCTACGAGATCATCTTCCCGGATGAAGCGGTGCCGAAAGGCGAACGCCCGGGCTGGCTGCTCAACGTCACCAACGACGGCTGGTTCGGCAACAGTTCGGGCCCGTATCAGCACTTCCAGCAGGCGCGCGTGCGCGCGATCGAGCAGGGGCTGCCCTTGGTGCGTGCCGCCAACACCGGAATTTCCGCGGTGGTCGATCCGTTGGGGCGGATCGTCAAGGAGCTGCCGCTCGGGGCCGAGGGCGTGATCGACTCCGCACTGCCCCGGCCGCTCGAACCGACGCCCTATCTTCGCGGCGGAGACGTTTTGGTAAAAGTCCTGTTCGGCCTCGGCTTGCTGCTCGTCGTTCGCCGGCGCTTGCGATCGCCGTGAGCTCGCGCAAGCTTGCATTCCGATCCGAAGCTGCTGCGGCCCGGGAGAGGGTGCTCGTCGCGCGCCTGCGGCGCTCGTGTGCGCTCACTTGACCTCACTGGCGGACGCTGCAACAACCGCCGCCGGCCATGGCCGCGAGGCGGTCCGGCGGGGAGAGCGCAGTGTCACGCAGCAGCTATCTGTTCACCAGCGAGTCGGTGGCCGAAGGCCATCCCGACAAGGTCTGCGACCGGATTTCCGACGAGGTAGTGGACGCGTTCTTCGAGCTCGCGCCGCGGCACGGGTGGGAGCCGGCCCAGATCCGCGTCGCCTGCGAGACGCTCGCCACCACCAACCGCGTCGTGATCGCCGGAGAGACGCGCGGACCTTCCGCCATTACCCGCGATTACGTCTCTCACATCGCGCGGCTCGCGATCAAGGACATCGGCTACGAGCAGCCCGGATTCCATTGGGAAACGGCGGAGATTGCCGTGCATCTGCACGCGCAATCAGCCGATATCGCGCAAGGCGTGGATTCGACCGGCAACAAGGACGAGGGCGCCGGCGATCAGGGCATCATGTTCGGCTATGCGTGCACCGAAACGCCGGAATTGATGCCGGCGCCGATCTATTACGCGCATCGCATCCTGAAGCTCCTATCCGAGGCGCGCCGTTCCGGCGACACCGAAGCGCTCGGCCCGGACGCCAAGAGCCAAGTCACCGTGCGCTACGAGGACGGCAAGCCGGTCGAAGCCACCCAGATCGTGGTGTCGACGCAGCACCTCGACGAGCACCTGTCGTCCCACGACGTGCAGGCGATCATCGAGCCCTATGTGCGCAAGGCGCTCCCGCCCGGCTGGATCACCAAGTCGACGGTGTGGCACGTCAATCCGACCGGCAAATTCGTCATCGGCGGCCCGAACGGCGATTGCGGCCTGACCGGGCGCAAGATCATCGTCGATACCTATGGGGGCGCCGCGCCGCACGGCGGCGGTGCATTTTCCGGCAAGGATCCGTCCAAGGTCGACCGTTCGGCGGCCTATGCGGCGCGCTATCTCGCCAAGAACGTCGTCGCGGCGGGATTGGCGGCGCGATGCACCATTCAGCTTTCCTACGCGATCGGAGTTTCCAAGCCGCTCTCGCTCTATGTGGATCTGCACGGCACCGGCGAGATTCCCGAGGCGCGGATCGAGAAGGCTTTGGCGGAGGTAATGGATCTCTCCCCCCGCGGCATCCGCGAGCACCTCGGGCTCAACCGGCCGATCTATGCGCGCACCGCCGCCTACGGCCACTTCGGCCGCAAGCCGGAGAACGATGGCGGCTTCTCGTGGGAGAAGACCGATCTCGTCGGCGCGATCCGCGGTGCGATCGCCTGAACGGCGGGCCAAGCGGGGTTGCATGCCGCCGGCACCGGGGATGGACAGGAAGATTGCGAATTCCGAGGAGACGCGGCGTTTTTTCGGGCGACGCAAAGGTCACCGGCTTCGCGCGCATCAGGCCGAGCTGATCGAGACATTGCTGCCGCGCCTTGCGCTCGATTTGCGCCATGGTGCCGAACCGCTCCCGACTTTGTTCCCGGTGCCCGTCGGCGAAATTCGGCTCGAGATCGGGTTCGGCGGCGGCGAGCATCTCATCGCCGAGGCGGTCCGCAATCCGCAGACCGGATTCATCGGCTGCGAGCCGTTCGTGAACGGAATGGCCAAGGCGCTCGCCGCCATCGAAGCCCAGGGCTTGCGCAATGTTCGGCTGCACCTCGGCGACGCGGTGCCGGTGCTTTCCTGGCTGCCGCCGGCATCGCTCGCCGGCATCGATCTCCTCTATCCCGATCCGTGGCCGAAGCGCCGGCATTGGAAGCGACGCCTCGTCCAGGACGAGACGATCGCGGCAATGGCCCGGGTGCTGCGGGCCGGAGGGCTGTTCCGCTTCGCGAGCGACAGCGCGGATTACGCCGCATGGACGCTGCTGCGCTTCCTGCGCGCGCCCGATTTCATCTGGACGGCGGAACGCGCGGAGGATTGGCGAAAGCCCTGGCCGGATTTCATCGATACGCGTTACCACCTCAAGGCGGCGCGCCAGAGTCGCACGCCTACCTGCCTGGTGTTTCGACGTATTTAGCCGGAGCCTACGCAGGTTTTTAGATGCCGGAGCGCTGCAGGAAATTTGGGTCGTTTTCGCTAACTACCTAGGGTAATAGTGCCGGCCTCGGGAGGGTCAGCTCATGCGCACGCGGCCTCGGGTTCGTCGAACGGCACGCCGGTGTTGGACGTCGTCTTGCCGGCCGGTTCTAGGAATCGCGGCAGCGCTGGCAAGCTTCATCGCTCCGGTCTCGGCCGGCGAATGGGAGGATTGCCAGTCGGCGAACGATGCCAAGATGGTCGCCGCCTGCACGGCTGTGATCGAACAAGGCGATCGCAACCCGCAGGATCGCGCCAAAGCCCATCTGCGGCGCGGCCTCGACGAGCGCCAGCGCGGATTGCTCGATCAGGCCTGGACGGATTTCGACGCCGCCGTGAAGCTCGATCCCGGCTCTTCGACGGCATTTTTTCAGCGCGGCGTCGTTTCTCGGCAAAAAGGCGACATCGACCATGCTGCGAGCGATTTCGAGCGCGCAATCACGCTCGATCCGAAAAATGCCAATGCCTACGTGGGCCGCGGCAACGTGCGCTTCATGCGCCGCGATGTGCCCGGCGCCTTTGCCGATTTCGACCAGGCGATCACGCTGCGGCCCGACTTCGCCTTCGCCTATCTCAGCCGCGGGAACGTCTTCGATCGAACGGGCAACATCGATCGCGCCCTTGCCGATTTCGATCGATCCATTGCGCTCGATCCCGCTTCGGCGGACGCCCACGCAGCGCGTGGCATCGCCTATCGCAGAAAGGGCGATATCGACCGTGCGATCGCCGACTTGAGCCGAGCCGTCGCGATCAATCCGAACAGCGCGTTTTATTACAGCAGCCGCGCCGACGCCTTCGATGCCAAGGGAGACCTGGACCGCGCGCTTGCCGATTACGACCGCGTGCTGGCGATCTCGCCGGCCGACCGCCATGCGCAGGACCGCAGGAAGGCGATCCTGGCGGCGAAAGGCGAGTTCAATCGAGTTCAAGCGCCTGCGTCGGGTGCGGTCGCATCGGCGCGGCCCGCCCCGAGCGCGCCCGCGGCTGCCGATTCCGTTGCGCCGCCCGCCCCGACCGAGCCGCGCTCGCCGACATCCGAATTCGACAGCGCAATGTCGAAGGCGAACGAGGCGCTCAAGGCGAAACAATTTGCCGCCGCGGTCGAGGCCTTCGGCCGCGCGCTCGCGCTCAGGCCCGGTCACTTCGATGCGCGCGCCAAGCGCATTACGGCCTTGCTCGGCAAAGGCGACTCCGATCAGGCGTTGTCGGAAGCCAAGCAGCTCAGCGCCGACAGCCCCGATAATGCCGTCGCCTGGGGACTTCTGGGCGACGCATTGCAGCGCAAGGGCGAGATCGAGAAGACACTGGCGGCCTATTCGCGCGCGATCGAAATCGACCCGAAATATGCCGGCGCGTTCAATGCCAGGGGCACGCTTCGCCGCGACCGGGGAGAGCTCGACGCGGCGCTTGCGGATCTCGATCAGGCGGTCGCACTGGCGCCGGGCAACACCGTGGTGCTGACCAATCGTGGGATCGCGCTGGAACGCAAGGGGCAGTGGGACCGCGCACTTGCCGATTACGACCGGGTGCTGCTGATCGATCCCGCCAATGCCCGCGTCGCGAAGCTCAAGGAAGTGCTGCTGACGTTGCGCACGCGCCAGGGTCAGGGCGTGGTGACTCCCCCGCAAGCGCTGCCGGTCCCCAGTATGCAGGCCGCGCCCGCGCCTACCATTCGCGACATACCGACCGTGCCCACGGCGCCTTCGGCTTCGCCCGCACAGCCCGAGATTCTCAAGGCGATCGGCCTCCTCCAGCAGCGCAAACTCGATCAGGCGATCGCCGCGCTCGGTGTCGCGGTTGCGAAGGATCCACAATCGACCCTGGCCCTGCGATTGAGGGCGGCCTTGCAGCTACAGAAAAAGCAAGTGACCGCGGCGCTCGGCGACTTGGATACAGCCGTGAAAATCGCTCCGACCGAAACCGTGAACCTCGTCGAGCGCGGCTCTGCGCTGATCGCGGCGAAGCAACTTGATCGAGCCTTGGCGGATTTCGACCGGGCGCTCAAGACCGACCCGCGCAATAGCGATGCATTTTCCGGACGCGGAGCGGTATTTCGGCTGAAGGGCGAGAGCGACCGGGCGCTGCGCGAATACGATCAAGCGGTTGAGCTCAACCCGAACAATGCCGTCGCTCGCACCGGTCGTGCCCTTCTGTTCCTGACCAAGGGCGACTTCGACAAGGCGCTCGTCGAATACGATCGGACCCTTGCCATCAATCCGAAATGGGCCGATGCCCTCGTCGGTCGCGGCTTTGCGTTGGTATCAAAGGGACGCGCCAGCGAAGCCACGGCCGACTTCGACCGCGCGATCGAGATCAATCCGAATAACGCAGCGGCATTCGCAGGACGGGGCCTAGCCATGCTTGCAACCGGCCAAGCCGAACGCGCCATCAGCGCCTTCGATGAGGCAATTGCCAAAGGCAACGAAGAGCCGTTCCCTTATTGGGGTCGAGGGCGCGCGTTCCTGGCCAAGGGCGATACCGAGAAGGCGCTGACCGACCTCGACCGCGCGCTACAGATCAAGCCCGGTTTTGCCGATGCCGTTGCTGCGCGTGGTCTCGTTTTTATCAAGAAAAAGGACTACGACCGCGCGCTCGACGATTTCAACCAGGCGATCGCGCTCGATCCGCAGAAGATAGAAACCTATTATGCGCGGGGCGGCATTTATGAACTGCAAGGCAAGCGCGAGTTTGCCGTCGCCGATTTCCGCAAAGCCACGGAGCTCAAACCGAAGAGTGCCTTCGATTTCGTGGCTCAGGCGGACGCCAAGAAGCGGATGATCGCGCTGAGCAAGGAGAACCCCTGTCGCGGAACGGCTCCCCGCGGCGATGCCTGTCTCTAAGTATCAGAGGGCGCCCGGCGGGACGAAGGCTACCCGGATCGGCCTTGCATTGCCCGGATAAATCGCTATATTCCGTGCGTCTGTATGGACATCTCATAACGTTCGGATATCCGAACGGCTATCGAGAGTGGGCCCCCCGGGACCCGCTCTTTTTTGTTACCCGAACCGACGTGTCGAACCGCATGATCGTGCCGACGGCTGCAAGCGAACAATCCGAGCCGCGCCTGGTCGGCGAGACCGGGCTGGCAGCGCGGGTGGCTGCCATTGCCGAGCCCGTGCTCGCGGGCTTGGGCTTTCGCATCGTGCGGGTGCGGGTCTCGGGCATGTCCGGCATGACGGTGCAGATCATGGCCGAGCGCCCGGACCGGGCCATGAGCGTCGAGGACTGCGAGACGATCTCGCGCGCGCTCTCCCCGGTGCTCGACGTCGAGGATCTGATCGATCGCGCCTATCGGCTGGAGATCTCCTCGCCCGGCATCGACCGGCCGCTGGTGCGCCGGTCGGACTTCGAACGTTTCGCCGGACACGTCGTCAAGGTGGAGATGGCCGTCGCCCGCGACGGCCGCCGGCGTTTCCGCGGCGTCCTGCTCGGCGTCGAAGGCGAGACGGCGAAAATCCGGCGCGACGATGCGAAGGAGGGCGAGGCCGCCGAGGTGAGCTTGCCAATCGCCGACATGGCCGAGGCGCGGCTCGTGCTCACGGATGCGCTCGTCACCGAATCGCTCAGGCGGGCCAAGGCCGCGGAGCGGACGGCGGGAATCGGGGGTTCGCCGGATCGCTCCGGCAGCCAGGATGAAGATAAATTTCGGCACCGGTTCGGCAAAGGCCGCCCCGTTGCCCATCATGAGGGAGAATGATCGATGGCTGTCAGCGCCAATCGGCTCGAGCTGCTGCAGATCGCCGACGCGGTCGCCCGCGAGAAGGCGATCGACCGCGGCATCGTGATCACCGCGATGGAGGACGCGATCGCCAAGGCGGCGCGCTCGCGCTACGGCAGCGAGACCGACGTCCACGCCGACATCAATGCCAAGACCGGGGAGCTCAGGCTTTCCCGGCATCTGTTGGTGGTCGAGAACGTGGAGAACACGGCAAGCCAGATCAGCCTCGAAGATGCGCGCAGGCACAATCCCGCCGCGCAGCTCGGCGACACCATCGCGGACGCGCTGCCGCCGCTCGAATACGGGCGCATCGCCGCGCAATCGGCAAAGCAGGTGATCGTCCAGAAGGTCCGCGAGGCCGAACGTGATCGGCAATATCAGGAATACAAGGATCGCATCGGCGACGTCGTCAACGGCATCGTCAAGCGGGTCGAATACGGCAACGTCGTCGTCGACCTCGGCCGCGGCGAGGCGATCGTGCGCCGCGACGAAATGCTGCCGCGCGAGGTGTTCCGCAACGGCGACCGCATTCGCGCCTATATCTATGACGTGCGCCGGGAAGCCCGCGGACCGCAGATCTTTCTCTCCCGCACCCATCCGCAGTTCATGGCGAAGCTGTTCGCCCAGGAAGTGCCGGAAATCTACGACGGCATCGTCGAGGTCAAGGCGGTGGCGCGCGACCCAGGATCGCGGGCGAAGATCGCGGTGATCTCCCGCGATTCCTCGGTCGATCCGGTCGGCGCCTGCGTCGGCATGCGCGGCTCGCGGGTGCAGGCGGTCGTCAACGAATTGCAGGGCGAGAAGATCGACATCATTCCGTGGTCGCCGGACATCGCCACCTTCGTGGTCAACGCGTTGGCGCCGGCCGAAGTCGCCAAGGTCGTGCTCGATGAGGAGCGCGAGCGCATCGAGGTCGTGGTCCCGGACCAGCAGCTCTCGCTGGCGATCGGGCGGCGTGGCCAGAACGTGCGCCTCGCCTCGCAGCTCACCGGCTGGGACATCGACATCCTGACGGAGCAGGAGGAATCCGAGCGCCGGCAGGCCGAGTTTGAGAATCGCACCCGCATGTTCATGGATGCGCTCAACGTCGACGAAGTCGTGGGCCAGCTGCTGGCCTCCGAAGGCTTCACGTCGGTCGAGGAGCTTGCCTTCGTGGACGAGAAGGAGATCGCCTCGATCGAAGGCTTCGATGCGGATACCGCCCAGGAGCTGCAAACCCGCGCGCGGGATTATCTCGATCGCATCGAGGCGGAATTCGACGCCAAGCGCCGCGAGCTCGGCGTCGAGGATGCCGTCAAGGAAGTGCCCGGCGTCACCACACGCATGCTGGTCGCGTTCGGCGAGAACGGCATCAAGTCGGTCGAGGACCTCGCCGGCTGCGCCACCGACGAGATTTCCGGCTGGAGCGAGCGCAAGGAGGGCGAGACCATTCGTCATCCCGGCATTCTCGACGGCTTCGAGCTCACGCGCGAGGACGCCGAGGCCATCATCATGCAGGCGCGCGTCAAGGCCGGCTGGATCGATGCCGCCGATTTGACGCCTCCGGCCGAGACCGCGCCCGCCGAAGCAACGGAGGTGCAGGGGTAAACCCGCGCGGATCTTGTTCATGCTGGCTCGAATCGACCCGGTGGATGCCGGACCGCGCAAGGCAGCCGCGGCCACGGAGCGACTTTGTGTCGCGACCCGCAGCGTCAAGCCGGTGACCGACATGATCCGCTTCGTCGTCGGCCCCGACGGTCAGGTCGTGGCCGACCTCAAGCGCAAGCTGCCGGGCCGGGGCGTTTGGGTGACGGCGACGCGCCAGGCACTTGCCGAGGCGATCCGCCGCAAGGCCTTCGCGCGCGCGTTCAGGCGCGAGGTTCGGGTCCAGCCGGATCTCGCCGATCGCGTCGAGGCCCTGCTGGAGCGCTCGGCCCTGGACGCGCTGGCAATCGCGCATAAGTCCGGAGTTTTGGCCGCGGGTTTCGCCAAGGTCGAAGCCGCGCTCCAACGGGAAAGCGTGATTGCGCTCATCCACGCGGCCGATGCCGGGCCGGACGGGGTGACGAAGATCGCCGCGGCGGCCAGGCGCCGGACCGGCGCGCAGGCCGCGCGCATTCCCGTCGTCGAGCGATTCAGCTCGGCCCAATTGGATTTGGCACTCGGCAGGGCAAATGTGATACATGCTGCCCTGCTCGCGGGCCGGGCCAGCGACAGCTTTCTTGCGCGCTGTCGCAGCCTCGAACGCTTCCGGACCGGCGTTCCGGAGGATCGAGATGGCACCCCATGATCGGCAAAGCAGGTCCCGGAGCCGAGCTGCCGGAACGGCAGTCGCGTAGGCTTCATTGGTGCGGACTGCCTGGAGGATCTCTCAAATCCAGGCATGCCGCTCAGGACTGGAACTTTGGATGACTGAAACCAAGAATACCGGCGAAAAGACGCTAAGCGTCAATCCGACCAAGACGCTGACGCTCAAACGCGGCGTCGAGCAGGGAGTCGTGCGTCAAAGCTTCAGCCACGGCCGCAGCAAGGCGGTTGTCGTGGAGAAGGTGAAGCGTCGCGCGGCCGGGCCGGGCGACGCCAAG
>DASWCW010000160.1:0-10452 GCA_036395835.1 Xanthobacteraceae bacterium
ATCGACCAGACCCGATTGCCCCATGAATTCGTCACCGCGCGGCTCGAGACGCTGGAGCACGCGGTCACCGCCATCCGCACCATGCAGGTGCGCGGCGCGCCGCTGATCGGGGCGACCGCCGCCTACGGGCTTTCGCTGGCGCTGCGTGCCGATGCCTCCGATGCCGCGCTCGAGCGCGCCTATGCCGCGCTGTTCGCCGCGCGGCCTACCGCGATCAACCTGAAATGGGGCCTCGACGAGATCCGTAGAGCGGTCGACGGGCTCGCCGGGGCCGAGCGCGTCGCGGCGGCCTATGCGCGCGCCGGCGCGATCTGCGAGGAGGACATCGCCATCAACCGAGCGATGGGCCGGCACGGGGTGAAGCTCATCGAGGCGGTCGCGGCGCACAAGCGGCCGGGCCAGCCGGTCGAGATCCTAACCCATTGCAACGCCGGCTGGCTCGCCACCGTCGACTGGGGCACCGCCACCGCGCCGATGTACACCGCGCACGAGCGCGACATTCCGGTCCATGTCTGGGTCGACGAGACGCGGCCGCGCAACCAGGGCGCGGCGCTGACCGCCTGGGAGCTCGGCAAGCACGGCGTGCCCCACACCGTGATCGCCGACAACGCCGGCGGCCACCTCATGCAGCACGGCCGCGTCGATCTCGTCATCGTCGGCACCGACCGCGTCACCGCCAACGGCGACGTCTGCAACAAGATCGGCACCTATCTCAAGGCGCTCGCCGCGTTCGACAATGCGGTGCCGTTCTACGTTGCGCTGCCCTCGCCGACGATCGATTTCACCGTGAGCGACGGGGTCGCCGAAGTGCCGATCGAGGAGCGCGCTCCCGAAGAGGTCGCGACCATGACCGGGCGCACCGCGGACGGGCGGATCGAGACGGTCGCCGTCGTTCCTGCGGGGTCGCCGGTCGCCAATTACGCCTTCGACGTGACGCCGGCGCGGCTCGTCAGCGGGCTCATCACCGAGCGCGGCGTCATTCCGGCGAGCCGGGCAACGCTCGCCGCGGCATTCCCCGAGCGCTCGGAGGCGGCGGGGGCCGACGCGGGGGCGCCGGTGCGCCCCGCCGCGGAGTGAGGTTCCGGAGCTGCCCCCGCGAGTGAATTCCGAGAGGGCGCGGCACACGCGCTTTCCCTCGCCCCGCTGCGGGGAGAGAGCCTGCCCCGGACCTGATCTGGGGGTGGCGAGCTGCACCGTAGCGAGCCGGCTGAGGGGCAGCTTCGCGCAACCGATAAGGGGCATATTCCCGTCCGCCACGGGAGCTGGCACAATCGCCCCATGCGACTCGGGCTGGCGGAATCCTCTTTGCCGATCGACGGCCGGCAGTCGCCGACCGCGCTTGCGGTCGGGCGCGGCACGGCTCGCCTGTTGTTCTCGCTCGGGCTCTCCACCGTGAGCGAACTCGGCCTCGCGTCGGGCCGCCGCGCCGACCTCGTCGCGCTGTCTCCCGATGGCGAATTGTGGATCGTGGAAATCAAATCCTCGACCGAGGATTTCCGCGCCGACTGCAAATGGTCGGAGTATCGGCTCTACTGCGACCGGCTGTTCTTCGCGACGGCGCTCGAGGTGCCGCTCGCGATCTTTCCGGAAAATGCTGGCCTGATCCTCGCCGACGCCTTCGGGGCCTCGATCCTGCGCGAGGCCCCCGAGCACCGGCTGGCGCCGGCGAGGCGGCGCAGCATGATGCTGCGCTTCGCCCATGCCGCCGCCGGTCGCCTCCAGGCCCTGGCCGACCCCGGCGGGGGCTGGGTGGCGGAGGTTTAGCCGGTCGAGTTGTATTTGCTCAGGCGAGAACAGCGGCGATCAAACAGTTGATCGCCAGCAAAACCCGGTCGTGACAACGAGTTATCAAAAATTCCTGGACTCCCCGCCCGCCTACCTCGGCGCGCGCTTCGCCAGGATGCGCTGCAGCGTGCGGCGGTGCATGTTGAGGCGGCGCGCGGTCTCCGAGACGTTGCGGCCGCACAGCTCGTAGATGCGCTGGATGTGCTCCCAGCGCACGCGGTCGGCAGACATCGGGTTCTCCGGCGGCTCGACCTTCTTGCCCTCGCGCGCCAAGAGCACCGCGGCGACGTCGTCGGCATCGGCGGGTTTGGAGAGATAATCGACCGCCCCGAGTTTGACCGCATTGACGGCGGTCGCGATGTTGCCGTAGCCGGTGAGCACAATGCCGCGCGCCTCGGGCCGGCGCTGCTTGAGCGCCGAGATGACCTCGAGCCCGTTGCCGTCGGCGAGCCGCATGTCGACGACCGCGAACGCCGGCGCCGTCCGTTCCACCTGCACGAGCCCGTCCGCCACGGTATCCGCGGTGGTGACGGTGAATCCCCGCTGCTCCATGGCGCGGGCCAGCCGCTGCAGGAACGATTTGTCGTCCTCGACGATCAGCAGCGATCGGTCGCCCGGCACTTCGACGGTCGCAATGTCGGTCATGGCGCTATTCTCCCGGCAACGCGCCTCCGGCGGCGGCTTGCGGCCGGCCGGAATGGCGCCCCAGTATCTAGGTAGTCAGTCGGGCCGCCGCCTCAAGGGGCCGCCGCGGAGATCCCCGGGCCCGGGCGCTCGTAATCCTCGCGGCGCCAGCGCACCCGGACGCTCGCGCCGTGCTCCGGCGCCGCACGATTGGCGAAGCTGAGCGCCGCCCCGGTGCGTTCGAGCAGGGTCTTGGCGATGAACACGCCGAGTCCGAGGCCGCTGATTTCGCCCTCGCCGCCCGGCGGGCGACCGCGACTGGTCAGATAAGGCTCGCCGATGCGGTCGAGAATCTCCGGAGCGAAGCCGGGCCCGTCGTCGGCAATGGCGATCACCACCTCGCCGTCGCTCCAGCGTGCCGCGACATCGACCCGCTCGCGAGCGAAATCGACGGCGTTCTCCACGAGATTGCCCAGCCCGTAGATGATCGCCGGATTGTGCTCGCCGACCGGCTCGGCGGCGCGGTCGGCAGGCAGCGCCACGTCGATCGCGACGCCGAAATTACGGTGGGGGGCGACCACCTCCTCGATCAGCGCCGAAAGCTTGGAGCGGTCGAACGGCTCGCTCGAGGCGGAGAGCTGGGTCAATTTCGCGAGAATCTCGCGGCAGCGCTGGGCCTGCTCGCGCAGCAGCTTGACGTCTTCGCTGTGCGGCGAGGTCGGCTCGAGCGCGCGCTCGAGCTCGCGCACCACGACCGCGATGGTGGAGAGCGGGGTGCCGAGCTCGTGCGCAGCCGCCGCCGCGAGCCCGTCGAGCTGCGAGAGATGCTGCTCGCGCGCCAGCACCAGCTCGGTGGCGGCGAGCGCGTCGGTCAGGAGCCGCGCCTCCTCGGCGATCTGCCAGGAATAGGCGCCGATCACCCCGAGCGCGACCAGGAGCGAGAACCACACGCCGAGCAGATAGATCGGCGGCAGCTCCAGCGGCTCGTCGCTCACCCACGGCAGCGGCAGGTGGAAGAACACGAGCGCGGTTGCGCACAGCGCCGCCAAAGCGCCGAGCATCAGCGTCATGCGCGGCGGCAGCGCCGTCGCCGAAATCAGCACCGGGCCGAGAAAGAGGAACACGAAGGGGTTCTCGACCCCGCCGGTCAGGAACAGCAACAGCGCGAGCTGGATGATATCGAATGCAAGCAGCCAGGCCGCGCGGTCGGGCTCGAGCCGCTGAATCGGCCGGAACCGCAGCCGCAGGACGAGGTTGAGCGCCGCGCTGCAGGCGATCACCAGCAGGCATGCGGTCAGCGGCAGGTTGAAATCGAAGACGTAGTGGACGACCAGCACCGCCACGGTCTGGCCGATCGCGGCGAGCCAGCGCAGGCGCACCAGCGTGTCGAGACGCACGTTGCGCCGCGGATGCAGCGGATGCTGGGCTTCCATCGGCGCACTCTATCGGCTCTCCGGCCGCGCTCAATGCTCGGGGCGCGCGCGGATCGGGCGGGCTTGCGCCCTGCGCACGCAGAGGCCAATTGTGCGGGATCGTGCCAATCCCGTCTCCCCAGGCCGCGGAACCCGCCATCGCCGTCGAGCGCCTCGCCAAGATCTACAAGAGCGGGGTTGCGGTCGACGGCATCTCGTTTGCGCTGGCGCAGGGCTCGATCACCGGCCTGCTCGGCGGCAACGGCGCCGGCAAGACCACCACGATCGCCATGATCATGGGGTTGATCATCCCGACCTCGGGCCGAGCGCGCGTGCTCGGCGCCGAGATGCCGCGCCAGCGCTATCGCGTGCTCGGCCGCATGAATTTCGAGAGCCCCTATGTCGACATGCCGGCGCGGCTCACCACGCGCCAGAACCTCACCGTGTTCGCCAAGCTGTACGGGGTGGAGGACGCGGCCGCGCGGGTCAAAGCGCTCGCCGAGCAGCTCGATCTCGTCGAACTGCTGGATCGGCCGACCGGCAAGCTTTCCGCCGGCCAGAAGACGCGCGTGTCGCTCGCCAAGGCCCTGGTCAACCGCCCGGAGATCCTGCTGCTCGACGAGCCGACCGCTTCCCTCGACCCCGACACCGCGGACTGGGTGCGCGCGCGCATCGCGGCCTACCGCCGCGAGCGCGGCGCCACCATCCTGCTCGCCTCCCACAACATGGCCGAAGTCGAGCGGCTGTGCGAGCGCGTCATCATCATGAAGAAGGGCCGCATCGAGGACGA
This sequence comes from Xanthobacteraceae bacterium, assembly GCA_036395835.1. Taxonomy (GTDB): domain Bacteria; phylum Pseudomonadota; class Alphaproteobacteria; order Rhizobiales; family Xanthobacteraceae; genus AP-16. The sequence goes on from DASWCW010000160.1 coordinate 4,612, forward strand.
CGACGCGCCGGAAGCGCTGCTCGCACGCTACGGCCGGCACACGCTCGAGGAAGTGTTCCTCGACGTCGCCCGCGGCCGCGCGCAAACCAGCCAGGCCGCGCAATGAGCCAATATTCCGAGCCGCTCGCGGTCTCGCCGCGCCGCATCGCCGCGATGGTGCTGCGCTATTGCTACCTGCTGCGCTCGTCGTGGCCGCGGCTGCTCGAGCTGATCTATTGGCCCGCGGTGCAGATGCTGATGTGGGGCTTCCTGCAGCTCTATATCGCCGGCAACGCCGGCTTTTTCGCCCGCGCCGGCGGCACCTTCATCGGCGCGGTGCTGCTGTGGGACATCCTGTTCCGCGGCCAGCTCGGATTCTCCATCTCGTTCCTCGAGGAGATGTGGGCGCGCAATCTCGCCAACCTGATGATCAGCCCGCTGCGCCCGATCGAGTTCGTCAGCGCGCTGATGATCATGAGCGTGATCCGGCTGGCGATCGGAATGGTCCCGGTGTCGTTGCTCGCCATGGCGTTCTTCGGCTTCAATCTTTACGGGCTCGGCCTGGCGCTCGCCGCCTTCTTCGTCAATCTGATCCTGACGAGCTGGGCGATCGGCATCCTGGTCTCGGGCCTCGTGCTGCGGAACGGGCTGGGAGCCGAGAGCCTGGCCTGGACCGTCATGTTCCTGCTGCTGCCGCTCACCTGCGTGTATTATCCGGTGACGATTCTGCCGCACTGGCTGCAGGTCGTGGCCTGGGCGCTGCCGCCGACCTATGTGTTCGAAGGCATGCGCGAATTGCTGATCAACCATGCCTTTCGCGCCGACCTCATGGTGCACGCGCTCGCCATCAACGCGGTGCTCTTCGTTGTGGCCGTCGTGGGCTTCATCGCGTTGCTCGACAGCGCGCGGCGGCAGGGCTCGCTGATGCAAACCGGCGAATAGGGAACCGAACCGAGCGCCCGTTCGTAGTGCGCAGGGGATCGTTGATCTCGCGCATGCGAAATGGAGTATTTAAAATGTACATTGAAGACGAGATTCGTCGTGTGGAGGGAATTGCGGAGAACACTGTTTCCTCGGTTGACGCAATGAAGAAAAAAGAACAGGGTGCTGCGCTGCAGCAAAAGGGGCGGGGGCCTCAGCACATGCCCATCGGTGAATTCGGCGGCGCACCGGCGCTGCCGGTCCAGGCCGGCCCGATTCTGTCGACGCCGATGTATTGGTTCTACGAGATGAGCCACGCTGCGCTCAATCCGTCGCGCGCGTTCGCGGATGCGACAAAGCTCTATTTCAAGAGCCCGATCAATCCGCTGTCCTACACCACGTTCGGCAAGTCGGTGGCGGCGGCGTGCGAATTGTTCGAGCGCTCGACGCGTCGCTACGGCCAGCCGGAATGGGCCATCGATACGGCCGCGGTCGGCGGCGAGCGGATTCCCGTTCACATCAAGACGATCTGGGAGCGTCCGTTTTGCCGGCTGTTGCATTTCGAGCGGATCTTCACGCGACCGCCGCGACGCCCGCAGCCGCGCGTGCTGCTGGTGGCGCCGATGTCGGGGCATTATCCCACGCTGTTGCGCGGCACGGTCGAGGCCTTCCTGCCCACCCACGACGTCTACATCACCGAATGGGTCGACGCGCGCATGGTGCCGCTGACCGAGGGCCCCTTCGATCTCGACGATTACATCGATTACATCATTTCCATCCTGCATGTGCTGCGCGGCGACGTGCACGTGATCGGCGTGTGCCAGCCTTCGGTGCCCGTGCTCGCGGCCATCGCGCGCATGGAGGCGGAAGCCGACCCTTACGTGCCGCATTCCATGGTGCTCATGGGCGGCCCGATCGATACCCGCGCCAATCCCACCGCGGTCAACCGCCTCGCCCAGCAGCGCGGGATCGATTGGTTCCGGCGCAACGTCATCACCAAGGTTCCGTTCCCGCATCCGGGCTTGATGCGCGACGTCTATCCGGGGTTCCTGCAGCTCAACGGCTTCATGACCATGAACCTCGACCGGCACATCGAGGCGCACAAGGACCTGTTCATGCACCTGGTGCGCGGCGACGGCGATTCCGCGCAGAAGCACCGCGAGTTCTACGACGAATATCTGGCGGTGATGGATCTCGCCGCGGAGTTCTACCTGCAGACGGTGGATTCCGTGTTCGTCCGTCACGCGCTGCCGAAGGGCGAGTTCACCCATCGCGGCGTACGCGTCGATCCGGGTGAGATCCGGCGCGTCGCCTTGATGACGGTCGAGGGCGAGAACGACGATATTTCCGGAGTCGGCCAGACCGAGGCGGCGCATCGCCTGTGCGTCAATCTCCCGGCCGATCACAAGGCGCATTATCTCCAGCCCGGCGTCGGCCATTACGGCGTGTTCAACGGATCGCGATTCCGCGCCGAAATCGCGCCCCGCATCGCGGATTTCATCCTCTCGCACGACGGCGCCGCCGTGCGCCGGATGTGGCGCAAGGTTGCCGCGCGCGCCTGATTTCGGCGACCCGCCTCCGGCCCAGCCCCAACGCCCGCCCTGCCCCTGATTCGTGGTGCTCGGCGGCGCGCGCGCCTCGCGCAAGCAAGTAGTGAATCGATATTCTGGCTTTGAAGGCCCAAGGCCTTGTAGCGCTCCGGGTCCGCCGGCCCATGGGGTTGCGGTCCTAAGGATTTGACTACAAAGGGGCTGTACGGCGGCACGGATGTGGCACTATGGCGCGTCCCTTCCGCCTGGACCTCGACCGCAATGCCGCTCCGCGCCCTGCTCTACCGCCGGCCGACCGAACCGCAGGCGATCGAAGTCGTCTTCGATCGAGCGATCTATCTCATTCGGCTGCGGCGGCATCGGCAAGCGCGCCGCTATACGCTGCGCATCCAGGCGGCGACGCGCGAAGTCATTCTCACCATGCCGCCGCGCGGCAGCCTCAAGGAAGCGCGCGCGTTCGCCGACAAGCACGGCGGCTGGATCGCGGCGCGGCTCAAACGGCTTCCGGAAGCCGCGCCGTTCGCGCACGGCTCCGAAGTGCCGCTGCGCGGTCTTCGCCATCGCATCGTGCACCGCCCGCACACGCGCGGCACGGCGTGGACGGAACGGGACGGCAACGGCGGCCGTCTGATCTGCGTGGCAGGCGAGGGGCCGCACCTCGCGCGCCGCGTCGGCGATTTCCTCAAGCGCGAGGCCAAGCGCGATCTCGAGGTCGCGAGCCGAGGTTATGCGGGCCAGATCGGCGTGGCGATCAAGCGCATTTCGGTGCGCGACCAGAACAGCCGGTGGGGCTCCTGCTCGACCACCGGCGTGCTGTCGTTCTCCTGGCGGCTGATCCTGGCGCCGCCGTTCGTGCTGCAATATCTCGCCGCCCACGAGGTCGCGCATCTGGTCGAGATGAACCATTCCCGCCGCTTCTGGCGGCTGCTGAAACGGCTCTGCCCCGACATGCACCGCGCCAAGGTCTGGCTCGACGTGCACGGCACCGACCTGCATCGCTACGGCGAGACGGAAAACGGCGCGCATCTGCCGCGCAGCCTGCGGAGCCGGGTGTTCAACAATCGCGATTTCTAAAGCCGGACACCGGAACGCAGACGAGGGACGACAGACGGCGGACGACGGATCAAGACGCAACTGCCCTCCTCCAATCCGTCCTCTGCCGTCTGTTCTCCGTCGTCTGATCAGCGCCCGAACAGGCGGTCGAGCAGCCAGCCATCCATGGTCGAAGGCGGCGGACGACCCTGCTGGCGGGCGAGCGCCTGCGGGCCCCATGGAATCCCGCCCGGCGGCACCGGCGCCGGCTCGAGCGCGGATCCGGATGCACCCGGCAGCTCGACGACCGCCACGCCCTGATGCGCGGTTCGCATGAACCGGTTCCAGATCTCCACCGGCAGGCTGCCTCCCGTCGTATGGTGCGTCGGCGAATTGTCGTCGTTGCCGAGCCACACGCCGGCAACGAGATGCCCGGTGTAGCCGATGAACCAGGCGTCGCGAAAATCCTGGCTGGTGCCGGTCTTGCCCGCCGCCGGCCAGCCGGGGAGCTGGCCGCGGCGCGCCGTGCCGCTGACGAGCGTCTCCGCCATCATGGCGTTCATCATGCCGACGTAGCGCTCCTCGACCACGCGCCCGAGGCTGACGTCGGCGCTCTCGTAGAGCGGCCTGCCCTCGCGCGTGCGCACGCGCTCGACCACGTGGGGAACGACGGCGACGCCGCCGTTCGCGAACGGCGCAAACGCCGCCACCATCTCGATGAGCGAGACCTCGGAGGTGCCGAGCGCGATCGACGGATTGGGATCGAGCTTCGAGGCGATGCCGAGGCGGTGCGCGGTGCGCACCACGGATTGCGGGCCGAGTTCGAGGGTGAGCCGGACCGCCACCGTATTGAGCGATTGCGCCAGCGCCCGCGTCAGCGTCACCGGACCGAAATATTCGTGATTGTAGTTCTCCGGCCGCCAGCCTTTGACGTCGAGCGGCCGGTCCTCGCGCACGCTGTCGGGGGTGAGCCCGCGCTCGAGCGCGGTCAGATACACGAACGGCTTGAAGGCCGAGCCCGGCTGGCGCTTGGCCGCCACGGCGCGGTTGAACTGGCTCTCGGTGTAATTGCGGCCGCCGACCAGCGCGCGCACCGCGCCGTCCGGCGTCATCGCCAGCACCGCGCCCTGGCCGACCGCGAATTTCTCGCCCTTTTGCGCGAGCTCGTCGACCAGCGCCTTTTCGGCCGCGCCCTGCAGCCGGGAGTCGATCGTGGTCTCGACCACGATGTCCTCGTCGACCCGGCCGACGAGGTCGTTGAGCACGTCCATGATCCAGTCGGCGACGTAGTTGCCGGAGCCGCCCGGCGTCTGCTTGAGGATGCGCGGCGAGTGCGAGATCGCGAGCTGCGCCATGCGCTCGGTGATGAAGCCCGCATCCGCCATCGCTACCAGCACGACCTGGGCGCGGCGCTCGGCGCCGTCGGGATTGCGCGTGGGCGCCAGGCGCGACGGCGACTTGACGAGGCCCGCGAGCAGCGCCGCCTCCGCAACCGTCACCTGCCGGGCCGACTTGCCGAAATAACGCTGCGCCGCGGCCTCGACGCCATACGCGCCGGCGCCGAAATAGACCCGGTTGAGGTAGAGCTCGAGGATCTGCTGCTTGGAAAACTTGCGCTCGAGCCAGAACGCCAGCACGACTTCCTGGAGCTTGCGCGTGATGGTGCGCTCCTGGGTGAGGAACAGGTTTTTCGCAAGCTGCTGGGTCAGCGTCGAGCCGCCCTGCGACACCCCGCGGTGCAGCAGGTTCATGCCCAGCGCGCGGACGATGCCGAGGGGATCGACCCCGTAGTGGGAAAGGAAGCGGCGATCCTCGATGGCGATGAAGGCTTGCGGCAGGTACGCCGGCAATTCCTTGAGCGGCAGCGGCGGGCCGCTGGTATCGCCGCGGGTCGCGAGCACGCGGCCCGAAAGGTCGACGATCTCGATCGCGGGCGGGCGTTTGGGCACTTCGAGCGACTGGATCGGCGGCAGATGCGCGCCCACCCAGGCGATCGCCGCAATCGCGGCGATGAAGGCCCACAGCGCGAGCACGACGGCCCAATAGAGGAGGCGCGTGAAACCGCGCCGACGCCCGCCGCGGCTGCCGCCGCGCTGCCATTGCGTGGCCTCGCGGACGCTGTCTTCGCCGCGGCCGCGCGCGCGTTTGCGCTCGCTCTTGCCGGCTGACCGGCGCTCGCCGCGCACGCGCGGGGCACGGGCCGGCTCGCCGGTCGCGCCCGCCTCGGCGGCGATGCGCTGGGGATCGGATTTGCGGCGCGCTCGCTCTCGACGTCCCGGCGCCATTGCCCCTGCCGCGTTTCGCCCCGCAATGCGGGACTTCGCGCGAACGCTAAGCGCCGCGGTTTAAAGCGGGGTTA
>DASWCW010000161.1:0-24733 GCA_036395835.1 Xanthobacteraceae bacterium
TTCAGTAAAGCCCGCGGCCGCCGGCGAATGCGGCGCCGCGGTCATCGCGCACCGGGGCGTAGGCCGAGATCGGCTCGTTGGCGACGGGCGCGGGCGCGGCCGTCAAGGATGGCTTGGCCGATGCCAGCATTTCCGGCGATGAAGGCCGGCGCGCAACGGCAGTCCGCGGCCCCGACTGCAGCGCTGCCTCGAGCGTTCCCTCGCCGAGATCGAACGGACGCTCGGCGGGCACGGGAACGGTCCCGCGAAGCACGGGGCTGCGGTCGGCAAGGTTGGGGACGAACGGCTTGGCCGAGGCGACCATCACGGTGGAGGGCGCCGGCGCCGGGGTGCCCTGCCGCAGCGTGGCGAACAGGATGCGGTCGTCGGATCCCTCGAGCGGCGCCCGGCCGACGTATTCGACCCTCACCCGGGCAAGCCCGTTGCCGCGGAAACCCAGCAGTTCGGCGGACTTGCCGGACAAATCGATCTCGCGATTGCCCGCATAGGGCCCGCGGTCGTTCACCCGCACGATGAGCGAGCGTTGATTGGCGAGGTTCGTTACCCGCACGTAGCACGGCATCGGCAGCGTCGGATGCGCGGCGGAGATTCCGTGCATGTCGTAGACTTCGCCGTTGGCGGTCAGCCGGCCATGAAAATCCGTGCCGTACCAGGATGCGATGCCTTCGGCTCGGTAGTTCGGGTCCTCCTGGGGAACGTACATCCGGCCGCCGATCATGTAGGCCTGTCCGACCCGGTACGCGCCGCCGCCCTTGGGCACCGGCTGGCCCGGTTCGACCACGCGCGGGCTCGCCGCCACCCCGTAGCGCGGATCCATGATGGACTGGGTGCCGGAGCAACCGGCAAGAACGAAGGCGCCCAGCATCAACGCGCCGAGCTCGGCCCCCAACCGGATCCCCGCCTGCGGCATGCGCGAAGCGTCCCCCAATGCGAGCACGCCGGCGTGCCGGCGGATCGCGGTCCTGATCCATGACGGAAAGCGGCTGCACTGCCAGCGCGCAACCGGACCCGTCCCCCAATATCGCGTATAGGATACGCCTGTTCCCTGGGCAAGAAAATGGCACCGCCGACGGCGTGGTAAAGAAAGACTTGCATGCCTGCCGGCCGGGCAGGTGCCCGGCTTGTTTCGCTGCCGCTTGGAGACGATCGAGATGGCTCTTTTCCGCATCGGTTTCGTGCTGTTCCCGCGCCTGACCCAACTCGACCTGACCGGACCCTACGAGATCCTCTCCCGCATGCGGGACGCCGAGACCCTGCTCGTCGCCAAAACGCTCGATCCGGTGCCGTCGGAACGTGGGCTGAGCATCGTACCGACCGCCACCTTTGCCGACTGCCCTCCCCTCGACCTCGTCTGCGTGCCCGGCGGCGTCGGCGTCAACGCCGTGCTCGGCGATCCGGAGATCCTCGGCTTCCTGCGAAAGACGGCCGAGCATGCGCGCTACGTCACCTCGGTGTGCACCGGATCGCTGGCGCTCGGCGCCGCGGGCCTGCTGCGGGGCCGGCGCGCCGCCAGCCATTGGCTCTCGCGCGAAGCCTTGCGAAACTTCGGCGCGGAGCCGACCGGCGAGCGGGTGACGATCGACGGCAATATCATCACCGGCGGCGGGGTCACGGCCGGCATCGATTTCGCCCTGCGCGTGGTCGAGGAGCTGCACGGGAAGGCCGCGGCCGAGGCCATCCAGCTGATGGTCGAGTACGATCCGCACCCGCCGTTCGATGCGGGCTCTCCGGAGCGCGCCGGGCCGGAGCTCGTCGAGCGCATCCGACGCGCCGCCGAGCCGATGCTGCGCGCGCGCGAGGCCGCCGTCGCCCGCGCTGCCCAGGCGCTGCAGGAAACCAAGACCTAGTGCCGGGTCGCTACGAATTGTTTGTTTCCCCGGCGTAGCCTCGAGCGGGGTAAGCTCGGCCCCGATCCAAAAAGGCGCGGCTTCGACGCCGCCGTCTGTCCAGATGATCGCTTCCACGACCCGGTTCTATGTCCTCTTCGTGCTGGCGCTGCTGGCGGCGGCGACGCTGGTGCGGGCGGTCGATCCGTTCTTCGTGCGCGCGCTGCGCCTGATTGCGTTCGATTCCTATCAGCAGCTCGCGCCCCAAGCCTATGATGCGCGGCTGCCGGTCCGGGTCGTCGACATCGACGAGCAATCCCTGGCCAAGCTCGGACAATGGCCGTGGCCGCGAACCAAGCTGCGCGACCTGCTCGTCGAGCTGACCGGCAAAGGCGCCGCGGTCGTGGGCTTCGACATCTTGCTTGCCGAGCCCGACCGCACCTCGGTCGAGGAGATCGTCAAGCTTTTGCCCGCCGCACAGGCCGCCTTGCTCGCGGAGAACGCGGCGGGCGGGCCCACCAACGACGAGGCTTTCGCTGCCGCGCTCAAGCAAACCCCGAGCGTGCTCGCGGCGAACCTCGGCAGCGCCGCGGGCCCGGCGCCCGCCGTGAAGGCCGGTTTCGCCGTTGCGGGTGATGATCCGCGGCGGCTGCTGCCGGCGTTTACGGGAGCGAGCGGGAACGTGCCGATCCTCGATGCCGCCGCGCGGGGGATCGGCGTCATCAACTGGATCCCCGATCGCGACCAGGTCGTGCGCCGGGCGCCGCTGGTCTTTCGCGTCGGCGATACGCTGGTGCCCTCGTTCGGCGCCGAGCTGCTGCGTATTGCGCAAGGCGCGAGCAGCTATGTGCTCAAGGCCGCGAACGCCAGCGGCGAGACCGCGTTCGGCAAGAATACCGGTCTCAACCACGTCAAGATCGGCGATCTCGAGATTCCGACCGATGCCGACGGTGCCGTCGCAGTGAGATTCCGTCCCAGCAATCCGTCCGCCTACCTGCCGGCCTGGAAGGTGCTGTCCGGCGAAGTGCCCCGGGCGGAGGTGGAAGGGCGCATCATCCTGGTCGGCACCAGTGCGCCGGGCCTGCTCGATCTGCGGGCGACGCCGCTCGACGTGGCCGTGCCCGGCGTCGAGATCCATGCGCAATTGCTGGAGCATCTTCTGGCCGGACGCTCCCTGACCCGCCCGGATTATTCGCTCGCGCTCGAAGAAGCGGTGATCGTCGTGCTCGGGATCCTGCTTGCGATGATCCTGCCGCTCGTATCGGCCAGCGCGGCTGCCATAATCGGCATCTTCAGCATTCTCGCAGTGTTCGTGGGCGGCTGGGTCTCGTTTCGCCGCTGGGGCCTGCTGCTCGATCCGATGTATCCCGCGCTCGCGGTGGGCTGCATGACCGCGGGCATCACGCTTCAGGTCTACCGGCGGGTCGAAGCCCAGCGCGGCGAGATCCGCGCCGCGTTCGGCCGCTATCTCGCGCCCGCCGTCATCGAGGAGATCATCGCCGATCCGGAGAAGCTCGAACTCGGCGGCGAAGTCCGCGAGCTCACGCTGATGTTCTGCGACGTGCGCAATTTCACCTCGATCTCCGAGCACCTCAGCGCCGTCGAGCTGACGCATTTCATCAACGAGCTGCTCACGCCTTTGAGCGAGATCATCCTGGCGCACCGCGGCACCATCGACAAATACATGGGCGACGCGATCATGGCGTTCTGGAACGCGCCGCTCGACGAGCCGCAGCATGCCGAGCAGGCATGCCGGGCGGCGCTGGAGATGACGGCCGGAATGGAAGCGCTGAACCGGGATTGGGAACAGCGTGCGGCGCGGTCGGGGCGACCATTCCGTCACGTCAATATCGGGATCGGCATCAACACCGGACAGTGTTGCGTCGGCAATCTGGGCTCGACGTATCGGTTCGACTATTCGGCCGTGGGCGATGAAGTCAACGTGACCTCGCGCCTCGAAGGCCTCACCAAGCTCTACGGCGTCACCGCGGTCGTCGGCGATGCAACGTTGGCGAATTCAGGCCAGAAATTTCCCGCACTCGAGCTCGACGTCGTTGCGGTCAGGGGCCGCACGCGCTCGACCCGCGTCCACACGTTCCTCCAGCTGTTGGGCCAGAATCCGAGCCGGCTCGAAGGCTTGCAGCACAAACACCGGGAGTTCCTGGCGGCCTATCGCGCGCAGCAATGGGACGAGGCGGAGCGTCTGCTCGAAGAGTGCCGCCAGATCGGGGTCGCGCGACTGGCGACCTATTACTCGCTGTTTCCCGGGCGCATCGCGGCGCTGCGAAACGCGCCGCCGCCGCCCGGCTGGGACGGATCGTTCGCGATGACGGAGAAATAGCCGCCCTTCCAAGTCCCCTTGCGGGGAGGTAAAGCGCGTATGCGGCGCCCTCGCCGGATCAAAATCGGGCGGCGACGGTGGCCGCGACGATATGATCGTTGAAGCTCTGGGTCGGATCGTTCGAGTGGTCGTGCTGGAATTTGTACTCGATGCGCAGGTCGCGGCGATAGGCGAATAGATTCGGGAACACGACCGCCGCGCCGGGAATGACGAGAAAGTCGCGGCGTCGCTCGGTCAAGCTCCCGACGATATCGGAGCGATAGGCGCGCTCGATCAGCGTGACGTTGGCGCCGATCACCAGCCATTCGAACAGGCCGTGATAGAGCTCGAACTTGCCGCCGCCCTCGATGTAGGCGCCGGGCTGGACGTCGATGAGCAGCGGAGTGAGGACGACGCTGCCGCGAATGTCGCTCCAGCGCACCCAGGGCGAGACGATCAGCAGGTCCTTGGGGGTGAGGCGGATCGCGAACTTGCCGACGGCGTCGGCATAAAATCCGCGCTGCGACGGGAAGAAGGAATCGTAATCGCGGAATGCGCCGCGGAAGCGCACGGCACTGTAGAGGCCCTGGAAGGTGTCCTCGAACGTCGCCATGGCGGCGGCTTCGCCATAGAAGAATCGGCCGTCGAAGACGGTCGCGGCACCGCCGAGCGCCGGGTGAAACACGAGCCCCGGCGCCACGTCGAGAACCGGACCGGTCGCCGCGCCGACGTAGCCGTAATTGAGCTCGTGTTCGTTGGAATGCAGCAGACCGTAGGCCGCCGCCGTCGTCCGCCAGCGGACGTCGGCGATCGTGCGCTCGTCCCGCATTCCCAGGCTCGCGACACCTTGCGCCTCGGCGCGGGCTCCCGAGGGGAGATTACGCGGGTTGGTCTCGCCGATCACCCCGAGCTCGGCGGTGAATTGCGTCGAGTCGGGCTGCAAACGCCGACGTACCCGCTGCAGGCCGGCCTGGGCTTCGACGTTGCCCGGATCGTTCACGAGCACGCGCTCGTAGGCCGCGAGTGCCCAGCGCAGTTTGCCGCTCGCCTCGGCAAGCTCGGCATAGCGCAGATTGAGTTGGGAATTGGTCGGGTCGCGGAGGATCTGGGCGTAGATGCGCGCAAGCTCCGCCGGCGCGCCGGGATCGACTCCGGCCGCGACGGGCTCCGCCGCGCGCGCGGAGGCGCCAAGGAGTGCCGCGGCGACAAGCGCCGCGATGGCGAAGAGAACACGCTTCATGGCCCCTCCGCGCATACCCGGCTCCCCGCATGGAAAATTACCGCGCGCAAGCGCTTTGCCTAGTGCAAAAAAACCACATGCGGCTGGCGTTATGCGGTGATTCGAGGGCGGCGGATAGCAGGGAAATCCGCGCGATGTCACGCCGCGTCGCTTCGAATTCGGCGGCACGTGTGATGCAATTGCAACAACGCGGGCAGGCCTGATGTGCTACGATAACAATGCGGGGGCAAATGCGGGATTCCCGCGGCGGGAGAACGGAATGCGGGCCGTATTCGCATCGATCGCGGTTCTTGCGGTGATTTCGGCACTGCGGCCCGATGCGGCGGCCGCGGAACCGAAAATCGGAGTGGCATCCGCGGCCAGAAACCAAGTGCAGGGAATCATTGGCGGCGGCACGCGCGCGCTCTCGGCGGGCAGCGATGTTTTCTCCAATGAGACCGTGCGCACCGGCGACGACAGCCTGGCGCAACTGTTGTTCCTCGACGAGACCAGCCTGAGCGTCGGGGCGCGATCGGAAGTCAAGCTCGACCGCTTCGTCTACAATCCCAACCGCAAAACCGGAAACGTCGTGGTCGAGGCGAGCCGCGGCGCCTTCCGCTTCGTCAGCGGCTCGCAGACCCCAACCAACTACACGATCAAGACGCCGCTGGCCACGATCGGGGTGCGCGGAACCATCGTCGATGGTTACATTACCGATCTGGGCGTTCAGATCATCGTGTGGGAAGGGCTTGCATTCGTGACCGCGTTCGGCGCGACGACCGAATTGGGCCCCGGTCAGGCTTTATTCGTTTCGATCAACGGCCAGGTTTATCAATTGACGTGGGACGGCACGGCTTTCGACAATCTCTTCCATGTCAATTTCCCGCTGTACGGAAGAAACTGGGATCTCGATCCGCGCTTCACGCAAGCGCCGGACAGCCGGCTCGATCAAAACGATCAAATCGACGCGATCGGTCTGCGATCGCTGCCGTTGCCGCCAACCGACATAATAATCGAACGCCCCAGGTCCGGGCGCTAACGTCAGCTGCGGCGGCGAAGGCAACCAGATACCCAGGCCAGTTCACGCGGCAAATTTATCAGCAGGAGATTTGCGCGCGATTTCTGCCCGCAACCAGATACCTTTTTTCTCGGTGCGCGCGTCGTTTAATTCCCGGATGTGGCCGCGGTGACACAGACACCGCGATGCGCCGATGCTAGCGTGACCAAATCGTTGGCCGGTGTATCGCGTAGGGGCTCGCGGTGAAATTGTTTGCGTTTGCGGGCGTATTGCTCGCCATTTTGTTCACGTGTGGCGTGGCTCGAGCGGGAGATGTGGCGGCCTACAAGGCACCGCCTCCTCCCTCGGGTGCCATGCCCGGCAATTTCTATGTCGGACTGTCGCTCGGCGCGCGCTGGTCCGATACGGATTGGACCACGACGGCGATCGGATCCCCTCCCGCCTCGCCGCAATTCGCGCCCACGAACCCCGCAAGCTTCGACAGCAGCACCGCCCGGATCGGCGGCTATGTCGGTTCCATGTGGCGGATCGCGCCGACCTGGGCCGTCGGCATCGAGGGTGACATCGCCTGGGGCGACAGCAGCAAAACGATTGCGGGCATTCCGGGGACCTGCTGTGGGGGCGTCGCCGCCGTCAAGGAAGGTTGGGACGGCAGCGTTCGGGGCCGCCTCGGGTTCCTGCTCACGCCATCCTGGCTGCTCTATGCCACCGGCGGCATCGCCTGGCAGGGCCTCGATATCGACGCAAGCTGCGGGAGCAAAGCTTCGTTTTGCGGGACAGCACACGCCGAATCGGTGTCGACGACGCAGGCCGGCTGGACCCTCGGCACAGGCGTCGAAGTCATGCTTCGGCACAATTGGCTGATCCGGCTGGAATATCGATTTGCCGACTACGGACGCCTGGACCACGCGTTCTTTATTCACTCACCGGCTGATCGCATCGTCATGACCGAAGCGCTGAGGACGCAAACGCTTCTGGTCGGGCTCGCATACAAGCTTGGCGCTCCGGCTCCGGTTCTCGCCAAGCACTGAAGGCTCCGGTCGGCCCGGATCGGTCCGCCATGCCGGTCACCTGTCGTTTACCATGTGGATATTCCGCGAACGAACCGTCGAACATCGGCCTCACTGGAATCTTCTGTCGAGCAAACGGAGGACAGAAGAATGAGCGATGCCGGTCCGCAGTTGTCTTTCAAGATCGAGCAATGGGACGATACCGGGACGCAGATCGAATCGGTGCTGGCGCTCGCGTGCGCGCAAAAGCTCGCCGTTTCCGCGTACGACGCCGCGGTGAGGCTCTATCCCGGCCGCGTGGTGACATTGCGTCGGGGCACCGAGGTGCTGGCGAAAGCGCCGGACTTTCCGGGCGCATAGGCCAAGTGCGCCAGCCTGTCGCTTCGGCCGGACCTGGCCCGCCGCCGATGCGGCGCGTCGGCCGCGGCCGAGACCCCGGCTAGTTGGCCATGCATTGTTTCATGAACGAGCGCTTTTCCTTCAGATCGAGCTTGAGCGCTTGCTCTTCGCAAGTTTTTGCCCGGGTCGCCGCCGAAGCAGTGCCCGCGTCCGGCTCGTTCCAAATGGGATCGTCATATGGATTGACGTCGACCTCTGCGGGTTTGGCTTCCGGCCCCCGGGTCGAGGCGTACCAGCAGCGGCGACCCTCGACGACGCGGTAGCGCGGGTAACCGTCGTGAACCTCTTTGAGCGAGAGGCAGGGTGGCTCATCCTTGGCCGCAATCGCCGGCGCATCGTTGGCGGCCAACGCATCGGCATGCGCCAACATAAAGCCGAGACAGATCCACACCGGGCCCCAGCCCTTTCCTTGGTTCCGCGCCCAAAACTTCATCGCACGCTACCTCCGGCCGAAAACCGCGCATCCGCCGCGAAGCCGATCGAGCGGCTCGATGCGGGCGTGCGGGAACGCTGGCTTGGTAGCCTGTGGAGATAATCGCGGCGTCTTTAGGGCTTGCCGGGGCTCGAAGCCGGGCGGGCCCGGCCGGGTTCACGGCACGGAATTTTCCCGATAGTCTGAGGGAGGAGTCTGCCGAACGACGGAGTCCGGAGCGTGCGTGGGACGTTGCGAGACTGGGCTGCCGGTTTGGCAGCCACCGTGGCGGTGCCGATCCTCACCGCGGGGGCGCAGCAGTTCCCGCCGGCACAACAGTTCCCGCCGCCTCCCGCACCGCCCTCTCCCCCCGGCGCCGCGCAGCCCTCCCCTCCGGCTGCGCAAAAACGTACGGCGCCCGCCGCAGGGCCCGCCGTCGCCGGGACCTGGTCCGGCCCGGTGACGCAGGTCGGCAGCCAATCGAAATACACCGTCGTGCTCACCCTGACTGCCAGCGGAGGGGAAACCAGTTATCCCGAGCTCAATTGCACCGGAAAGCTGACGCGCATCGGTGCATCGCGCAGCTACGTGTTCTTCATCGAAGTGATCACGCAAGGCCAGCGCGAGAAGGGCGGCCGGTATCCGGACGGCACCATCACGGTGGGGCGTGCGGGCGACAACCTCGCCTGGGACTGGTACGGCAACGTCGAAGGCGACGTCGGCCTTGTGTACGGCGTGCTGGCGCGCCAAGCGGCACGATGAACCGTCCCGCGGGCGCGTCCGGTACCTGATCGGCGGCGAACATGGCAGATGCACGGGCAGTCGAGGCTCACTACGCGCGCCGCTCGCTCGGCGACACGATTCTCGCCGCGCTGCGAGAAGCCGGGAAGGACCTCGAGCATTTGACGCCGGACGATCTGGCGCCGGTCGACGAGTTCCATTCCGGCCAGCGCAACGCGACCGTGCGGCTGGCGCAGCTCGCGCGGATCAGCGGCTCCGAGGCCGTGCTCGACGTCGGCTGCGGCATCGGCGGACCCTCGCGGTTCCTCGCCAAGGAATTCGGCTGCCGCGTCACCGGCCTCGACCTGACCGCGGAATTCATCGAGGTCGCGAACATGCTGGCGCGCCGGACCGGGCTCGCCGGGAAGGTCACCTACCATCGGGGCGATGCGCTCGACCTGCCGTTCGCCGACGCGAGCTTCGATCTTGCTTGGTCCCAGAACGCCGCGATGAACATTGCCGACCGCGACCGACTCTATGCCGAGATGCGCCGCGTGCTCAAGCCGAATGGGCGGCTTGCGATCCAGGACGTCGCTGCCGGACCGGGCGGCGAGCCGTATTATCCCACGCCGTGGGCCAAGGACAAAAGCATAAGCTTTCTGTTCCCGCCCCAGATCACGCGCGAGAAACTGGAGCGCGCCGGATTCCGGGTCGCAGCCTGGCACGATCCCACGCCGGAATCGCTCGAGCAGGCGCTCGCGCGCGCCAAGGCGCTCGAGACCGGCACGCTGCCGCCGCTCGGGATCCATGTTCTGATCGGGCCGAATTTCCCCACGGTGTCGAAGAACATGGTGCGCAATCTCGAGGAAAGGCGGATCGAGCTGATCAACGCTATGCTGGAGCGCGTGGGCTGATCGATTCCTCGAGCATTAGATCCATCGTCGATGCCTGCGCGTCCGCGATTCGAGCGGCACGCGCAACGGATCGGTTCAGCGCGCCCTCGCGGGCGGCAATTCACTGGGTCGGCGGCTGCCGACGTGACCTCGGGAAATCTGCCGATGTCTCGCGCCGTGATGCCGGCTGTGACGCGTGACGATCCGCGGTGAAGGCTCTTCCGGAACGGAATCGATTCGAGGAACGGAGTAGACCTGCGAGCCCAGGCCAGGCAAAGGAGAAAGCTGCTGCATCGGATTTCCGGGCTGGGGGATTATCACTTGCGGACCCGGATCGTTGAACTGCGGAATGACCGGCGGCACCAGGACCGGCGGCGGCGCAGGGCTGTGTTGGGCGTCCGATTGCGGAACGGGCGCCGCGAGGAATCCGATCGCCACGATAGCCAGCATGCGCGTTCGATGTTTCATCCTGATCGGTCAATCCGATTCCGGCCGCGCCAGTTCCGATCATCGGCTCGCGATTCCGCTTAATACCGGTTGCGAACGCAAAGCCCCAAGCGGTTGCGATGCCATTCGGGCGGGCAGCTTCGCAATCTGTCGGGAACGCAGCGACCCCAGGGGTTCCGATGCGCGGCCGGTCCGCAGTCTTGACGCACCGGAAACGAGGATGCCCCGGAGGTTCCCACAATGGCGAGGGCGAGCGTAGCAAGCGTGGTCAACAGCAATGTTCGGATGGAAGTCACGGTTGCCAAGACCTCTGGCGATTCGCTGGCCGGACGCTTCCCATGGGCCGCTCGGGTCAATCCGGGCCGGCCTGTTTGGCTTGCGGGCCCAATCAGGTGCGGCCGACGACGGGCAGGCGGCGGCGCGGGAGCTTACGGTCTAGTGTCGTCCTGAGGGGTAACTATCACAGGGACGAACGCGGAACCCGCCATCGTCGCATAGCGGGCGCCCCGGCCACGTTTGCCGCGCTATCCTCATTGCATATGCTTGCGGGTCTTCCGGCACGGCAGCAACGGGACTGACGTAATGCTGTACTTTCTTACGAGGCTTCGCCATCGACTCGGAAGCGGTAGCAAGCAGCATCGTCAAAAGGAAGATCGTGAGCTGCCACGCGAAAAAGGACGGCTTTGGCATTTTGCGGTTCCTGTGTTCTTCGGAGCATAGTATATGCGGCGCCTTCCTCAGATCATGTGACCCAACTCACCGGTCTTTCAACAAGGATCCTCGGTCCAACCTCGACAGTCACCCCGAAAGGCCCCGAGCGCAACCCTAGAATCATTGTGGGAAAAGCTCACGGAAAGATCGTCAGCGATATCGTGTTGATGTGGCGATCGAGGAAATCGGCCACGACTCGAGCTTCCTCGTGCGACGCGCCGGGCCTGAGATCGAAGCACAATAGATCGTCGCCAAGCTTCGCGATCCGCTCGCCCGCAGGCTCAGCGGCAATGAAAAATCTGTCGGCTTCGCCCTCCTTGATCGTAAAACGATAGCGCCCGCGCTGTGTCACTGGCATTTGCGTTCTCCGTCTACTCCGTTCCGAGGCTGAGGTGGCAGGCCAATGCTCCTTAACGGTTCATTAACCATGAATCGGTCCCACTAAAGCTTGGGCTGACTCCACGGCAATGGAGAAGCAATGGTGTAATTTCTCGTCCGAGAAGCACCGAAATTGGACCGAAAGGAACAGCCGCGATTCCCGCACGGGAATCGTGGCTGCTTTCATGATCCCAGCGCGCGTTCCTCCACATTGGCCACCGCTTCGCCGTCGTGTTCCCGAGGAAGCGCCATTTCGGCAGACCGCCGGACCCGGAGAAGGTCACTACGATCTAGGGGGTCGGCACGAAGGCGCAGCCGAGCACCACGGATCCGAACCACACCCTCTGACGGAACCGGGGCCACGCCTCAGCCGGAGTTTGCGTTGTGCTGGGCGTCCAGATGGCTTTTTTAATCGCGGCGTCGGCCGATTTATCGTCCGTCGCACTGAGGTCTCTCCCCCGCTTGAAAACCCCGATGCGAGCGCGCATGGAAAGCGCCGGAAGGGTGGCCGAGTGGTTTAAGGCAGCGGTCTTGAAAACCGCCAGGGCTCGCAAGGGCCCTCGTGGGTTCGAATCCCACCCCTTCCGCCATCTGATTGATAATACGCGATAAACTCCACTTCGCACACACGAACTGCGAAACCTTGAATTGAGGTGGAAGCGGTCGTCAGTGTTTCGTCAGCAGACTCACCTGAGACCACCGAATCCCCCAGCCGCGGGGCTCATCTCCCGCCCCCTCCCCCGCACGAACAGAGGAATGGGCGCTGTGAATCTGACCGCGCTCCCCTTCGGGCCTTGATTTTCGTTCATCCCTCGCCTGAGTAAATGATCGGCCAGCCTCCAACAGGACTGTATTCAACATTCTGGGTTTCAACCGTCCGCCACCTTGGCACCGCGTGTGGCATCGGCTCTTTCGGTCTGCCCGCCCGATTCCTCTTCCATTTCCTCCAATTGGGCGAGCAAAGTGCGGGCACGCTGTTCGATCGCCCTTTGTGTCTGCCCAAGAATGGGATGATCGCCTGCAGGCATCGCAGCCACTTCGGCGGAGGCCGCGGCGGCTTGCGCGGCGGCAGCCTGCGTAAGCGTGCGAACGCGGGCGAGAACCTGCGGTGCGCCAAGCCCGCACTCTCTGGCAAAGTGCTGCCAATGTCTGCCCTTGAGATAATCGCCGCGGTTCTTGCCGGCGATCTTCTGTGCGAGGTTCTTCGTGATATGTTCCCATACCTGCCCGCACATCACATCGTAGAGCGGCGCGAGCGATACCCCGCCTGCTTTGATCATGATGGAATAGTTCTTTGCGTGCGCGTCAGTGTTACATGCGATGATGTTGAAGATGACCATATCGAGCAGCCGCAGTATGTTTTCTGGCAGCATTAGCTGTCGAATCCTCTCGAACGTCTCGCTCAATGTCGGTCCGCGAATTCCGGTCTGGTTAGATTCGTACTTGGCCGAAGGCGGCTTGCCGAGTGCCTGGCAAAAGTCTTCCTGGTGCAGTCGCCGCCAACGGCCACCAACTTCCTTTCGGTCGTACCGTTCGATGAGAAGATACGTTCGCCCGCCGGCCTTTCCGGTCGTGACCTCTGGCACCGGGATGTTCAGCCTTTTGGCCAGGGTCAAACAAAATGCCTCGTTTTGCACACCACCCCTAAGGCGCTCTGCATCGGGCTTTAGGATATGCGTCGATGGAGAGCCTTCGAGGGGAATGCAAACACGCCGTGCGTCGTCGATGGCAACCGCGAGCTTGGATTGGACCCCGGCGAGCGACATCGAAACCCCTTCATCGCCGACGAGGAACGGCTTGTTCGGCAGCTCCTCAATAATTTTTTCGAGATCCTCGGGCTTTTCAACCGGCCGCCAATACACTGAGGAGGTGCCGCCGGGCTTCCCTATCGATAGTGCTCCCGCCGTGTCGCGACCGATCGCCGAAAGCAATCCGATTACGTCTCCAGGCGCCATTCCGAGAAATTGCCCGACTGCGCGTAGCTGCTCGCTTTCAGGCAGCAGGTTTGCTGCCCAAGGAAGGAAGGTGCCTGCGCCAATGCGCTCTAGGCTCAAGGGCATCGTCGTCGAGATTGGAAAAGCGCCCCTCGTATCGATCCAGCGCCGGTCGTAGCTAAAGCCTGGCTCCCGGCCCCCCATGTCGATGGTGCCGACTAGCCGCTGCTCGAAGTAAACGGGAAGATCAGCCATTCGGCTCCTCCCCTTCCGGAAGGTCGGGCAGATCCTGAACGGTTGCTGGTCGGGATGGCATCCCGGTCTTCAGCATGTCGACCGGTCGAAGCCCCAACGCCTCCGCAACTACAAGACTGCGACCGAGCTGGCACGAAGTCTTTCCCGCCTCCAGGTCGATTAAGAATCGCCTGCCCACACCTGTTGCCAGTGCGAGTTGATCCTGACTCATAGAAAGGACTTGCCGGCGGCTTCGAATGAGCGATCCGAACGCGCCAGCCAGCTCCGAAGCCTTCCGGCTGATTGTGTTGGAGTTTTTGTCCATGACTTACCATGTTCCCGATCGGGAACATAAGGCAGGAAACCTGGGCGGTCAAGGAGAAATGTTCCCGATCGGGAACATTTTCGCTGAGCAAGCTCAGAAAGCGGTCCCAAGTACCCGATCGGGCACTTCGCTCAAAAGCGGGTCGTACCGATCGCCGGACCCAATAGAACCCGACGGGCATGAGCGTTGCTCCGGAGGGGGCGCTCACTCGCCCTCGAGCGAGTCCTTCAGCCCCAGCTCACGCAACGCCACCTTGGTCTCATCCACCTTCTGCGGCGAAACCCCTTCAGCGGGGGCGACCTCCACTCGAAGCGTGAGCTTCAGGCCTGCGGTTGCGGCGAACTTCGAGAGCACCTTCGTGTAGAAGTTCATCCACTTTTGGTGCGGGACGGCTCCATTCCACACGAGGCGAGGAATGTTTGCGGGTATGGGCGACTTGCCATCGGTTTCTGGAGAGGTGCTAGTCGTACCGGAGCTACCCGTTACCGCAGGTTCAACAACATCGTCCTGTATCGTACTGATCCTGCCGGCCTTGTATGCCTCCGCGAGCTCGCGCTGGATGAGGAAGACGTCGTCGGAGATCTCGACGTCCTGGGGGGGCAGCGAGCTGTTCCAGTGGAACGGCGCATAGCTGCCATCGGCCTTCTTGCCAACCTAGCCGAGCATCCCATTCTCAACCCCGCGCGCGATAGTGTCCTTGATCGAGTCGGGGTTGAGCAAGCGCGGGAACTGTGGTGATGCGAAGAACGCGTCGCGCGCCGACGTGGTGTTCCACTCCTTGAACGCGGGTGGCCAGTTGCGGACGAGAAAGTTCGGGCTCACGCCCTTGTCCTCAATATCGCCCGCCTGGACTAGACGTTCGATGATGAGCTGGCCGATCGAAGGCGCGGCGCTAGAGTGGACAAGTCCTAGATCGACAGTCTTCCACTCGCCGTCCTTGCCGAGGAGCATGACGTTCTTGTATGTGCGCCATACCGTCTCTTGATGTCCCGCTGCGCCTTCTTGAGGCTCTCGGCGAGCTGCCGCTGCTGACCTTCGTCGAGCCGGAGGTCCGTTTCTTCATCGGCGACGTCTTCCCAAGCGAGCACTTTCCGAGCGTCATCACGTAGGGAATCCGCTCCTTCAGGAACAGCCCAAATGAGCCCGCTCTTGAAGGTGCGCGCCGACGATCCATGTTCCTTCGTCGCGGCGTCGACAAATAAGCGCGTTACTTTGTCGGCAGCAGCATAGTCTGGCGGTAGCACGACGAGCGTCACGCGTGCCACGTCGGGGATCTGACCGCTTTTGTTCGCGAAGTAAATTCGATCGATGATTCCTTTTCCCTCGGTGAACACCTTCTGCACCTCGGCGCGGATACGCTCTTCCACGCGCGGTGACTGGACGCTCGCACGGCGGTCGGCGAGCAGCTTGTTCAGGTTCGGCGACAGGCTGAACCGATAGCGATTGTTCTCGGCCGAAAGGTAGTAACAGGTCGTTGACAGTGCCTCGAGTGCCGTCTCGACGTTGCCGACGTCAAGGTCCGGTTCGGCGACCGCAAGACGAATCTCTGGGAGTGTCGCCTCGGCCTTCGCCTGGCCACCGTTCGACTCGAAGAAGATGGCGGTTGAGACTTTCTGATGGAGGCGCGCCTTGCGTATCGCCTCGACCGCCTCTTTGTCGAGGCGGAGGGCATGGGAGTCCTTCTTGCCGCAGATATCCGTCGTGACCGCGCCCTCTAGCTTTGCGCTGAGTGGCGAAAGTGGGGACCCAGCGAGTGGGCTGGCGGATCGTGAGCGCACCGGATGCCTCGGCCTGAACGATAAAAAGGCGCCGGCTCACTGTGTTGCCGCGACCGTCCTTCACCGACGCGCCGAAGACATCGAACCGCACAGGTGCCTTGGCCTGGAGGTCGTAGAAGACGGCGCCGCGTTTCAGATCGTCGCGAACTCGCTCGGCAACGTCGTCACGCACAGCCTCGAACAGCGGATGGCCGGGCATCACCCACTCCAGCGTCGGGTCGGTCGGAAGGAGCGCCTTATCGAAGACGATCTTCTGGTACTCGCGGCCTAGTCGGCCCCACCCAACTCGGACATTGAATTGGGCGCCGCTCGCGCGAGCGTGGACGCGCTGTAGGCACCCGCGAGGTCATCCAATCAGCGCGCCGCTAGCGTCCTATAGGTCGCGATCGCACGCTTGAGGTCGTCCGTTTCCACGCAAGGGAGCAGGCAAATGTCTTCCAGCATCGCCAACTGCTGCGCCGCTGCTGCTGGCTCGCCCAGCACCAGGTAGAGTTCGCCGAGATGCTCGTGCGCACTGCGGTGGCGACGATTGAGCACCAGAGCCTGCTGATAATGCTGCATCGCCGGCTCGAATTGGCGCAGGCGGCGATGCGCATAGCCGATATAGTTCTGGATATCGGCATTGCGTGGGTCGCGCAATGCGGCGAGCTTGAGCGCGGCGATGGCGCCATTCCAATCCTCGGCGACCAGCGCTCGCTTGCCCGCGGCGAAATCCGGATCGAGCTGCGCCCAGTCGGCCTCCGATCCCATCGCGGCCATCGTGGTGCAGATCGGCCAGGCTTCTGGCGGGAGTTTCGCCTGAGCCGCCGGAGACTGCTCGGACGCACCGAGCCATGCCGCAACGGAGCTTCGCCACGGCGACTGGCTCGCTGCCCATAGACCTCCCGCCCCGACCAGCGCGCCGAGCAACATGGCCGATCCAATTAAGCGAATCATCATTGCTCTGTGCGCGGCGTCGGCCGGCGGCCAGGGTCGCCGGCGACCTTCATTGCTCCCCTGCCTATCCTTTCTGCGCCAAGAATTCCTTGGCTTCCCGGATCTCCTGCCGTTCGGTATCGGCGTTCTTTGCTAGCTCCACGAGCTTGCCGTAGTACTCGGAAGCCTTCGCACGATTGCCAATGGCGGCTCCGGCACGGGCAATTCCCAGAAAGGTGCGGTAGCGATTGGGAGTCTGCTTGAGTGCGGTCTCGAATTCGGTAAGCGCCGCATCCGGTTGTCCTATCTCAAGCAGCAGTTCGGCAAACAGCTCGCGGAGCGGATAGAGCCTGTTCTCCATGGCCACGTGCTTGACGCTGCCGTCCTCGCCGTCGGCTGCCGCGCGCATGAGCTTCAAGGCTTGGTCGCGCGCGCCTTCCTTGAGGGCGACCCAGGCCGAAATCGCAAGAATCTGCTCTTCCGATCGGTCGGCCCAGTAGGACTGGTTTGACTTCTCCAGCGCGGCACGAAGCGCCTTGATCGCCTCGATCTCCGTTTTCGCGCCAGCGACATCGCCGATGCGCGCCATTCCGAGACCACGTGTGAAACGCGTCAGCGAATCGGGCTGCGGGTATTGGCTCGGCGTGAACGGGAGCGCCGCGGCGCCGGCCCAATCACCGCGTTCGAGCACGCAACGCGCCGGCATGGCGTTCTTCGCGGTGAAGTTGGCGAAGGTGATGGGGCGATCGCCGCGGTCTGCCGTAGCTACCGATTTCTCGGTCAGCGCCTTTGCCTTGGCATCCTGCGCGAGCTGCAAGTGCGCGTAGACGGAAAAATCTGCGGCGTGATAGTAATCCGGCTGGATCTCGAGCGCCGAAGCGTTCGATGCAATCGATTCCTCCCACAGGCCGACCATCGAGTAGATGTGCGACGGCATGTGACGGGCGTGAGGCACGGCTGGCGCAATACCGGCATAACGGCGGGCAGCCGGGATGCCCTTTTCTGCGAGCGGGTGGTAGTCGTAGGCATGAATGAGGAAGTGCGTCACGCCTGGATGCTGCGGGTTCCGGTCGTACAGCTTTTCCAGAATGGCTATTGACTTGAGCTGGTTGGCATAAGTTGTGTCGGCGGGGGACGCCGACGCCTGCAAAGTGAGCGCATAGAAAACCTGCGCCTCGTAGTCGTCGGGGTAGCGTTGCGTCAAGTGTTCCATGGCCTCGTTATAGCGCGCGAGCCGGACATTGACGGGCGTATTGGCATGCTCACGATAATAGGCGCTTAGCGCTTCGATCCAGTCGCGCTCGCGTTGGGTCTTCGCGCCGATCTCTCGCGCCTTTTCGAGCGCGGCCCAAGCGGCCTCCGCATCGGCCCGCGGCGGCACCACGGCGAGCGAGTTGTTGAGCAAGTCGAGTGCAATCCCCCAATATGCGATCGCGCAACTGGGATCCTGTCGCAGTACGTTCTCAAATGTGCGGCGCGCGATCAGAAACCAGTATGAATGGATCATCGCGACGCCGCGCTCGAACTCGGCTTGCACCTTGGCATCGCACGAGGTCGGAAACGTCAACTTGCCAAGCTTCTCGTCCTGTTGGCCGAAGGCACTGCAGCCCAGTGCTGCGGTGATCCCGGCGACGATTATCAGATACTTCGGCTTCATGGGACATCTCCGGGCGTTTTCGCGAATGAGATGCGGACCGCTGGCAGTAAGCGCTGCCCTTCAGGGTCGTTCGGCACGAGCTCTCGGGATATTACACCCGCCATTCGCATAAGTGGAGGGGTGCTCAATGCCCACCTCGGTCGGTGCCGGACCGCGCATGTCTCCTCGTCATTTTGCGGCAGTGCACCACTTCGGTCGCTTTGGGAGCGAAGCGGACATTGGGCCGGGTTTATGAGTACACGCCCTTAAGGGCGCGTACTCATTAAAATTCCACCGGGGCGAATGTCCGAATGAACTTACATATGCACCGGGAAGCTGCGGCCTGCGCTCCAGGCACCCAGAGTAGCATGGCGATGCCTCTGAGTGGGGTATTCTACACCTTCATTGCGTCTGGGATGCTATCCCTCGTCTCGGCCAGGACGACGATTCCTGCCGGTAACAGCGACCGGAAAACACAGCGATTACCAAGCGGGCCCGTACGGCCGCTGATTTCTGGTGGCGGCTGTTGCGCCTTCCGCTCAGGTGTACTTGGGAACTGATCCGGACGCCGGCCACTGGGGGTGGCCCGCGGTGAGGATCCCCTTTCCTCCGGCGCGCGCCCCCAAAAGTGCCGGGCTTTGGCTGGCCAGGCATCGAGGAAAACAGGGGGCCGTCACAAGCGGACTGATCGCCATCGACGTCGGGTGCGGTTATCCGCAGGTTCAAGCTGCCTGCCTCGGCAGCAACGCCGAGGATTTGGATTCCGGCTTTGCACTTACTTGTCAGCCGTACCGAAGCGATGCCTCGATCATCTTGCGATCCCGCTCTTCGCGGTGCGCTTTCGAGAACTCGGGCGTCTGACTGGCTTGCAAGATCGACTGTGCATGCGTCAGTCTTGGATCTCGATCCCGCAGTCCCCGCGCGATCCGCGCCAGAACCTGATCAGCGCTTTTAACTCCGGGCGCGCTGGCATTGAACCGCGTAGTCATTTGCTTTGCTACCTCCGTTAGCCGCGCATCAGCGGCAACGAGGAGCGGATTGACGCCGCGCGCTTCGAGCGCGCGCCGGACGCGCTCGCGATCCTTGGCGACGCCCGCAAGCCTGTGCCCGGCCAGTCGGTCGGGCAGGGCTGCAAGCGATCCGTCCTCCGAGAGTTCCGCCAATAGATCCTGCAGCTCCCGCCAGGCGAACCGATAGCCGCCGACGTTGACGAGCCCGGCAGCCGGTCCGCCGACGATTAGCCTCTTGCCGTCGCGATCGAGCCGGCAGGGATATTCGGTGTCGACGAAACCTTCGGCATCGACTTTGCGCGAGCGCGGATCCCCCGGTTCGATGCCGACGGTGCCCCCCGAGGGGACCATGCGCCCGCGGATCGCGAGCGTGCCGGTCGCGGTCCTCGCCACCTCGATCGCGCCCTCGAGCTCCAGCACGCCGAGCGGGATGCCGGCCGGCATTCCATCGGATCGGCGGCGGCGGGGAATGATCCCGGCTTCGCCGAAAGCGGCGACATCGATGCAGGCGGACGTTGCATTCGGCCAGGGCGCGGCGGCTGACAGGAACTCGGGCGAGCGCCATGCGGCGAATGGCGCGCCGCCATTGATTTTATTGGATAATCTCGGTTAATCTGGTAGTATCGTAACGTGCCGCTTTTGCCGAGCGGAACGAGGCCGGGATTGCGTCCGACCGAGCCCTTGACCGCCAGCGGCGATCCCGCCCATCAACGGGATCGGTTTGGTTTTCCAACCGATGTTGCGCACCGGACACACAAAGAGGCCCGGGCCATGCCTGGCCTGCCGTCGGATTTTGAGGAGGATGCGCGGGATATAGCAGCGTTGCTCTGTGACGGCGCACACCTCGTCGGCCACTCATACTGTGCCATCGGCGCGCTCTATGCCGCTGCGCTCCGGCCGCAGGCTGTGCGCTCGCTTATGGTCGCGAAGCTGCGTGGCTTGGACATCGCAGCGAGTGGCATCGAGGCGAGCGGCGGGTACGAGCGTGGCGTCGTCCGCGCGTTGCTTGCTGCCGGCATGTCGGTGCGGCAAATCAATCCATTCAAACTTCGTCAGTTCGCCAAGGCGTGTGGTGTTCTGGCCAAGAACGATCGGCTCGATGCGCGCATGATCGCGCTGTTCGTCGCCACCATGCCGACGCGCTCGGCGCAGCGATATGAGGCGGTCGAGCGGCTCGCCGAGATCGTGACGGCGCGCCGCCAGCTCAGCGACGACAAAGTCGCCGCGGAGAACGCCTCGAGGCTGTTCGAGGATGCAACGCTGCGGCGCCTCTATCGTGCCCGCATTGCCCGACTGGCGGCGGACATCACGCTTCTCGACAAGAGTCTGGCCGAGATCGTCGCATCCGATGCCGTGCTTGCTCAACGTTATGAGTGCTGGTCTCGATGCCCGGCGTAGGTCCGGTGCTGGCCGCCACGCTCCTCGCTTTGCTCCCGGAACTCGGACAGATGAACCGCAAGCAGGTTGCAGCGCTGGTCGGGGTTGCGCCCTACGACTTCGACAGCGGCAAGCTCAAGGGAATGCGCTGCATCTGGGGGGCCGTGCTCCGGTGCGGCGCGTGCTGTACATGGCGGCGCTGATCGCCTGCCGTTGCAATCCCGAACTCAGAGCTTTCCACGACCGCCTGGCGGCCGCTGGAAAGAAAGCCAAGCTCGTTATCGTCGCTGTCATGCGCAAGATCATCACCATCCTCAATGCCATGCTTCGTGACAATCTTGGATCGATCGCTCGATCGGCAGGCACATCATGTCGGTCGCATGACAAGCCGCTTGCCCATCGGGCGAGCCGCGTCAAGGCCGCAGCCGCGTGTAGCCCGGAGGCACGTACCGCGCGCCCCGAGGCGGCTCGAACGATGGGCAATCCTCCCTCAGCAACAACACAGTTGCTCATTCGATCACCTCGTCGGCGCGGGCGAGCAGCGAGGGCGGCACGGTGAGGATGAGCGCCTTGGCGGCTTTGAGGTTGATCACGAGGTCAAATTTCGTGGGTAGCTGGATCGGCAAGTCGTCCGGCCTGGAGCCCTTGAGGATCTTGTCTACATAGGTGGCAGCGCGGCGGTAAGTGTCGGAAATGCTTGGCCCATAGCTAATCAGGCCTCCATCATCAACAAACTCACGGAACCCGTACATTGCCGGAAGTTGGTCCTGAGCAGCGACATCGGCAATCCTCTTCCGATATGTAAACACGAAAGGATCGTTCAAAACGAGAATAAAGTCTGGACGTGTTTTCGGAATGGCGGTAAGCACCATCTCCAGCTCCTCGAGAACGCGCGCCTCATGTGATGCGAGACTGAGCCCAAGAAATTGGTTCGTTTCCTGTACTGCCTTCCATTCAAGATGGGTGTGATGACTTGCCGGATTCCATACCACGGCTATGTTCTTGGCTAGTGGCTTAATCTCCCTGATTATTTCCACCCGTTTCCCAGCGGCCTCGGGAGCCCCGGCTATGAATCCGGTCAAGTTGCCGCCCGGCCGCGCAAGGCTGGTTACCAGTCCATATTCAACCAGATCGCCCGCTCCTGCTGCAACGATGGGAATTTCACGCGTCGCTTTCTTAGCTGCCTCCGCACCAATGGTCCCACCCGCCAAAATGACGTCGACCCTCTGTTCGACCAGTTCGGCGGCTAACATAGGCAACCGGCTTATGCTCAGCCCACCGGTACTCAATGGTGAGATTCTGGCCCTCTTTATAACCCAGCGCCTCTAAACCCTCCCGAAAAGCGGCAAGGGAAAAACGGTAAGATGTGGGCGACCCCGTCGCGAGCCAGCCTATTCGAGCGATCCGTCGAGGCAGCTGCTGCGCATGTGCGGCGAGTGGCCAAAGAACCGGAGAGGTTGCCGCACCGCCAAGGAACGCCATGAACTCCCGGCGCCTCATTCGATCACCTCGTCGGCGCGGGCGAGCAGCGAGGGCGGGACGGTGAGGCCGAGCGTCTTGGCGGTCTTGAGATTGATGGCTAGCTCGAACTTGATCGGAAATTGGACCGGCAGGTCGCCCGGCTTAGCGCCGCGCAAGATGCGATCGACATATGCCGCTGCGCGGCGGAAAAGATCGGCTCGCTCAATTCCGTAGGCGATCAGGCCTCCGCTCCTGGGAAACGACGGAATTGAATAGATCGCCGGCAGATTCTGCTTGGCCACCAAGGCGACGATCATCCCGGGACGGGAGTTAAGGAAGCTATCCGGCAGAAAGATCAGGCCGCAGGACGGCTGGCGTCCGGCCGCGGTGATTGCATGCTCGACTTCGGTCTCGCTGAGAACCGGCGAAACGATGAATTCCAATGAAGGGGACGGGTCGACGGCAGAAACATTGAGGCATACGGTGCCGAGTTCGGGTTGAAGATGACCGTGATCGGTCCGACGCGGGGCGCGATATCCTTGAGCAACTCCACCCACTTTGCCCCCATGCTGGGTTCTTCGGCCGCGAACCCTGTGATGTTGCCGCCGGGACGGGCCAATGTTTGGACGAAGCCTTGGGCAACCGGATCGGCAACGGCAACGAACACGATCGGGATGGTGCCCGCCGCCTGCTGGGCAGCGGCCAACGCCGGCGTCGAGTTGACCACGAGGATATCGGGTTTGAGTTCGACCAGATCCTTTGCGAACGCCTGCCTCTGACTGGCATCGTCCGTCTGCCAGCGATAGTCGATCTCAACATTGCGACGCGATAACCATCCCAATTCCTCAAGGCCTCGCTGCAATACCGCGGCCTGTTTTTGCCCTTCCGGGTCGCTCGCGATCCGTCCCATGAGCACGCCGATCCGCCGCACTCGGTCGGGCTGCTGCGCGCGTACGCCGAGCGGCCACGCGACTGCCGCGCCGCCGAGCAGCGCCATGAACTCCCGCCGCCTCATTCGATCACCTCGTCGGTGCCCAGCGGAACATGGAGGCATCGCGAAGATTATACCACACTCCGGGCTGATCGCGGATCGCGAGCGGACGGGACGGGAAGCCAGGGCATCATGAGTCTCGAGACGGACTGTAAGATCAGGCGCGATCCCGGTAGCGTTTCTGCCGACAAGCCGATGAGCAGGTCATCGCATCGCGGCGCCGTGCCTGAAATCGCCGGCCACAGACCGCACACTTCGGCTTAGGGCGGGGCGGCGGGCTCTCAATTGGCGGCATCCACGATGGCCGCATCCGCTCAACCTTCGGGAGCGCCTTTGGTACCGCACCACGGCCTCGCAATCCCAATGTGCCTACTCCTCCGTTAGCGGTCGTGGCCGATCAGCTGCCGGTCAATGTCGATGGGGCCGTGGTCCGCCGCGTTGCAAATCGTTACAGCATCAGTAAAACTAAACCCGTACGTCATTGCTAGGCCGGTCGCAGAAATCGAAGCGGGCGATTTTTCGGTCCGCGCCCCGGTAAATCGCACTCGCCGTCCTGGCAATCTCCCGCTCATCGGCGGCCCTCGCCGCCTGTACCTTGCGCCTCATTCGATCACCTCGTCGGCGCGGATGAGTAGCGTCGGCGGCACGGTGATGCCAAGCGCCTTGGCGGTCTTAAGATTGATCACGAGCTCGAATTTGGTGGGACCCTGCACCGGCAGCTCGGCTGGATTCTCCCCTTAGAGGATTCGATCGACATAGAACGCGCCACGCCGGAACAGATCGACCGTATCGACCCCGTAGGACATCAAACCGCCCTCGGTCGCGTAAAACCGAAACCCGTATATGGCGGGTAGCCGGTTGCGTGACGCCACAGAAAATATCCGGTGGCGCTGCACCGCATTGAGAGCGGTAGGCAGCACGATGAGTCCTCCGCCTGACTCTTGCGCGAATGCGGTAACGGCTGCTTCGAGATCATCAGTGGGATCATGGAATGACACGCTCGTCACGGCGAGGCCAAATCTCGGCGCCATTGTCTCGATTGCGCTCCATACTCCACCAAATCCCTTAAAGGCTGGATCCGAAATCCCAGCCACCCGCTTGAGACCGGGCGCGACCTCTTTCAGCAACTCCAGCCATTTGCCGCTGATTTCAGGTTCAAACGTACCGAACCCGGTAATGTTGCCACCGGGGCGGGCGAGACTCTGCACGTGACCGGCACCGACCGGGTCAATAACCGAAACAAACACGACCGGGATCGTACGCGTCGCTGCACGAAGGGTTGTCACCGCGGGCGTCCCGTGAGCCAGAATGATGTCTGGCTTCAGGGATACCAGTTCCGTTGCAAACGCGCGTGCGCGGTCTACGTCACCCGCGCCCCAGCGATACTCCATCGTAACATTGCGGCCCTCTATCCAACCCAGCCCCCCAAGAGCCTGCCGAAACGCAGTGACACGCGTCTGTGCTTCTGGATCGCTTTCAGCATAGGCCACCACCACGCCGATGCGCCGCATGCGCTCGGTCTGCTGCGCATACGCTGCAAGCGGCCACGCAACTGCCACGCCGCAAAGAAACGCAATGAACTCCCGCCGGTCGCGGTAGGGACGCGAGTTACCTCGCGCCCCCCGCTCAGATCCGTACATGCAGCTTTCCCGCATACGGCTCCTACCTCGGGTCCAGACGGCAAATGCTTGCCGTATGCGTTCCAGCGCCTGTGACGCG
>DASWCW010000162.1:0-19403 GCA_036395835.1 Xanthobacteraceae bacterium
GGGCTCGAGATTGGCCGTATAGGCCTGGAACGTCTGCCAGGAGACGCCGCGCCGGGCGGCCTGCGGCCACAGCTGCGCGATGCAATTCTGGAAATTGCTGGCCGCGGCCAGAATCGCCTGCGGGGTCATCAGCGGGTGCCCCGAGCCGCCGGCCTCCCCGCTCCAGCCGCGACTGGTAGGCGCGATCGGAGTTGCCTCGCCGCGGACCAGCACGGCGCGTTCATCCTGCCACTGCGCTCCAGCCGGCACCGCCGCGACCGCAACGGCGGCGATGAGCGCCGCGCCGGGAAAGCCCACAAGCCCGTCCAACCGAATCCGTTTCCCGCCCATGTGCCCGCCCTTCCCCGCCACTTCGCGGCGCCGGCCCCATTGGGAACCGCCGATGGTTTCCGGCCGCTTAACCGGTCTCACACACTTGCCTATTGGGGGCGAATTTCTGGCCAAAGCAGGGCCGCGAATCAACCGCCCACGGCAAAATCGGCCTGTCGGGGCTGCGGCATCCTCGCCCGGCCGAGCCTGATCCATGCGCGTCGCACCGCATTTCCTTGAAATTCGCGGGGATTTTGCCGACAAAGCAGCGCCTGCCGTTCGCGAAGCCCACCCCCAGGAATGTTTCGGCCATGTCCCCGATTCGCAAGGCGATTTTTCCGGTTGCCGGCCTCGGCACCCGTTTCCTGCCCGCCACCAAGGCGATGCCGAAGGAGATGCTCACGGTGGTCGACCGGCCGATCATACAGCACGTGGTCGACGAGGCGCGCGAAGCCGGCATCGAGCATTTCATCTTCGTGACCGGCCGTAACAAGGGCATCATCGAGGACCATTTTGACCGGCAGTTCGAACTCGAGTTCACGCTGAACGAGCGCGGCAAAAAAGCCGACCTCGAAGTGCTCAACCGCGACCTGCCGGAGGTCGGAACGACGAGCTTCACGCGCCAGCAGACCCCGCTCGGGCTCGGCCACGCGGTGTGGTGCGCGCGCGAGCTGGTCGGCCGCGAACCGTTCGCGCTGCTGCTGCCCGACGTGCTGGTGCAGGCGCCTCGCGGATGCCTGAGCCAGATGATGGACGCCTATCGCGGGCTCGGCGAGCGCGCCAATCTCATTGCGGTCGAGGAAGTCCCCGCCGACCGCACGCACATGTACGGCGTGGTCGGCGTTGGCGAGCGCAAGGGCAAGGCGTTCTCGATCACCGGCATGGTGGAAAAGCCCCCGCGCGGCAGCGCGCCGTCCAATCTGATCATCACCGGCCGCTACATCCTGCAGCCGGAGATCTTCGAGATCCTGGAGACGCAGGACCGCGGCGCCGGCGGCGAGATCCAGATCACCGACGCGATGATGCGCCTCGCGCTGAAGCTGCCGTTCTACGGCTTCAAGTTCGAGGGCCGCACCTTCGACTGCGGCTCGAAGATCGGTTTCCTGGCTGCGAATGTCGCCTACGCGCTCGCACGCGAGGACATGCGGGCCGAATTCCGCGCCGAGCTGGAAAAGCTGCTGGGGGAGAAGATATCTCGCGTCCCGGACGAGTGAGCGAAGCGAACGAAGATCCGGGACACGAGCGCCATCAGCGCTGCAGCCGCAGGCCGACCAGGATCGCGGTCGCGGTGTAGTCCGCGCCCGGATCGCTGGACCGCAGCCAGGACTGGCGCAGCTCTCCCTTGAGCTGCATGGTGCGCGACAGCTTGTAAACCAGCCCGAGCGAGGTCGCGTAACGCTTGTCCTCCCGGTTGAGCCCGACGTATTCGTCAAGTCCCCAGCCGACCTTGAAGGTGCCGAGCAGCCAGCGCCGGAATGCGTGATCGACTTCGATGCCGGCGTCGCGCCGGAACAGGCCGGAGACACCGGGCTGCGTCGATTCGTCCGCGGACGAGCCCGCGGTGAGCTTCACCGTGGTCAGCCCGGTCGCCGTCCAGACCAACGAGGCACCGGCGATCAACCCGGCAGATCGGCAAGGCGCGGATCCTGGTAGGTGCGGATCAGATAGCCCACCGAGATTTCGCCGGTGAGCTTGCGGGTGAATTCGAAACTGGTGCCGGCCTTGGGCGTGAACCCCTCGGAGTCGCGCGCAAAGCCGAACCGGTCGAGTGCAACGTCGTGGACCCGCGTATCGGCATCGAGCTCGACGAACGGCTTGAGCCCCGGCGTGATCTCGTAGCCGGCGCGAGCCTGCGCGCCGTATTGATTGTAGTCGCGATCCTTGTTGCTGAACGAAGTTCCGTCGGTGAGCAGCGAGTTCTGATAATCGAAGCGATCGATGCTGCCCTTGAGCGAAACGTCCAGCCGGTTGAAGCGCCGATCGATGCCGGCAGTGCCGCCGACGTCGGTGTAGGTGGGGAGCTTGGCGAGGCCGGCCTGCAGGTTGGGGCTGCCGGGATTCTCCGTAGACAACAGATAGCGTGTTTGGAGATCGATGCGAGTATCGCGTGTCACGTCGATGCGGGCGTCGAGCTTTGCATCCACGAACGGCCGGTCGGCGAAAGGAACCGAGGGATACTCGGTGTAGCTGCCGCGAATCTTGGCGGTGAGCTCGTGCCGTTCCCAATCGGAATTCACTTTGAGCTCCGGAGCGACGATCAGCAGCGAGGAGCCGCGCCCCCCGGAACTGCGCGCGGGGTTGCTGTCGTGGCCTGTCGTGACCTCGATCGCCGGCCGCAACAGGAAGGCGCCGGCCCGGACCCCGACGGCGTCGAACGGATCGTCTTCGACGGGCTTGCGAGGCCGCCGTGGGTTCGCGCCGGCAACGCCCTGCCCGGTCGGATCGAGCCGATCGGTGCCGGCGGGTGGCGGCCTGCCTGCCGATGGCGTGGGCGCCGGCGCGCCGGCCCGTGCTTTGCCGGAGCGCACCGCATCCGGTTTGCGTCGGGATGCGGCTTTCGAGCTGAAGTTCTGCTTAGGGATGAGCCCGGGTCCGTTGGCCGCGGCCTGCGGCTCGCTGGCGCCGGCTTTAAGCTTTCGCCGATCCCCATTCGTGGAAATATATCCGGTGCGGCCCGCGCCCGATCCGGGCGGCTGGCCGTATTTGCGGACCGCCCAGCTCGGGAGCGCGGGGCGGCGCGGCGCCTCGACCCGCGCTGGTCCGGGTTCCTGCAAATTCTCGTCGATGCCGGGGCGCAGATTCTCCGCCTCTTCCGGCGGAACGGCTTGAGCCCACGCATGGGAGCCGACCAGGGGCCCGAGCAACGCAGCCGCGCCCGCCACTCGAGCAAGACGAGACGAGCGAAGGCGCAGCATCTTCAACCTGTCTCGTGTCGCTTGCGGAGCACCGCGGTGCGCCGCAAACTCGGCAAACGGACAACGCGGCCGGCTTCGTGAGTGAACGCCGCCCGGGCGGCGCGCCGGCTTTGGTTAACGGATGTAAAGCGGTTATGGTTAACGTCCAGTTGACCGGACCGCCGGGCGGCGGCCCCGGGGCGGCGGATGCGAGGCGGCGAGAGGGTCGCGGCTCGGGACGATCCGTGCTAACCGGCACGGACGATGGGGGATGAGGGACGATGGCCGAGCCGAAGATATCTGGCGGGGCGGAACGGCGGCTCGAGATCGAGTCGGCGTTGCGCACGCTCGAAGCGGAAGCGAGCGGCATCAGCGCGCTCGCCGCGGCGATCCGTGACGGCCTGAGCGCGCCGCTGCTCGCCGCCGTCGAGATGATCCAGCGCGCGCGAGGCCGGCTCATCGTGACCGGGATGGGCAAGTCCGGTCACATCGGCCGCAAGATCGCCGCCACCTTCGCGTCCACCGGCACGCCGGCATTCTTCGTTCATCCCGGCGAAGCCAGCCACGGCGATCTCGGCATGATCACCGCGGACGACGTGATCATGGCGCTGTCGTGGTCTGGCGAAACCGTCGAGCTGAAAGACCTGATCGACTACTCGCGGCGATTCCGGATCGGGCTCATCGCCGTGACGGCGAGGATCGACAGCGCGCTGGCCCAGGCCGCCGACGTCGTCCTGGTCCTGCCGCAGGCGCGGGAGGCTTGTCCGCACAATCTCGCGCCCACCACCTCCTCGCTGATGCAGCTTGCGCTCGGCGACGCGCTGGCGATCGCGCTGTTGGAGAGCCGCGGCTTCACCGCGCTCGATTACCGGCGGCTGCATCCGGGCGGACAGCTCGGCGCCATGCTCAAGCTCGTGCGCGACGTCATGCACACGGGCACGGCGGTTCCGCTGCTCCCGCTCGACGCGCGAATGTCGGAGGCCGTGGTCGAAATGTCGACCAAGAGCTTCGGCTGCGTCGGCATCACCGACCCGCGCGGGGTTCTCGTCGGCATCATCACCGACGGCGATCTGCGCCGCCACATGCGACCGGACCTGCTCGACACGCGGGTCGAAGAGATCATGACGCGATCGCCCAAGACCCTGCGCCCAGATCAGCTCGCGAGCGAGGCGCTGGAGCTCTTCAATTCCTCGCAGATCACCGCCGCGATCGTGGTCGACGATGCTGAGCCGATCGGCATCGTGCACCTGCACGATCTGTTGCGGGCCGGCGTCGCGTGAAGACTCGCCCGGCCGCGCGACGTTCGGTCGTTATGCGATCAGATGACCGGCGACAACGGTTGACTCGTCAAGCCTCACGCTGCCGCCCGGCCGCCGAACGTGCCGCCCCTCGCGGCTGCGAATTGCTCGGCCTGGCGGGCGATCTTGCGCCCGTAGGTGTGGCGGCCGATCACGTCGGTGAGGAATCGATTGAACAGGTCCGGCATCGCCGGCAGCGGCCTGCGCACGTCCACGATCAGCACCGCGCGGGTGTCGTTGCTGTGGTTGACGACTGAGTGTGGCCAGCTGTCGTCGAACAGCACCGCCTCGCCTTCCCGCCAGACGTATTCCTGCGAATTGACGATCAGCTTCGGCGGATTCTGCGCCGGCACGCGCAAGCCGAGATGATAGCGAAGATAGCCGAGATAGGGACCTTCATGCTCGGGAACGGATTTGCCCGGTTCGAGAATGGAGAAGAACGCCTGGATCAGATTCGGCACCGCGTCGAGCACGCGGCAGGTTTCCGGACAGCACGCGCGGTTCGCGGCCGGCCGGTGCCCGAGGATCTCCAGCATGAACACGTTCCACCGCTTGGGCGTGGTATTGGAAATCTTGCGCTCGCCAGAATCGATCTCGTGATATTGCGGCAGTTCGCCCGCTGCGGCGAACAGCTGATCGAACTCGCGGCGGATCACCGGATAGGCCTGGGTCACCACATCGAGCGCCGGATAGGTCTCGGCGATGTCGAAATAGGTCGGGCGCCGCGCCCGGTCGACGTAGAGGCCGAGATAAGCGTTCGCCATCGATTTGAACACGTGATAGTCGAGCTTCACGGTCGAGATTCCCCCATCGCTTTCTTGTCGCGGCACGAAACGCCACGATACGGCTTTGCATCCGCACGGTCCAGCGGCACCCGGACGCCGCGCGTTCCCGCGGATGATCTCAGATCCAGCCGCGCAGCTCCCGGAACGCAAGGTGGCGCAGCAGCGCCATCCCGGCCTCGCTGTCGTTGAGGCACGGGATTGCGGCAAAATTTTTTCCGCCGTGATGGCGGAAGATCTCGGCATTCTCGCCGGCGATCTCTTCGAGCGTCTCCAGGCAATCCGCCGCGAAGCCCGGCATCACCACCGCCAGATTCTTCACCCCGCGCCCGGCAAGCGCCTTCACGGTCGCATCCGTATAGGGCTTGAGCCATTCCGCCGAGCCGAACCGCGACTGGAAGCTCATCACGAAGCGCTCTTCGTCGAGCTCGAGCCGCTCGCGCAGGAGCCGGGCCGTCTCGGCGCAATGCTGCCGGTAGGGATCGCCCTTGCGGACGTATTCCTCCGGCATGCCGTGGAAGGAAGCGAGGATCACCTCCGGCGCGAAGGGAAGCTTGACGAGCTCGGCCTCGAGCGAGGAGGCGACCGCGTCGATATAGACCGCATCGTCGTAATAGGGCGGCAGCACCCGGATCGCCGGCTGTCGGCGCATCTGCATCAGCGCCTCGAATGCCTTGTCGCACACGGTCGCGGTCGTGGCGGCCGCATATTGCGGATAGAGCGGCATGACGAGGATTCGCTCGCAGCCGGATCCCTGCAGTCGATCGAGCCGCGACGCGATCGAGGGATTGCCGTAGCGCATCGCCCAGTCGACGAGAACGCGATCCGCGAGCGCCGGCGTTGCCGCCAGCTTTTCCGCCTGCGACCGCGTGATGGTTTTGAGCGGCGATTCGTCGAGCTCCCGGTTCCAGATCTTGTCGTAGTCGCGTCCCTTCCGGCCTGGCCGAACCGAAAGGATGATCAGATTGAGGATGAGCCACCATTTGATGCGGTTCTCCTCGATCACCCGGCGGTCGGAGAGGAACTCGGCGAGATAGCGCCGCATCGACCAATAGTCGGTGGCCTCGGGCGTGCCGAGATTGACCAGCAGCACGCCGATGCGTCCGGCCGCAATCGGCGGGCGATCAGCCGTAGCTTCGCTCATCGGCGATGATCTTGCCGTCATTGGGGAGAGTGCCCGGCTCGACCAGCTTCACGCGGCCGCGCAGCTTGGTCACGGTCTGCAGGCTCGCCGCGACCGCCTGCTCTAGGCCCTCGCGCGCGCCGCGGCATTCGGCATGGAGCGTCATGACGTCCTGCTCCGCCTCGCGGGTGACCGCGAGCCGGA
Organism: Xanthobacteraceae bacterium; assembly: GCA_036395835.1. Taxonomy (GTDB): domain Bacteria; phylum Pseudomonadota; class Alphaproteobacteria; order Rhizobiales; family Xanthobacteraceae; genus AP-16. The sequence continues at coordinate 6,611 of DASWCW010000162.1, forward strand.
CCCGGCCGAGCTCGGGATGGCGCTTGGCGATCTCGGCCACCTGGCCGGGATGCACGAACATGCCTTTGACCTTGGTGGTCTGATCGGCGCGCCCCATCCAGCCCTTGATGCGCACGTTGGTACGGCCGCAGGGCGAGCGGCCGGCGAGCACCGCGGAGAGATCGCCGGTGGCGAGCCGGATCATCGGGTAATCGCGATTGAACGAGGTCACCACCACCTCGCCGACTTCGCCGTCGGCGACCGGATCGCCGGTGCCCGGCCGCACGATCTCGACCAGCACGGTTTCGTTGACGATCATGCCTTCGCGCGCCCGGCTCTCGTAGGCGATGACGCCGAGCTCGGCGGTCGCATAGGACTGCAGCACCTCGACCCCGCGCGAAGCCAGCTCCTGGCGTAGCGACGGCGGCAACGCCGCCCCGGACACGAGCCCGCGCTCGAGCGAGGAGGCGTCCTTGCCGAGCTTTTGCGCGGCATCGAGCAGGATCTTCAGGAAATCCGGCGTGCCGGTATAGCCGGTCGGCTTGAGGATCGCGATCGCCTCGACCTGCTGCTCGGTGTTGCCCACCCCGCCCGGAATCACCGCGCAGCCGAGCGCGTGCGCGCCGGACTCCAGGATGAAGCCGCCGGGCGTGAGATGATAGGCGAACGCGTTGTGGACGATGTCGCCGGCGCGGAAGCCCGCCGCATGGAGCGCCCGCGCCGCGCCCCACCAATCCTTGCCGTGGCCTTCCGGCTCGAAGATCGGGCCGGGCGACATCAGCAGGCGCTTCGCCTTGCCGGGCGGCGTGACGGCCAAGCCGCCGAACGGCGGATCTTGCCGCTGCAGCTCCTTGAGATCGGCTTTGCGCAGGACCGGCAGCGCGGCGAGCGCTTTCCGCGAGCTCACCGATTTCGGCTCGACGCCGGCAAGCTGCCTCGCCCAGCCGGAGGCACGCATCGCGTTGGCAAGCGCATCGGGCAATTGCGCGAACAGCGCGCGCTCGCGCGTCTGCGGATCCCGCGTTTCAAGCGCGTCGTAGAATTCCGATTTCTGCTGGTCCGATCCTGCCATCGAGGCTCGTCATCCCATCCGCACGCGCCGACCTCACACGGCCGCGCCGTCCGGCGCGGTGAAGACCGCGTCGACGACGTTGCCGGTGTTTCGCGTCGCGGCCGGCTCGAACAGCACGATGTGCGCCTCCTCGTCGGCCGCGGTGCGATGCTCGATGCCGCGCGGCACAAGCAGGCATTCGCCCGGACCGAGCTCGACCACGTGGTCGCGGAATTCGACCCGGAAGGCGCCTTTCCACACCAGGAAAAACTCGTCCTCGTGCTCGTGATGATGCCAGGGAAACGTGCCCGCGACCTTGACGATCTTGATTTCCTGGCCGTTGAGCGCGGCCACCACCTTGGGGCGCCAATGCTCGGAGCAGCGCGAGAATTTTTCGTCGAGATGAAATTTTTCGGGCATCGAATGCCCCCTGCCTAGTCGTTCCGGCCGAGCGCAAAGCGCGACGGCCCGAACCTGTGAACGCCGACCGAATCGGCACGGATTGTGGTTATTGATCGCCGGTTCCCTCGTTGCACTCGGCCTCCGGATGACCTCCCTCATCATCCTCACGCCAGCCAGCGCTTGCGGCGTTTGTAATGCTTGCCTTCGCGGAACGATTTGCGCTTGCCCTCCGCGACCCCGAGATAGAATTCCTTGACGTCCTCGTTCTCGCGCAGCGCCGCCGCCTGTCCGTCGAGCACGATGCGGCCGTTCTCCAGAATGTAGCCGTAGCCCGCGTAGCGCAGCGCCATATTGGCGTTCTGCTCGGCCAACAGGAACGACACTTGTTCGTTCTCGTTGAGGCTTTTGACGATCCCGAAAATCTCCTCGACCACTTGCGGCGCCAGTCCCATCGAGGGCTCGTCGAGCAGAATCATCTTCGGGTTCGACATCAGCGCGCGCCCGATCGCGCACATTTGCTGCTCGCCCCCCGAAGTATAGCCGGCCATCGCCAGGCGGCGCTCCCTCAGGCGCGGGAAATAGCTGTAGACCTTGTCGAGGTCGCGCCGGATCGCGGCGCCGCCGTCGCGGCGCGTGAACGCGCCGGTGAGCAGGTTCTCCTCGATGGTGAGATGACCGAAGCAATGCCGGCCCTCCATCACCTGGATGCAGCCGCGCCGCACCAGCTTGTTGGGGGAGGCCGCGTGCACTTCCTGGCCGTCGAACACGATCGAGCCCTTGGTCACCTCGCCGCGCTCGGAATGCAGCAGGTTGGAGATGGCTTTCAGCGTCGTGGTCTTGCCGGCGCCGTTCGCACCGAGCAGCGTCACGATGCCGCCTCGCAGCACCTCGAGCGAGACGCCTTTGAGCACCAGGATCACGTGGTCGTAGACGACCTCGACGTTGTTGAGCGACAGAATCGTCGCGGCGCTCGCGGCTGGCGCGGAATCGATCGATTCGATGGCGGTCATGGCTGGCTCGTCCTCCCCTCTCCCCGCAGTTGCGCGGAGAGGTCGATCGCGCGCCCAAGTCGGATGTTTCCGACTTGGCCCATCATAATTGGCCGAACTCGGGAACACCCGAGTTCGGCAGGCGCGGTCGGGTGAGGGGCAGGATGATTGAGCCGGAGCCCCTCACCCGCTCGTGGCTTCGGCACTCGCGCCCTCTCCCCGCAGGCGGCGAGAGGGTCGGCTTACGACGACTTGTCGCAGGCCTCGGTGCGCTTCGGCCAGGGCTGGTTCTTGGTGACGTAATCCTTGGCCGCCGCGTCGAGCAGCGGAATGACTTTGTCCTTCATGGGCGGGATCCAGTCCGAGATCTTGACCCATTTGGTGCCGTCCCATTGCTGCACGTAGGCGGCGTGATGGCCGTTGTGGTCGTCGCAGGTGACGTCGATCGGCGGGCCGAAGCCGTCGAGGCCGATCGCCTTCCAGCGCGCCGCGGTGATCTGCAGCGTCTCGAGGCCGCGCCGCATATCCTCGCTGGTGACGACCTTCTTGCCGGTCAGCTTCTGGGCGTTGCGGATCGCCTCGGCGACGATCACCGAGTTCATGACGCCACGGTTGTAGAAATTCTCGCCGACCTTGTCCTTGGGCGTCTGGCTCTTGCCCTTGTCGACCACGTGTTTGAGGATGTCCTGGATCGCCGGGAAGTCGGCGCCGACGCTGTTGATGTTCGCCGCCAGGTAGCCTTTGGCGCCCTGGCCCGCGGGCCTGGCGTCATCCTCGCTCGCCGACCACCAGATGCCGATGAAGTGATCCATCGGGTAACCGGCCTTGGCGGCCTCCTGCACCGCGGTCGGGTTCATGGCCCCCCAGCCCCACATGATCATCCAATTGGGCCGGTCGCGGCGCACGCCCAGCCACAGGCCGGACTGATTCTGCATGTCGGCCGGCGGCACGGGATACTCCTTGGCCGTGAAGCCGTAGTCCTTGGCGAACTGTGCCAGCAACGGCAGCGGTTCCCGCCCATAGCCGCCATCGAAGAAGATGAAGCCGATGGTCTTGCCCTTGAGCTTGTCGAGGCCGCCTTCCTTGCCGGCGATGTAGTTGAAGATGATGGAGAGGCCGTCCCAATAGGTGGCCGGCGGATTGAAGATCCACGGGAACTCCTGGCCGACGGCAGAAGCCGACAACCCATAGGCCATGGACAGGACCGGGATGTGATCGGCCGACGCCTTCGGGATCATCGCCAGCGTGATGCCGGTAGAATACGGGTTGAAGACCAGCGGCTTCTTGCCCTTGAGCGCCTCGTAGCACTCGATCCCCTTCTCGTTCTTGTAGCCGGTCTCGCATTCCTCGATGGCGATCTTGACCCCGCCGATGCCGCCGTCGCGCTCGTTCAGCATGGCCAGATAGTCGTGCATGCCGTTGGCGATCGGAATGCCGGAATTGGCGAAGGGTCCGGTGCGGTAGGTCAACAGCGGTACGAACATGCTGTCCTGGGCCACGGCCTCCGAAGCCGGACCGGCAGCGCCGACCAGGCTTGCAACCGCCGCACCGAGAACAAGGTGTTTCAGGCGCATCGCATTTTCTCCCTTGCATGGCCGACGCTTGATGCGCCGGCTCTTAACATTTCGCCCCCTCCAGCAACGGGAGGGGGAACCCCGCCCGGGCGTCGGACCCGGCGGGGAAGTGGCGAGAGTGTGCACCGTCAGTACGGGAAAGGCCACACCCTCAGTTTCTGCTTGGCGATTTGCCACAGCCGGGCAAGTCCATTGGGCTCGACGATCAGGAAGAAGATGATCAGCGCCCCCAGGATCATGAAGGTGACGTGCTCGACCGTGTCGGTGCGGATCGGCAGGTCGAAAAAGCCCGGCGCCGCCCGCAGCACGATGGGCAAGCCCCAGATCAGAGCGGCGCCGAGGAACGCTCCGAGCAGGCTGCCCAGCCCGCCGATGATCACCATGAACAGAATGAGGAACGACTGGTTGATGTTGAAGCTCTCCGACTCGGCGTTGCCGAGCCACAGGAAGACCATCATCGCTCCGGCGACCCCGCAGTAGAACGAGGATACCGCGAAGGCGAGCAGCTTGGTCCGGTAGAGCCGGATCCCGATCAGCTCGGCGGCGATGTCCATGTCGCGGACCGCCATCCAGGTCCTGCCGATGCGCCCGCGGATCAGGTTCGACGCCGCCAGGGTCATCAGCGTCACGATGGCGAGAACGATCAGGTATCGGGTGACGGGTGTCGCATTCGGCCCGGTGACCGCAACGCCGAAAACCACCTTGGTCGGCACCTCGATCGAAGCCGAGACGTTATAATTGTAGAGCCATTGCACGCGAATGAAGCACCACGACAGGAAGAATTGCGCCGCCAGGGTGGCGACCGCGAGATAAAACCCTTTGATCCGCAGCGAAGGCAGGCCGAACACCGTGCCGACCGCGGCGGCGAAGAATCCCGAGCAGAGGATCAGCACGATGATGTTGGCGCCCGGGAAATAGGTCGCGAGCTTGTAGCAGGCGAACGCGCCGACGCCCATGAAGCCGCCGGTCCCCAGCGACAGCAGGCCGGTATAGCCGACCAGCAGATTGAGCCCGATCGCCGCGAGCGAGAGCACCAGCACGGGCGTGAGGATCGAATCGATGACGAAGTTCGAAGCGACCGCCGGCACCAGGATGAAGGCCGCGGCGAGGATCAGCAGAATTCCGACGCGATCCTGCAGGACCGGGAACAGCGCCTGATCCGCCGCGTAGCTCGTCTTGTATTGGCCGGCCTCGCGATAGAGCACGATGCGCCTCAAATACGCTCGATGATCGTCTCGCCGAACAGGCCTTGCGGCCGGAACAGCAGAAAGACCAGCGCGATGACATAGGCGAGCCAGCTTTCGATGCCGCTGCCCAGCAGCGGGCCCCAGTAGAACTCGCCGATCTTTTCACCGACCCCGATGATGATCCCGCCGACGATGGCCCCGGGAATCGAGGTGAAGCCGCCGAGGATGAGCACCGGCAGCGCTTTGAGCGCGATGATCTCCAGCGCGAACGACACGCTCGAACGGGCTCCCCACATGATCCCGGTCGCGAGCGCGACGATCCCGGCCGCGAACCACACCACCACCCAGATCTGCTCGAGCGAGATGCCGACCGAGAGCGCCGCCTTGTGGCTGTCGGCGACGGCGCGCAGCGCGCGGCCGATCCGGGTTTTCTGGAAGATCACGCCGAGCGTCGCGACCATGACGAGCGCGATGACCGCGGCGGCGATATCGAGCCGCTGCAGCGACACGAAGCCGCCGAGCATGTTGATCTGGATCGCCCCGCTGGGCAGATGCAGGTCCTCGGTGATCATCACTTTGGGATCGCCGCCGAACACCAGCTCGCCGAACCCGATCAGGAAATAGGTGAGCCCGAACGTCGCCATGAACAGAATGATCTCGGATTGATTGACGAGCGGCCGCAGCACGAGCCGTTCGATCGCAAACGCCAAACCGAACATCACCACGACGGTGGCGGCGAGAGCCGCATAGGCGGCAAGGTCGGCCGGTCGAATGCCCCACCCGCGCAGGATGTCGTAGAGGCCGATGAGCGTGAGCGCCGCGAACACCACCATGATGCCCTGCGCGAAATTGAAGACGCCCGAGGCCTTGAAGATCAGCACGAAGCCCAGCGCGATCAGCGCGTAGAGCACGCCGCCGACGAGGCCCTCCCACAGCGTCTGCACCAACAGGTCCGGCGCCGTGACCATCTGCACGAACGGCTCGACGAAGATGCTGTAGAGAACATCCATCCCGACGGCTCACTCGGCGCCCCACCTCCCCCTGGAGGGGAGAGGTCGGCGAGCGGCCTTGGGCGCGAGCCGGGTGGGGGTGAACCGCGTCACCCCACCCCGGCTCGACGCTGCCGCGTCTCGCCGACCCTCCCCCTCCAGGGGAGGGTGAAGCGCGTTTGCCGCTCGCTCGCGCGACCCCATCATCACACGCTCACCCCGTGGGGCTCGCCCAGGTAGGCGCGGATCACGTTCTTGTCGCGCTTGACCTCGTCGGGGACCGCGTCGGCGATCTTGCGGCCGTAATCGAGCACGACCACCCGATCGGACAGATCCATCACCACGCCCATGTCGTGCTCGATCAGCGCGATCGTGGTGCCGTAGTGGTTGTTCACGTCGAGAACGAAGCGGGACATGTCCTCCTTCTCCTCGAGGTTCATGCCCGCCATCGGCTCGTCGAGCAGCAGGAGGTCCGGCTCCATGGCGAGCGCGCGCCCGAGCTCGACCCGTTTCTGCAACCCGTACGGCAACCGGCCGACCGGAATTTTGCGAATCGCGGCGATCTCCAGAAAGTCGATGATCTCCTCGACGCGCTTGCGGTGCTCGACCTCTTCGGCAAGCGCCGGGCCGTAGCGCCACAGCTGCCAAAAAAAGCCGCGGCGCATTTTCAGCGAGCGGCCCGCCATGATGTTGTCGAGCGCGGTCATGCCCTTGAACAGCGCGACGTTCTGGAACGTGCGCGCGATGCCGCCCGACGCCGCCTCATAGGGCCGCATCTTCCTGCGCGCCTCGCCGCGGAAAATGATCTGCCCGTCCTGGGGCTGATAGAAGCCGTTGATGACGTTGAGCATCGAGGTCTTGCCGGCCCCGTTCGGACCGATGATGGCGCGGATCTCGCCCTTGCGGATGTCGAAGGAGACTTCGACCAGCGCCCGCACGCCCCCGAACGACAGCGACACCCGGTCGACCGCGAGCAGCACCTCGCCGGCCGCGACGTCGCGCCCCGCGGGCGCTCTCATGGCTTATCCCTCCCCTGAAAGGGCAGGGTCGCGCAGTCCACGTCGGATGTTTCCGACTTGGACCAATTCTTATAACCGGCCGAACTCGGGAACACCCGAGTTCGGCGAGCGCGCGGGGTGGGGTTATTATTCGCGCCCGGAAACCGATGTTTGCGCCCCCACCCGGTCGGCTTCGCCGACCGACCTCCCCCTTTCGGGGGAGGTATAACAACGCCGAGCTTCATGCGGCCTGCTCCAGGTCGCGGGCCGGCGCCGGGTAGACCTTCATGTCGCGGATCGCAACGCGCGCGCGCACCACGCCCTTGCGGCCGTCCTCGAAGGTGACCTCGGTCGAGATGTCGGCTTCCTTGGTGTTCGCGTAGAGCGCCTGGACCAGCGGTGCGTACCGCTCGGCGATGAAGCTGCGCCGCACCTTCTGGGTCCGGGTGAGCTCGCCGTCGTCCGCGTCGAGCTCCTTGTGCAGCACCAGGAAGCGCCGGATCTGCGCCCCGGCCATGATCTTCTCCTCGGCCAGCGATCGGTTCACCTCGTCGATGTGGCGCTCGATCATGTCGTAGACCAGCGAGTTGCCGGCGAGCTCCTGATAGGAGCCGTAGACGACGTTGTTGCGCTCGGCCCAGCTGCCGACCGCGACCAGATCGATGTTCACCATGACGCAGACGAAATCCCGCTTGTCGCCGAGCGCCATCGCCTCCCTGATGTTGGGATAGAACTTCAGCTTGTTCTCGATGTATTTCGGCGCGAACAGCGTGCCATCGTTCAGGCGCCCGACGTCCTTGGCCCGGTCGATGATTTTCAGATGCCCGGTCTTCGGATCGACGAAGCCGGCGTCGCCGGTGTGCACCCAGCCGTCGGGCGTCCGGACTTCCGCGGTCTTCTCCGGATCCTTGTAGTAGCCGGTGAACACCCCGGGCGAGCGAAACAGCACCTCGCCGCTCTCCGAGATCTTGATCTCGACCTCGGGCGAGGGCTTGCCCACGGTGTCGGCAAAAATCTCGCCGTCCGGCTGCGCGGTGATGTAGACCGACGCCTCGGTCTGGCCGTAGAGCTGCTTGAGGTTGATGCCCAGCGCGCGATAGAACCGAAAGATCTCCGGCCCGATCGCCTCGCCGGCCGTATAGGCGACGCGGATGCGCGAGAGGCCGAACCGGTTCTTCAGCGGTCCGTACACCAGGATGTCGCCGAGCCGGTAGAGCAGCCGCGCGTAGAGCGGCACCTTCTCCCGGTTGAGAATTTTCTCGCCCCAGCGCCGCGCCACGCCGATGAAGAAATGGAACATCCGCTTCTTGAGCGCGCCGGCGTCCTCCATCCGCACCATGGTGAGCGTGAGCAGGTTCTCGTAGATGCGCGGCGGCGCGAACGCGTAGGTCGTGCCGATCTCGCGCCGGTCCTCGACCACCGTCTCCGGGGTTTCCGGACAGTTGACGCAATAGCCCGCGACGTAGGACTGCGCGTAGGAGAAGATGTGGTCGCCGATCCAGGCGAGCGGCAGATAGGCGATGACTTCCTCGTCCGCATCGAGCTGGTCGAATTCGTTGCCGTTGCGCGCCGAGATCATCACGTTGTGGTGGGTCAGCATCACGCCCTTGGGCCGGCCGGTGGTTCCCGAGGTGTAGAGAATGACGGCGAGATCGCCGCCGTTTCCGGCTTCGATCGTTTGTTCCCAGCGCTCGAGCCGGCCCGGATCGCTCGCCAGCGCCTGGCGGCCGAGCTGCTGCACGTCCTGGAAGGACTTCAGCCGGGCATGGTCGTATTCGCGCAAACCCCGCGGCTCGTCGTAGATCAGCCAACCCAGCCGCGACAGCCGGTCGGACACCGAGACGACCTTGTCGACCTGCTCCTGGTCCTCGACCACGGCGAGCTTCACCTCGGCGTGCTCGAGCACGTAGGCCATCTCCTCGGCGACCGCGTCGGCATAGAGCGGCACCGACACGGCGCCGAGCGCCTGTCCGGCGCACATCGACCAATAGAGCTTGGGCCGGTTGCCGCCGATGATGGCGAACTTGTCGCCGCGGGCGACCCCCAGCTCCTCGAGCCCGATCGAGAACGCGCGGATCTCGTCGAGGACTTGCGCCCAGGTCCAGGTTTGCCAGATGCCGAGGTCCTTGTGGCGGACCGCGGGCCGCGCGCCGATCGTGTGCGCGTTGTGAATGAGGAGTTTCGGGAACGTGTCCGCCTCAGCGGCGGCGGTGCTCGCCACGCGCCATCCTCCCAGTGCTCCGCGGGCCGAGCGGCCCACGCGACAGACGCCCATCTGGTGCCGCCGTTCGCCCGGCGGACTGTTGTTGGTTCAAGACGACATATGAGAAGGTAGCTGAGGGCAGGTCAAGTGTTGGGGTTGACTTGCGACCAAAGCCGGTCATTCCGGGGCGCGGGCGAAGCCCGCGAACCCGGAACCTATGAACACAGGTCTTTTGGCATCGCTCGGCCAGTGTTCATGGATGCCGGGTTGCCTCGCGGAGCCTGCCCCGGACCTGATCCGGGGCTCGGCCCCCGGGACGACCGGTCCGTTAGCAGCGCCCTTACTCCGCGGCCTTGAGCACCGGGGCGGATCCGGTCCGGAACTGCTCGATGAGCGCCGCCTCCTCGGCCTTGGCGCTTTGCAGGTGCCAGGCCTTGACGTGGCCGAAGCCGCGGATCTTTTCCGGGATCGATGCGAGCCCCACCGCGAGGTGGTGGTTCTGCGGCGACAGCTTCGCCAGCAATTCGTCGAGCATCGCCTCGTAATCGCGCACGAGCGCCCGCTCGGTGCGCCGCTCGGCCGAGCGCCCGAACGGGTCGAACGGCGTGCCGCGCAGGAATTTCAGCTTCGCCAGCAGCCGGAAGGCCGACAGCATCCACGGGCCGAACGCCAGCTTTTTCGGCTTGCCGGTTTCGGGGTCGCGGCGGGCCAGAAGCGGCGGCGCGAGATGGAATTCGAGCCGCAGGTTCTCGCCGTCGACCTCGTTCTTGACCTGCTGGAGGAACGAGCCGTCGGTGTAGAGGCGCGCGACCTCGTACTCGTCCTTGTAGGCCATGAGCTTGAACAGATATCGCGCCACCGCCTCGGCAAGCCCGCTCTTGCCCGGGGTCTTTTCGGTTTCGGCGGCCTTGGCGCGCTCCACCAGGCCGAGATAGCGGTCCGCATAACGGCGGTCCTGGTATTCGGTCAGGAAGGCGGCCCGGCGCTCGATCATCTCCGGCAGCGATTGCGAGAGCCGGCGATCCTCCTGGACCGCCTCCGGCCTCGCCAATTTCTCCACCTGCTGAAGATCGATTGCCGCGCGGCGGCCCCAGCGGAACGCGGCCTGGTTCATGGCCACGGCCTCGCCGTTGAGCTCGATCGCCTTCTCGATCGCGGCGGCGGAGAGCGGAATCGCGCCGAGCTGATAGGCGTAGCCGACCAGGAAAATGTTGGCGCCGATCGAATTGCCGAGCAGCGCGGTGGCGAGCCGGGTCGCATCGACGAAATGGCTGCGATCCTCGCCGGCGCTGGTTTTGATCGCGCGCTTGATGCGCTCCGCCGGCAGGGAGAAATCCGCGTCGCGGGTGAAATCGCCCGGAAGGATTTCCGCCAGGTTGGCGATGATCCGGCTCTGGCCGCGTTTGACGGCGGCCAGCACCTTCTTGGCGCTGGCGACCACCATGTCGCCGCCGATGACGAGATCGGCGCCTCCGGCCGGCACGCGGATCGCGTGGATGTCATCGGGCCGGCGCGCAATGCGCAAATGGCTCAACACCGCCCCGCCTTTTTGCGCAAGCCCGGCCATATCGATGATGCCGCAGCCCTTGCCGTCGAGATGCGCGGCCATGCCGAGCACCGCCCCGATGGTGACGATGCCGGTGCCGCCGATGCCGGTCACGATGATGCCGTAGGGGTGCCGGCCGATTTCCGGCAGCTGCGGTTCGGGCAGCGCCGGCAGATCCTCGCCTTCGGCGACGGTGGTGCCCTTCTTGAGCTTGGCGCCGTGCACGGTCACGAACGAGGGGCAGAAGCCCTTGAGACAGCTGAAATCCTTGTTGCAGCTGGTCTGGTCGATGCGGCGCTTGCGCCCGAACTCGGTTTCCAGCGGCTGCACGGAGACGCAGTTCGACTGCACGCCGCAGTCGCCGCAACCCTCGCACACCAGCTCGTTGATGATCACGCGCTTGTCGGGATCGGGATAGAGCCCGCGCTTGCGGCGCCGACGTTTCTCGGCCGCGCAGGTCTGGTCGTAGATCAGCACGCTCACGCCCTTGACCGACGCGAGCTCGGTCTGCGCGCGCATCAGCTCGTCGCGGTGATGCACGCTCAGCCCGCGCGGCCAGCCGACGTCCGAGGGATATTTCCACGGCTCGTCGGTGACGACGATCACGCGCTCGACGCCGGCGGCCGCCACTTGGCGGGCGATCTCCGGCACGGTCAGGCCGCCTTCGTTGGGCTGTCCGCCGGTCATTGCCACCGCGTCGTTGAACAGGATCTTGTAGGTGATGTTGACGCCCGAGACGATCGCGGCGCGCAGCGCCAGATAGCCCGAGTGATTGTAGGTGCCGTCGCCGAGGTTCTGGAACACGTGGCCGCGGTTTGAGAACGGGGCTTCGCCGATCCAATTGGCGCCCTCGCCGCCCATCTGGGTATAGCCGAGCGTGGAGCGGTCCATCCATTGCGCCATGAAATGGCAGCCGATGCCCGCATAGGCGCGCATGCCTTCCGGCACCACGGTGGAGGAATTGTGCGGACAGCCCGAGCAGAAATACGGGGTGCGGGTCGCGACATCCGCCATTTCGGCGAGCGCGCGCTGGCGCTCCTTGAGCCGGGCGATCTTGGCCGCGCGCTCCTCGTCATGGCCGTACGCGAGCAGCCGCTCGCCGATGCAGATCGCGATGTCGTTGGGATCGAGCGCGCCCTTGACCGGGAACAGCCAGTTGCCGCGCTCGTCCTTCTTGCCGATGCACACCGGCTGGTTCGCGGTGCCGTAAAGCTCCTCGCGGACCTGGACCTCGATCAGCGAGCGCTTCTCCTCGACCACGATGATGAGGTCGAGCTCTTGCGAGAATTCCATCAGCTCGCGCTGGCTCAGCGGCCACGGGCAGGCGACCTTGTAGAGCCGTATGCCGAGATCGTTGCATTTCACCTCGTCGATGCCGAGCTCGTCGAGCGCCTCGCGCACGTCGAGGTAGGACTTGCCGACGGTGATGATGCCGATTTTGGCGCTGCGTCCGCCCGAAGTGATGTTGCGATTGAGCTTGTTGGCGCGCACGAACGCCAGCATGGCGTCGCGCTTGAAGTCGTGCAGCCGCGCCTCCTGGCCGAGAAACGTATCCTGCAGGCGGATGTTGAGCCCGCCCTCGGGCGGCACGAAATCGGTCGGGATGACGATGTTCACCCGCTCCAGGCTGCCGTCGACGATCGCGGTGGATTCGATCGTCTCATGCATGCATTTGAGCGCGGCCCACGAGCCGCAGAACCGCGACATGGCCCAGCCGTAGAGCCCGTAGTCGATGATCTCCTGAACCCCGGCCGGATTGAGGATCGGGACCATCACGTCGACGAAATGGAACTCGGACTGATGGGCGGTGGTCGAGGATTCCGCGGTGTGATCGTCGCCCATGAGCGCCAGCACGCCGCCGTGCTTCGCGCTTCC
>DASWCW010000163.1:0-11991 GCA_036395835.1 Xanthobacteraceae bacterium
CAGGATCGTACAGGGGGAAGCGCCCGGCTTTTCGAAAAACAGGCCCTCCGCCAACCACTGCGAGCTTGGCAAGCCATTTCGTGCTGCAAGGAATGCTCCATTTTTCCTCTACATATTGGCCGGCTTGGTCCCTACGGAGCAACCGTCGGATGTTTCCAGTCATTTAATAATAAGTCCCCGCCAGCGATCTGCAGCCATCGGAAGCACGCCGCGGGAAACTTTCATAGGTGAGATAAGGGGGGGTAGCTTATTTCTTACGGTTCTTGCTTGGTGTGGACAGGTACAGATAGCCGTAGTCGCGTATCCGCTTCGCGGATTTCAGACTGTCAAATGCTCTAGCCTTGGGGTTCGCTCCATTCGCTAGAGCAAAAAGCACCTTTCCCATCTCTGTCAGGCTCGCGCCACTCACCTCCGCGTCCAAAAGCCGCAAGTATGTTTGATAAAGCCGCGGGTCTCGCGATCGGTGTTCCTTCAACTCACCTAAGCCACGAAGGTATTTCTTTCGACCTTCTAGCAATCCCCTGGCTCTCTCGATCTGGTCTTCGAGACGGTAATTTAGATTAAACCAAATAAGGACTTCCCTATCATAGAGAGTTACCTGGATTTCGTAGGGTTCGCCCTCGGGCATCAACCTCCGAGGCAGCTTCGCTGCAAATTTAAGCCATTCGTTGATGAAAGTTGGCTTGCGACCAGCTTGCTTGAATTCTTGCCATGGTGGCGGCGGATAAAACCGGATCCCAAACCGTTCTTCGAACTCGACGTGCGGGGGTGTAATTCGGTACGCTTTCTTCTCCGCGCGCAGCCGCTGAATGATCGGGTCCGCCTCGGCACGTTTCTCTGCTGCCTTACCCGCAGCGACACTCTGATATCCTTTTATTTCATCGTAGTAGGGCGCGATTAGCTCATTCCAGAGCCGCTGGTATTCTAGATTGCGTCGAAGGAACTCCCAAGTCCATTGCCGTGAAGACGTTGTCTTCGGGTCGGGGTATTGAGTGGCGTCCTCCCAGTCAGGCAGCCAATCCGGGATTGCCGGTTGAGTGTTACTGATAGTCATGATCGGGGTGACGCATGCGTGTGGAGCGGCACGAGTTCTGCGGTCGCTTTTCGGGCATCCAGCGCAGCAGCGATCGTAGCCGAAACCTTGTCGGCCGCTGCGATAAGCGCGGCATCGGGTCTTCGGATGTAGTGCCTAGCCGTCACGCCCCGACGCGCGTGGCCCAGCAATTCGGCAATGGTCGCATCGCTGTACCCTTCGTTCGCGGCAACGCTGCCAAATGTGCGGCGCAAGTCATGGGATCGAGCGTCCGTCAGTCCCGCCGCATCGAAAATCGCACTGATCGATTTCTTTAGGTCTGCGCTGCCGCTGTCGTTTCGGTTCGGAAAGACCCACGCCCGTGAGGACATGGTTTCGCTCAGTGTGCGCAAAAGGGCCAACGCATCAGCCCCAAGAGCTCGCATTGAGCGACCGGTTTTTGTCCCTTCAAGGCGGACGCAGTGACCTGCGCCGTCGATTTCAGACCAGCGCAGTCCGCAAGCTTCTTCGCGCCGCCAGCCGGTGAGGGCAATCAAACGCAGGGCGGCAGCTGCAGCTGGGCATTTCGCCTGTGCAGCCACAATCGCCTTACCGAGCTTGGTAAGCTCGGAAGCCGAGAGAACCCGGTCCTTGGCCTCGGTGCGGGCGGTTTCCGTGCCCTTCGTCGGGCTCGGCCCTGCCACAAGGCCGCGCTTCTCTGCCCACGAGTAGACCCCGCCGAGCAGTTCCACGACGCGTGCCGCCGTACCGGGGCCACCGATGACAACCGCCTTGCCGCGCGCCTTCCCTTTGAACACGCCCGCCGTCTTGCCCTGAGCAATGCTGTCAGCCATGCGCTGCACGTCGGAGCGCGTCGCGTCCCGCGCCCTGAGCGTGCCTAAGAGCGGCTTGATATGCCTGGATACGCGCCCTTCGTCGATTGCGATGGTCGCAGGGCGCTTCGCTCGGCGAAAGCGCGTGGTCACAAGCCCCGCTCGCGCGGCCTCGAGATACCGGTCGCACATTTCGGCAACCGTTATCGCGGATCGATTTTCGGCCTTCTCCCGTTGCGGGTCACGTCCCTCCGCTGCCGCGCGATGAATTTCTTGCGCCCGCCGCCGCGCCTGCTCAACCGTGTATGGCCCGTAGGCACCGATCTTCACTCGCCGGGTTGCGCGCCCCACTCGGACCTGCGAAACGAAGACCTTCTTGCCGGAGGGGTAGACGCGCAGTCCAAAACCTGGGGTGCTTTCGCACCAGATGAAATACTCGGTTTCTTTCGGCTTCGCGGCATCGACAGCGCGCTTGGTTAGACCTGCCATATCCCCTCCCCAAAGCACCCACCGGAAGCATATCGGAAGCAACCGGAAGCAATCTAGGGAAAAATGCGGAAAACCAGAGAAATTGAAAATGCGGCGAAAAGTCCCGATTCCCGGGACTTGGTGCATCCTGAGCAATCTCCGGAATGCCCCAGAAATCTCAGACCACTACGTTGACATCGTAGGGGTCGCTGGTTCGATCCCAGCCGCGCCCACCATCTTAGCCTCTGAAAGTCGACGATTCCGGTCCGTCAGGGATCATGGGCTCGGTGTCTCGTACTGCCTGAACAAGCCGTCAACCGTGCCCAAAACCTGGTCAGGTGGGGCAATGCTGGGCAGAATGTTCGCGCGGCGTTCCGTGGGAGAGAACCATGCCTTTCTCGATAAACCGCATTGATCATGTCGTCCTGAATTGCAGGGATCTCGACGCAACGGCGGCTTGGTATCAGCACGTATTGGGCATGGACCGAGAGGAGTTCGGACCGGATCGGCGCATAGCGCTGAAATTCGGGAATCAGAAGATCAATCTGAGACCGACGGGAGCTTCAAATTGGCCGACCGGCGCGGTGGACGCGCCAGGGTCCGTCGATCTTTGTTTCATCACCACCAGCGCTCCGAAAGACGTATTGGATCACCTGCGGGGCTGTGGAATCGCCGTTACCGAAGGACCGGTGCAAAGAATCGGCGCGCTCGGAGCAATGACCTCCGTATACTGCTGCGATCCGGACGGTAATCTCGTCGAGATCGCCCATTATTCGGGGCAATGACGCCGATTGCGGCGCGGATCTATAGGCTCGGCGAACAAAGCTGAGGAAACAGCCTCCGGCCTCCCGTGTGCGCCAACGGGCTGACTGAGCTCGAGCAGCCTAGCCGCTTTGCAAGATCGGAATGGCTCGAATGGAAGACCGTGAACTGCGTGATGAAATTTCCGATCTCGAAGAGCGCGTCCAAGCACTTGCCGTGTCCGCACAAAGCTGCCGAAAACTGATATTCGTCGCAAAAATGTCGATGCTCACGGGAGGAATGTTGATGATGGCGGCAATCCTCGGATTGCTCACGTTCGATCCCTTGGCAATGATCGTCGCGACTACGGCCATCATCGGAGGCATTGTCGTCTTCGGTTCGACAACGACTAGTGCGAAGCAAATCTCGGCCGCTATGAAAGACGCCGAGTTGCTCAAAAGCGAGTTGATCGGCAGGATCCCGCTTCGGGTCGTGGGAGAACGGGTGAACGGGCAGGACCAATCGTAAGCAGGCGGGGCGGCGCGGCGTTCATATGCTGCCTGGCCGCGCGACAGCAGTTAATCCCATCGAACCGGGATGCTTGCGCTATTCATATTCCCGAAGGCCGCGTGGACCGATGCGCCTGCGTAGCCGCAGTGGGCGCGTGCTTGGCCCCTGCATTATGATGGGGCCGCAACCGATGGGCCGAAACCGATGGGCCGAAACCGATGGGCGGAAGCGCAGTCGGCACAGTGGGAGGACGGACATGGGCATGCTCGACGGGAAAATCGCGATCATCACCGGTGCGACCAGCGGCATCGGCGAGCGCACCGCGGAGCTGTTCGTCGAGGAGGGCGCGCGCGTTTTTTTCACCGGCCGGCGCAAGGCCCAGGGCGAGGCGATCGCCAAGCGGCTCGGCGCCAACGCGAGCTTCCTCCAAGCGGATGCCACGCAGGAGGCCGACTGGGAGCGGCTGATCCGCCACGTGCTCGACCGCCACGGAAGAATCGACGCGCTGTTCAACAACGCCGGCGGCCCGGCGCTGACCGGCGGCATCGAGGGCATCCCGGTCGAGGGCTTCGACCAGGCCATGGCGCTGCTCGTGCGCTCGGTCATGCTGGGCATGAAGCACGCGGCGCCGATCATGAAGCGGCAGCGCGCGGGCGCGATCATCAACAACGGCTCGATCGCCGCGCATCTGGCCGGATATTCGAGCTCCATGATCTACAGCGCCGCGAAGGCGGCGGTGGTGCATCTGACCCGATGCGTCGCCATGGAGCTCGGCGAATCCGGCGTGCGGGTGAATTCGGTATCGCCCGGCGCGATCGCCACCGGAATCCTGGCCAAGGCGCTCGGCATGCGGGACGCCGCCAAGGCCGACGCGCTCGCCGACAAGATCAAGGTCGCCTACGCCGGCATGCAGCCGGTCCCGCGTGCCGGCGTGCCCGACGACATCGCCCAGTGCGTCGCCTGGCTCGCGTCCGATCGCGCGAGCTTCGTCAACGGCGAGGATATCGTGGTCGACGGCGGCGTGATCGGCGGGCGCATGTTCACGCCGCAGCAGGAAGGCCTGCAAAAAGCCAAGGCGATGCTGGGCATCGAGGAGTGACGGTCCATATGTCGCGCGAGGCCGAGATCGACCAGCGCATCCGGCGTGAAATGATCCATTTCGATGCGACGCAAAAAGGGCCGCTCGACGGCGTGCGGGTGCTCGATCTGTCGCGGCTCGTCGCCGGCAATATGCTCTCGCTGCAGCTCGCCGATCTCGGCGCCGAGGTGACGAAGGTCGAGCCGCCGCACGGCGATCCGCTGCGCGACTGGCTCGACCAGGGACAGCCGCTGTTCTGGAAAACCTACGCGCGCAACAAGCGTTCGATCGTGCTCAACCTGCGCATCGAGGCCGGCAAGGAGGCGCTGCTGCGGCTTTCCGAACGCGCCGACGTGCTGATCGAAAATTTTCGCCCCGGCACCCTCGAGCAAATGGCGCTCGGCCCCGACGTGTTTTTGGCGCGCAACCCCGATCTCATCCTGGTTCGCATCTCCGGCTTCGGCCAGACCGGACCCTATGCGCAGCTGCCCGGATTCGGCACGCTCGTCGAGGCGATGAGCGGGCTTGCGGCGCGCACCGGCTTTCCCGACCGCGAGCCGGTGCTGCCGCCGCTGGCGCTCGCCGACATGATCGCCGGCCTCTATGGCGCCAATGCGGTCGCGACGGCGCTGTTTGCGCGCGAGCGCGGCCGCGCGCGTGGGCAAGTCATCGATCTGTCGCTGCTCGAATCGATCTTCTCCGTGCTCGGCCCGGAAGCCGCGATTTTTCGCACCACCGGCAAGCTCAAGGAGCGCACCGGAAGCGGCTCGAGCACCACGGCGCCGCGCAACGTCTATCGCTGCGCCGACGGCAAATACGTGGCGATGTCCGCTTCGATCCAGAGCATGGCCAGGCGCGTGTTCGAAGTGATCGGCCGCGCCGAGATGATCGAGGACGAGCGCTTTCGCACCAACAGCGATCGCGTGCGCAACCGCGCGCTCGTGGACGAGGCGGTCGGCCAATGGTTCGCGCTGCGCACGCGCGAGCAGGCGCTCGCGCACATGCGTGCCGCCGGCGTCACCGTCGGTCCGGTCTACGACATCGACGATGCGATCGAGGACGCGCATTTCCGCGAGCGCAACATCCTGGTCGAGGTGGAGGATGGCGATCTCGGCAGCATCCCGATGCACAACATCGTGCCGCGGCTCTCCGCGACGCCCGGCGTGTGGCGCCGCGCGGCGCCGAGGCTCGGCGAGCACACCGACGCAATTCTCGGCGAAGCCGGCTACGACGCCGAAGCGATCGCGGCGCTGCGCCGGCAGGGCGCCGCCGCATGATCCGCTCGCTGCTCTATGTGCCGGCGAGCTCCGAGAAATTCCTCGCTCATGCGCATGAGCGCGGCGCCGACGCGCTGATCCTCGATCTCGAGGATGCCGTCGCCCCGCATGAGAAGCTCGCCGCACGCGCGCGACTCAGAGATGCCGTGCCGTCCGTCGGCCGCAACGGCGCGAAAGTGTTCGTGCGGATCAATGCCGGCGAGCTTGCGCTCGACGATGCGCAAGCGGCATGCCGGGCCGGCGCCTTCGGGCTGTTCGTGCCCAAGGTCCGCAGCCCCGCCGATCTCACACCGATCGACGCGCATCTGAGTCGCGTCGAGCGCGCCGGGAAACGTCCCGTCCTGGTCGCCATGCTGGAAGATCCGGGCGCGGTGCTCGATGCGCGAGAAATCGCGGCGGCGAGTGCTCGACTGTTCGCGCTGGTGACCGGAAGCGAGGACCTCGCAACCGCAATGGGTGCGGAGCCCACGCCCGAGGTGCTGCGGATGCCGAAGCTCGTCGTGCATCTCGCCGCGAAAGCCGCGGGCCTCTTCTCGTTCGGCCTGTTGCGCAGCGTCGCGGATTTCCGCGACGTCGACGGGGTGACGCGCGCGGCGCGCGAGGCCCGCCGCTTCGGCTTCGACGGCGCGACCTGCGTTCACCCGAGCCTGGTGCCGATCCTCAACGAGGCGTTCGCGGCCACCCCCGAGGAGATCGCGCAGGCCCACGCGCTCGTTGCGGCATTCGCGGCCGCGCAAGCGGCCGGGCAGGGGGCGTTCGTGTTCGAGGGCAAGATGGTCGACGCGCCGGTCGTCGCGCGCGCGAGGGCGCTCTTGGCACGCGCCGGGCTGCAGCCGCCGGGATAGAGCCGCAGCGATCACTTCTGCGCGTGAGCCAGTGTCGGGGCCTCCGGTTCCGATCTATGATGATTGTGCGTGCGTTCGAGATGCGCACCGATCAAACAACGGGAGGAACCATGATTACCCTGAAAGCACTCGTCACCGCATCGGCGATCGCGCTGCTCGCCACGATTCCGGGACTTGCGCAGCAGCAAGTGGCGCCGCCCGTGACGCCCTATGGCACGCCGATCTCGCTCGAAGCGGCCAAGAAGGCGATGGCGGCCGCCGAAGCCGAGGCGGCGAAGAACAATTGGCCGATGGCGATCGCGATCCTGGACAGCACCGGCCACATGGTGATGCTGCACAAGATGGACAACACGCAGTACGGCTCGATTGCGGCCGCCGAGGGCAAGGCCCGTACCGCCATCGATTTCCGCCGGCCGAGCAAGGTGTTCGAAGACGCGGTCGCGGGTGGCGGCGTCGGACTGAGAATCCTGAGCTTGGGCGTGTCCGCGCTGGAAGGCGGCATCCCCATCGCCGTCGACGGCAAGATCGTCGGCTCGATCGGCGTGTCGGGAGCGCTCTCCGCACAAGACGCCCAGGTAGCCAGAGCCGGCGCCGACGCGGTCAAGTGAGCTTCGCTGCGGCGCATTCGCGCGACCATGCATCGCCCGCCGCGCCATCGGCGGGCGACCGCATTTTGCAGGCGTGGTGGATGGACCGCGATCTCGGATCGAGCCGGAAGGAACCAACTGGCCGCGCCGGCGATTCTGAGATCGTGCGCTATGATCCGCTGTTGAGGCAGTTGAGGCTCAATCTGTTGTTCGGCGTCGCGGTCGCGGTTCTCGCCGTCGGCGGCTTGTTGCTGCTCGACGTGAGCGGACTGCGGCATTTGATCCTGTCCGATCAATCGCCGGCTTTGGCGCTCGCCATGCTGCTATGCGGCTTCGTCTTCACGTTCGGGGGAGGCGTCATCGGCACGGCGATGATGCAGCTCGAGGACGCCGACTGATCCTCAGCCCGCCGGCGCCAGCATGCCGGCCTCGGCCTCGGCGAAGCAGCGCGCCAGGCTCTCGCCTTCGGCATCGAGCAGCGCCGCCGTGCGCGCGCTCGCGACGGCATCGATCGCCCGCGCCGGCGGGATGCGGCCGGCGAGCGCCGGGCGGATGACGCGCGTGTCGATCGCGAAATAATTGGCGCTGCCGCGCCGATGGGTGTCGCCGTAACCCTTGATCAGCCGCGCGCATTCGGCGACCTCGAAAGCAAGATCCGCGGAAATTTCCGCCGCGGCGGCGATCCGGGCCAACCAGGTCTCGATCGCGTTCTGCTCCTCCTGAAACCGATACGTCTTGCGCCGCCACCGCTTGAGGCCGCGCAAGGTCCGGAATCGCAGATAGCCGGTGACCGAGGTGCTGCGGATCGCCATGCCCCAGTGCAGTCGGCCGATCCGGGGCCAGCGCCGCCCCAGCCAATGAACCGCGCGCGCGCCCGGCGGCGGCAGCATCGAGGCGAGCTCCTCCAGTCCCGGCTTGAGGAACTCGACGATCGCGAACGGCTGTCCCGGAGCGACCTGATGGTCCTTGGCGATCCGCCCGAAACGCGCCGGGTCGAGCTTTGCCTCGGCGACCCGGATCACGTCCTCGAACGACATGCGCACCGCGAGGTGCCGCGCCGTCTCGCGCAGCAGCTTGCCGCCGGCAGCGGTCCGCGCGTCGGCGTCCCGGATGTTTGCAAGCCGGCGCAGATAGAGCTGCGCATAGCTCACGTCCTGATATTTGATGAGCCGCCGAACGCCTTCGAGCACGATTTCGCGCGCGACGTCCGGAAGCTCGGCCGCGGCCGTGGCGAGAAGGTCGTCCATCGCGCTGGCAGTCCGCTGTGGCTCGCCGGCCGCCGCCCGTGCCGGAATGCGTCGGCGCACCGCCGCGAGACCCGCGCCGAACCCGCGCAAATTGGCTTCGACCGCCTTGCCGTCCTCGCGAATCGCCGTCTCGAAACGCTCCGGCGGAATCGGCAAGACCTCCGACCCGGCAATCGCACCGAGCATGACTGCGTTGACCATCGAGCCGCTTTGCTTTGCCAATTTCTCCATGTCGAACAGCCGGCTCTGCCTGGCGTGGCGCTCGATCGCATGCACCAGGCGCTCGCCGTCGAGCCGCCCGTCGCCCATCGCCGTCTTCTCTTCCATCACGAAGAAGCGGTGGGTCGAGGCGATGACGAGGGTGCGATCCGGGGAAACGAAGCCGGCTCCGACGGCGCGGCTCGCTTCCAGGAGCTCGCTGGCGAGGAAGAGATCGACGTCGCCGATCCCGGGATGCAGCGCGAACACCGGCCGCCGGCCGCCGAGCTCGCCGACCGGGACCGGCATGACCTCGATGTAATAGGTGGTGGCGCCGGTGCGTTGCGCGACGCCGGGAATCGACGTGCTTTGCGCCGGCAGGCCGTGTCGCGCCGCCCCCGCGATCACCCAGCTCGTGAGCACGCCGCCGCCCTCGCCGCCGAGCGCCGCGATGAGCAGGTTGATCGGTCGCGGGCTCATCCGCCCGCCTCCGCAATGCGCCCGCCGAGCCAGCCGATGACGCGGTTGCGCCAGGCGAACAGCGCTCGATCGAACAAATTCGGATTGCGAATGATCTCGGCGCGGTAGAACGACGGGCACAGCACCGCGGCGTGCGCGACCTCGCCGCACAGCCCGCAGCCGACGCAGCTTTCGATCACGGTCGCCACCGGATCGCTGCGCAGCGGATCCGGGTTCGGCTTGACCGTGAGCGAAGGACAGCCCGAGAGCCGGATGCAGGAGTGATCTCCGGTGCAGATCTCCTCGTCGACGCCGTAGCGCGCCCGCATCATTCGTTCGCCGCGCGCGAGCTTTGCCGTCTCCTCGGTGCGGAGCCGCCGCTGGCGCGCGAGCTGGCACTCGCCGTCGGCGATGATGACTTTCAGCCCGCGCTCGGCGGTGCGCATTGCCTCCTTGAGCGTCGCTAGCATGTTGGCGACGCCGTAGGTGCGCACCTTGCGCAGCCATTTCACCCCGAGCGAGCGCAGCGTCCTCTCGATGTCCATGCCGGGCGGCGATCCGGTGCGGCTCGATGTGCTCGACGGCATGGCTTGCTGGCCGGTTGCCGACGTATAGCCGTTCTGCATGATGATCAGCACGCCGTCGCCGGCATTGAAGAGATGGCCGGCTACGCCGGTGATCACGCCGTTATGCCAGAAGCCGCCGTCGCCCATGATGGCGATCGGGCGGCGCGAAAGATTCGGCGCGACCGCGGCCGCGCTTGCGAGACTCATGCCGTAACCGAGGATCGAATTGCCGAGGCTGAACGGCGCGAAGGTCGCAAACGAGTGGCAGCCGATGTCGGCGCTGATGTGGGTCGGGCCGATCTCGCGCTCCATCAGCTTGATGGCGCTGAACACCGGCCGCTCCGGACAGCCGGTGCAGAAGGTCGGCGGCCGCGCCGGCAACTCGCCGAGCGCCGCGGCCGCGCGGTTTCTGTGGGCCTGCAGGCCCCGCGCGCGCTCGACAATGGCGTCGACATCGAGGCCGGACGGACGCGCGCCGGCCAGAAACGCGGCGAGCCCGTCGAGCAGAACCGCGGAGGTATATTCGCCGGCTTTGGGCAAGCAGCCCTTGCCGAAGACGCGCGTGGCCATATCGGCGCGGCGCAGCTCGACCTGGATGGTCTGCTCGACATAATCCGGATAGCCCTCCTCGACCACGAGCACCGCGCGCTTGCCGAGACAAAAGTTTCTCACCTCCTCGGGGAGGAGCGGATAGGCGACATTGAGCACGTGAATGGGAATGCGGCTCGCGCCGAAAATGTCGGCGAGACCCAGCCGCTCCAGCGCGCGCAGCAGGTTGTTGGCAAGCCCGCCCAGCACGACGATGCCGATATCGCGCAGATCTCCATCCAGGAATTCGTTGAGCTTGTGCTCGCGGATGAAGGCCTGCGCGGCGGGCAGGCGCTCCTCGACCTTGCGGCGTTCCTGCGCGTAGGTGACCGGCGGATGCGCCAGCCGGCCGTATTGGAACGGCGGCGGACCGGCGATGCGGTTGAGCCCGGAATAGGCCGCGCGGCGATTGTCCTTCGCTTCGAACTCGCCGGTCACGTGGCAGGCGCGGATGCGCAGCTCCAGCATGACGGGAGCATGGGTCGCCTCGGAGAGCGCGAAGCCTTGTTCGACGCAGTCGACGATGCTCGGCAGATCGGGACGGGGGTCGAGCAGCCAGATCCCGGACTTCATGGCGAAGGCATAGGAGCGCTCCTGGATGACGCTGGCGCCTTCGCCGTAGTCCTCGCCGATCATGATCATGGCGCCGCCGATCACGCCGGGCGAGGCGAGATTGGACAGCGCGTCCGCCGCCACATTGGTGCCGACGATGGATTTCCAGGTGACGGCGCCGCGCAGCGGATAGTTGATCGAAGCGCCGAGCATCGCCGCCGCCGCCGCCTCGTTGGTGCAGGTCTCCAGATGCACGCCGAGGTCCGCGAGCACGTCTTCGGCCTGGACCAGCACGTCGAGCAGATGCGAAACCGGCGCCCCCTGATAGCCGCCGACATAGCTCACGCCGGATTGCAGCAGCGCCTTGGTCACTGCGACGATGCCCTCGCCGCGAAAGATCTCGCCGGCGCCGAGCTTGAGCGCTTCGACCTCGTGCCCGAACGAGCGTTCCAAGCCATGTCTCCCGAAGCAGGCGCCGGCGTCGCCGGCAGCGCAGCAATGCGGACGCGCCTGCGGTTTAGTTTGACATCATACTATTTTAGATCGAACGATATTGCAAAGGCCGAAGACTTGGCGCAACCTTGGCGCCGGAAGCGGGAGCGGCAGCGGGAATGGTCCGGCCATCGTCCAGCATTGCCCGGCGCAATTCGGCCGCGGGCTCGGAGCAACCCCTGGGGCTGGGTCCGCTTGCCGACATGGTCGGGTTCCATCTGCGGCTCGCGCAGGAAGCCTCGTTCCGCGCCTTTGCGCAGCGGGTCGGCGCGCGCAATCTCAAGCCCCGGCGCTTTGCCATTTTGATGCTGATCGAGCAAAATCCCGGCCTGACGCAAACCACGCTGAGCCGGGCCAGCGGGCGCGACAAGTCGACCTTGACGCCGGCGCTCGACGATCTCGAGCGACGCGGTCTCATCGAGCGCCGCCGTTCGCCGAAGGATCGACGGGTCCACGCCCTTTACCTCACGAGCGGCGGGAGGTCGCTGCTGCGAGAGCTGACCCGGCACGCGGTCGCCCACGACCGACAGCTCGATCG
>DASWCW010000164.1:0-10172 GCA_036395835.1 Xanthobacteraceae bacterium
TCTGGAGGAAGTATCGTATCGGACAGTCTAACACCCTGGAAGGAGAGAGGTGCAACTTCGACAGACGATGCCTAGTCGAAGCTGGCATCCGAAACCGAGATGTTGCTGCCGCCCATGGTGCGCAGCGACGCGTCATCCGCGGAACGACCCGGGATTACGCGCCTTCGGCGCTGCATCCGGGGCGACTCACTCACCGCGAGCGGGTCCAATTCTCGCCGCCGCAGAAGAACAACAGGCAGCCCTCGATGCGCAGCACGTCGGGGCCCGTCAGGATGACGTGCCCGGTATAGGTCTTGCCGTTCTCGGGATTGTAGATCTCGCCGTCCCAGCGATTTCCGCCGCCCCCGCCCGCCGGCTTCATTCCCAACAGGATCTGGGTGCCCACGATCGGGCGATCCCGCTTGCTCGGGTCGGGATTGTTCTCGTCGAGCCCCGGCTGCGAGGTCCAGGCGATGGTGCCGCAATATGCCTGGGCACAGGGCGCGATGCGAATGATCGCGGTTTTGTCGGCGACCAGCCAGTTGCCGGCGGGGTCGGCGGCGAGCCCCGGCGTCGCGCTCAGGGCCAGCATTGCGGCTACGCACCAGGCTTTTCGCATGGGCTGCTCCTGATCTCCCCGCCCGCGCGACGGCGCCCCGAGGACCGGGTTTGACCCTTAACGGACTCTCGTTCTTGCGACGCCATCCGCATATCCAGCGTTATTTTACCTCGATCGAATAATGGCGTTTCATCTGCAGTCCACGGGGAAAGATGATATCAAGCGTGATTGAATCGGCACCCGTAAACCCCGGGTGAGGTTCATAAACGATAGAAATCCCTTCCGATTTGCGCTTGTTGCATTCATATCGTTGGTTCTCTGGAGGAAACTTCGAGTATCCCGTGCCGTTCTCGACCGCGACGTTGCCATGGTCCGGTTGCCCGACCACGCGCACGCTCGCTAGTCCGATCGACGAGCAATCCGGATTGATCGCGTATATAAAATCGATCGGAAGCTTGTGGTCGATCGCAACCGCTCGGGTCAATTCGACTGTCTGCACTGGATTGGACGGCTTGGCGCCACTTTGTTTCGGCTCGGGCTCGTACCCGGTCGCGCGCGTCTGGTCTGGTCGTATCGGAACCGTGTGTATCACATTGGCGGATGGTATCGAAGGAAGTACGTTGGGAGGCGGAGATTGTCCGGCGGAAGACCGCGATCCCGATACTCCTTGCAAGCATTGCAGCTGATCCCCTCCCGGTCGGCAGTTCGCATTGGTGCTCGGGCTGTAGTTCGATGTGCCAACCGTCAACTGCCCGGGCGGCGGAGCTTGTTCGCAACTGCCTTGCAACTTGGCGAATGCGCGTGAAAATCCGTCCATGGCCAGGGTTATGTTGCCTGCCGGTTCGTCGGCTCGGGCCAGATCGTTTCCGGAAACTTCGAATTTTGTGTCGTCCTCGACCGCATCGAACGTGTGCCGCGCGAGCCGGGCCGACCGTATATAGAAGTCATGTGAGGAGGTTTGGTATGGGAGCCCGATGCGGCGTCCGCTGATGCTGATCGAGGACAGCCGCGCGGCTGGGGCGTCGGAAGCAACAGGTTCCCGTGCAAGCACGACACGGATTTCTTGCCTCGATGCGCAGTCGAGAGAAACGAGGCCGTTGAGATACTGCGGCTGCTCGTTGCCGACCCGCACAAAAAATCTCTTCGACATTGCAGGCCTGGGATGCTCGATGAATCGCCACGAAGTCTCGCCAAACTCCCTGCGATCTATTCCGAAGCGCACGAGTTCTTCCCGTTCAACGAACCTCTTCGAATTGTGCGGAACAGCCACAACCGCCGTAAACAGTGTCTGGTCGATTCCCATGTCCCGGAGATATTCCTGGATCTGGAGATGGACCAACCTCTTTGCCCTCACGGCAACGGCGACCGGGAGCGGCCCCCTGGCCGAATCGAACCCCACGTCATGAATACCGAGTTTTATCCCGGGCGGAACGATTCGGACGACACCCCCGGCCAGAGCAAAGACGCAGCCCGAATTGCACATGGCACTGGTCGGGTCGAATTCCGACCTGAGCTCGTGTCCGGAGCGTTTCTGCGCCTCGCATGATTTTTCCCACGGTTTGTCGCGGTCGCAGCCGAATGGAACCGTGTGCGCAACACCGGCCTCCAACTTTCGAGCGCGGATTAGCCGAGCAAGTTCAATCGAGCCGAGTACTGAACCTCCCGCTGAATGAAAATAGATCGGGGTCGACGGGCCCCAAGCTTGGTTAACAGCCGGCGGAGGCGTTGAGCGGCGCTGAGGTCGATTTTGCCTTCCGCCGCAATCCATTCGTTGCAGCCCCGCCCACAAGCATTCGCGTCGCCACGGGCTAGATAAAACTCGATCTCGGGGATGGCCGCCACTTTGGCTTCGGCCGGCGACGCCTTGGCGCGCTCCGGCGAGGCGTTGACGGTGGCCACGTCCAGAACAGTCGAGACAAGCAGAACAACAAGAATTGCAAGCGGGCGAGGAGTACGCATCAAAAGATGTATGCAGGTCGGACCGGAAGGAGCAATAACACCGAGGCGGCGCGAGGTGCACGCCTGTTTGCCTTGTAACAAGCGGCAAATTGCCGCGAAAGGACGTCGCTCTTACTCGTTTGGGCCTCAGTCGATATCGGGCGCGATGCGAATGATCGCGGTCTTGTCGGCGACCAGCCAGTTGCCGGCGGGGTCAGCGACGAGCCAGTTGCCGGCGGGGTCGGCGCGAGCCCCGGGGTCGCGCTCAGGGCCCGCATTGCGGCTATGCTGCGGGCTTTTCGCATGGGCTGCTCCCGATCTCCCCGCCCGCGGCCCTGGAGGCCTATTTTTATCGGTCGTCGGCCGCATTATTTGCCAGAGAGGCGGCGGACCCGCGCAGGGAACCCGCCACGCGGGAATGCGCGAATTTACCTCTTCCGGAGGGGAAGTTTGCGCCACTGCCCCGTGCACGGTCTAATTCGCGGCGGCCGGCGCGCCGGTGCCGGCGGCCGCAGGGAGAATAGCATGGCTTTCGACGCCGCGGCGCTCTTCGCCGACCGGGAAGCGGAGCGCTACGCGCTGCATACCCGCCATCTCAACGGCCAGATGGTCCGCGTGCTCAAGACCATCGGTTTCGACGTGCGCTTCCGGGCCGGGCGCGGGCAGTACCTGTTCGACCACGACGGCAACCGCTACCTCGACCTGCTCAGCGGCTGGGGCGTGTTCGCCATCGGCCGCAATCATCCGACCTTGCGCGAAACCCTCAAAGGCGTGCTCGACAGCGACCTGCCCAATCTCGTGCAGATGGACGTCTCGATCTTGGCCGGCGCGCTGGCCGAGCGGTTGCTCCGCCATGCGCCCTACCTGCAGAAGGTGTTCTTCGCCAATTCCGGCACCGAGAGCGTGGAGGCCGCCCTGAAGTTCGCCCGGGCCGCGACCGGCCGCCCGGGCGTCGTGTACTGCAGCCACGCGTTTCACGGTCTCACCTACGGCGCGCTGTCGCTCAATGGGGATGCGATGTTCCGGCGCGGGTTCGAACCGCTGCTGCCCGATTGCCTCGAGGTTCCGTTCAACGACCTCGAGGCGCTGGAGCGAGCGCTCGCCTCGCGCGACATCGCGGCGTTCGTGGTCGAGCCCATTCAGGGCAAGGGCGTCAATCTGCCGGACGAGGGCTATCTGCAAGGCGCGGCGGAGCTCTGCCGCAAGCACGGCACCCTGCTGATCGCCGACGAGGTTCAGACCGGGCTCGGGCGCACCGGCCGGTTTCTGGCGGTCGAGCATTGGGGCGTCGAGCCCGACCTGGTGGTGCTGGCGAAATCGCTCTCCGGCGGGCACGTGCCGATCGGCGCGGTGCTGACCCGGGAATGGATTTTCGACCAGGTGTTCGATCGCATGGACAAGGCGGTCGTGCACGGCTCGACCTTCGCCAAGAACGATCTCGCGATGGCGGCGGGACTTGCGACGCTCGAGGTGATCGAGCACGGACGGCTCGCCGAGCGCGCCGCGCGGCTCGGCGAACGCCTGCTCGGCGCCTTCGAGCGGATGGCGGGGCAGCACGAGCTGATCAAGTCGGTCCGCGGCAAGGGATTGCTGATCGGCATCGAGTTCGGAGCGCCGCAGTCGCTCAAGCTCAAGGCGTCCTGGAACGCGATCGAGGCGGTCAGCAGCGGCCTGTTCTGCCAGCTCATCACCATTCCGCTGTTCAAGCACCACAACATCCTCATTCAGGTCGCCGGGCACGGCATCCATACGATCAAACTTTTGCCCGCGCTGATCATTTCCGAATCCGATTGCGAGTGGATCGAGCGGGCGTTCGCGGCGGTCATCGCCGATGCGCACCGGGTCCCGGGCGCGGTGTGGTCGCTGGGACGCACGCTCATGGGCGAGGCCATCAAGGCACGTGCCGCCGTGTGAGCACTGACCCATGGTCGATGGACAAAGCTAATGACGGCCGGGCTCGCGATTGCTTGCGCCAGCCTCGCCGTCTGGATCTACCTGATCGCCGCCCGCGGCGGCTTCTGGCGCGCCGCGGCGCGCGACGACCGCGAGCAACCAGCTGAGCCGCGGTCGTGGCCGGCGGTCGCGGCGGTGATCCCGGCGCGCGACGAGGCCGACGTCGTCGCCGAAAGCCTCGGCTCGCTGCTGCGCCAGGATTACCCGGGGCCGTTCGCGATCGTGCTGGTCGATGATCAGAGCCGGGATGCCACTGCGGAAGCGGCGCGCGCGTGCGCGGCGCGCCAAGGCGCCGCCGAGCGCTTGACCATCGTGCCCGGGCGGCCGCTTCCGGCCGGCTGGAGCGGAAAAATTTGGGCCATGAAGCAAGGCATCGAGCACGTCGAGCGCCCGGGAAACCCCGCCGCATATCTGCTGCTCACCGACGCCGATATCGCTTACGCGCCCGATACGCTGCGGACCTTGGTGGCGCGCGCGCAAGCCGGCGATCTGGTGCTCGCCTCGCTGATGGCCAAGCTGCGGTGCGAGAGTTTGGCCGAGCGGGCGCTCATCCCCGCGTTCACCTTCTTCTTCCAGATGCTCTACCCGTTTGCCTGGGTGAACCGGCCGCGTTCGCCCACGGCCGCCGCCGCGGGCGGCTGCATGCTGGTGCGCCGCGATGCGCTCGACGCCGCCGGCGGGATCGAAACAATCCGCGGCGCCCTGATCGACGATTGCGCGCTCGGCAAAGCGCTCAAGGCGGTCGGGCCGACCTGGCTCGGGCTGACGCATCGGGTGCGGAGCCTCAGGGCCTACCCGCGCATTTCCGACGTGGGCCGCATGGTCTCTCGCTCGGCCTATGACCAGCTGCGCTACTCGCCGGCGCTGCTGGCCGGGACGATCGCCGGCCTGGCATTGACGTTCCTGGCGCCGCCGCTCGTCGCCGTGCTCGGGTCGGGCCTTGCGCCGGCGCTCGGGCTTGCCGCCTGGGCGCTGATGGCGCTCGCGTTCCAGCCGATGCTGCGGTTCTACCGGGTGTCGCCGCTGTGGGGCGCGGCGCTGCCGGCCATTGCGGCGTTTTATCTCGCCTTCACGGTCGATTCCGCCTATCAGCACCTGCGCGGCCGGGGCGGGCTGTGGAAGGGTCGCGTGCAAGCCAATCTGTCGGAGACGCGATGAGCACCGCCGCGGAAGTCCGATCCGGAAAGGGCCATCGAGACGAGAATTTTCCCGTGGCGTCCGGCCTGATCGAGCGCCGGCACCGCGGGGTGATCCTGGCGTTCTACCGCTTCGTGCGCGCCGCCGACGACGTCGCCGACCATGCATCGCTCTTGCAGCCCCAGAAGCTCGCGTTGCTCGACCAGCTCGAGCAGGGGCTCCTGGGCCTGAGCGAGGCCGAGCCGGACGCGAGCGCGTTGCGCCAGGCGCTCGGCGAGCGCGGCCTCTCGCAGCGCCATGCCCAGGATCTGCTCACGGCGTTTCGCATGGACGTCACCAAGCACCGCTACCGCGACTGGGAGGACCTGATCGGATATTGCAGCTATTCGGCGATGCCGGTCGGCCGCTTCGTGCTCGACGTGCACGGCGAGAGCCGCGACACCTGGCCGGCGAACGACGCGCTGTGCGCCGCGCTGCAGATCATCAATCATCTGCAGGACTGCGGCGCGGATTATCGGGCGCTCGACCGCGTCTATATCCCGCTCGATGCGCTCGCGCGGGAAGGGCTGACGGTCGCGGCGCTGGGCGAAGAGAAGGCCTCGCCGGCGCTCCGGCGCTGCCTGCGCCAGCTCGCCGAGCGCACCGCCGCCTTGCTGCGCGATGCCGAGCCGCTGCGCGTCGAGGTGCGCAATTGGCGGCTCGGGCTCGAGATCGCCGCGATCGAGCGCCTCGCGCGGACCTTGACCCGAATGCTCGTCCGGCGCGATCCGTTGCGCGAGCGCGTGCATTTGACCAAGCCGGGATTTCTCGGCGTGTCCCTGCTCGGGGTATGCGAGGGCCTGATCCGCCGCGCGGCGCCGGGTTTTTCGGCGCGCTCGCGGAAGCCCAGGATGCGCGAGGGCTGATGTCCGAGATCGCTGCCGACAATGCCGCCGCGCGCGCGTCGGGCAGCTCGTTCTACGCGGCGATGCGCATCCTGCCGCGGGCGCGCCGGCAGGCGATCTTCGAGATCTACGGCTTCTGCCGCGCGGTCGACGATGTCGCCGACGCGCACGGACCGCGCGATCCGCGGTGCGCGGAGCTTGCGCGATGGCGCGCCGACGTGGACGCGCTCTACGCCGGCGCGCCGCCCGCCCGCGTGCGCGGCCTCGTCGAGCCGGTCCGGCAATACGATCTCAGGCGCGAGGATTTCCTGGCGATCATCGCCGGCATGGAGATGGACGTAGTCCGCGACATCCGCGCGCCCGAGTTTTCGACGCTCGATCTTTATTGCGACCGCGTGGCGAGCGCGGTCGGGCGGCTGTGCGTAAAAGTGTTCGGCATGGAGGCGGCGGCCGGAACGGCGCTCGCCTATCACCTCGGGCGCGCGCTGCAGCTCACCAACATTCTGCGCGATCTCGACGAGGACGCCGGGAGGGGCCGGCTCTATCTGCCGCGCGAGGCGCTCGAGGCCGCCGGCATCGGCAGCGAGGATCCGGCGCCGGTGCTGATGCATCCTAAGCTCGGCGCGGCCTGCGCGGGAGTGATCGAGCGCGCACGGCATCATTTCCGCGAGGCCGACGCCGTCATGGATCGCGCGCCGCGAGCGAGCGTGCGCGCCCCGCGCATCATGGCGGAAGCCTACAAGCGCATCCTGGCGCGGCTCGTCGAGCGCGGTTTTGCCGCGCCGCGCGGTCCGGTCCGCCTGAACAAGCCGCTGCTGCTGTGGATCCTGCTGCGCCACGCCCTGTTCTGATGTGCCCTCCGTCCCGGTCTCACACGATGCCGGCACTCCGGTATTCGAGCTTGCGGTGGAAATTGACCGCCGAAGGCGCGACCGGCTCGGCGAACGTCAGCGCGACCGCGTCCCATTCGTCGGCGCTCGGCCGCGCGCGGAGGTAGTCAAGCGGCGCGTTTTGCGAGGATCCATAGCGCGATCGTCCACGGTGGGCTGGTCTCGCGGCGGTATGCTAAGATTTCGCTGACGGCCAACAGGAGAATTCAGTGGCGGATCATACAGTTCGGCAAGTCTGCCGTATCGAAGCGCGACCAACACCCCGCGCCCGCGCCGAAGAGGTCGTCCGATGAAACGGCGCGACGCAATCATTCTTCTTTGCGGCGCGGCAGCAGCTTGGCCGCTTGCAGCACGCACGCAGCAGATCGGGAAGGTGTATCGGATCGGTTTCCTGGGGAACTCCACCGCCGCCCTCGAGAGCAACCTCATCGGGCCGTTCCGCGACGGGTTGCGCGATCTCGGCTACGAAGAGGGGCGCAACGTCACCATCGAGTATCGATGGGCCGAAGGAAAATACGAGCGCTTCCCCTTGCTGGTTGCAGAACTGCTTGCGTCGAAAGTGGACGTGATCGTGACCGCCGGCACGCCGGCCACCCTCGCCGTTCAGAAGGCGACGAGCTCGGTTCCTCTGGTGATGGTCGCTGTCGGCGATCCGATCGGCACCGGTATCGTGCCGAGCCTGGCACGTCCCGGAGGCAACATTACCGGGCTGAGCTCCATCGCCCCGGAACTGGAGGGAAAACGCCTGGAGCTGCTCAGGGAGATCATTCCCGAACTCTCGAACGTCGCGCTACTTTTGAATCCCGTGAATCCATTTCATGTTGCCTCTTTGAAGCAAGCGCAGGCGGCAGCCCAGACGTTGCGGCTGAAACTGATGTCCGTGCCGGTGAGCACGCGCGAAGAGCTGGACAACGGGTTTGCCGCAATTCTGAGAGCACGGCCTGGCGCGCTGCTCGTATTGGCCGATCGGGTTTTCCTGCACAATCGCGCGCCTTTGACGGACTTCGCTACCGAGAACCGACTACCGGGCGTGTATGCGTACCGGGAACTGGTCGAAGCCGGCGGTCTGATGTCTTTTGGACCGAACTACGCGGACATGCACAGGCGCGCCGCGACGTTCGTGGACAAGATTCTCAAAGGCGCCAAACCGGCCGATCTGCCGGTCGAGCAGCCGACCACGTTCGAGCTGCTGATCAACCTGAAGGCTGCCAAGGCTCTCGGCGTCACCGTGCCGCCGACGCTGCTCGGGCGCGCCGACGAGGTGATCGAATGAGGCGGCGGAGTTCACGCAGAGACGGTGTCCCCGCGAACCAATGAAATGCAGGGCGCGCCCCGAGTGCGGCCGGCGATACGAACCCGAACCAAGCGCCCTAAGCTCGCGGTGCGAACAGCTCAGCGGCTGGCGCGGTTTTCGGCATCCGTTTCCGCGCGCTGGGTCCTCGCACACATCGTGCGATGGATTTTCTGGATCGTGCTCATGGCTTTTTGCGAGGCGTCGATCTTCTCCGCGAGACCCGCGACTTGCGCCTGCAGGCCGGAGACCCCCTTGGTGTCGGATTCGATCGTGTCGATCATCGACTTCAAGATCCCCGGCGCCTGGGTCATGTCCGGCAAGGTTACGTCGCGGAATGATTGCTGAACCCTGCTGGCGCAGCCGGAGCGGGCGTCATACTCGGCCTTCAGGGCCTTGAATCGCGCGCCGAACTCGGTTGCGCTTTCCAGGTCGGTCACAAGATTATCGGGCTTGATGGCGCAAACAGCATCTACGTTGGTCACGTTGGGGTAATTCGCGTCGACGATCCTCTTGTGACTTTCCAGCAGCGATTTCGCCTCGGTCAAAAGCGCGTTGAAGCTGCAGACCAGATGATCGCGTCCTCGATAGCAACGATCGAGCCTCACTTCGCCCTTCGCCCCGGGCAACGCCAGAGCTTCGTGACCCTCCGAGGCCTTGTCGCAGGAGGCAAGCGCGCTGCCGAGTGCCGAGCTGGGGTTCGTGACGGGCAGCGCGACGGGCGTCAAAGCCGGCGCTGCCGGGACCGGCTGGGCAACAAAGACTTTAGGATGCTTTCTCGGTTCGATTCGGGATTGAGCCAAGTCCGTGCGGATCTGCTGGCCCCACGCTCCGCTCGACCACAGCGGCGAGGAGAGACAGAGCCCCGCCAGCGCCACCGATCCCGCAACCCGCACCTTCGAGGAGATACTCATTACCGTCACCCCCACCCTGAACAGTTTGGAACTCTTCAATCCTGCTCTACATTCAGGGCGCCAAAAAGACAGGATTATGGCAAGGACGTCACCTGGATCGGATGATTCATCAGATGGTTAACAGTTTGGGGTTTCACCATAGGCTGCAAGCAGCTCGCGCCGCAGACCGCCGATGCATGAGTGCGAGCGCGTGGTTCGCGGGGCGGCCGTCATCCTGAGAGCCCGCCCCGGACTTGATCCGGGTGCGGGGAACGTGCGTCCGGCCGCAAGGCCGCTCTCATCGTTTCTCCGGGTGCAGTTCTCGACCGAGCGCGGCGAGCGGGCGATCGATGTTGAAGAACACGACGACCTGCTGCCCGGTATCGCTCGATTTGGCTTCGAAGCGATCGTAGCTGTGACCTTGCGCATGGATGAGCGCCTGGCTCGATGGTTGCAATTCCAGCAGTCTCAGGATGCTGTACTCCTCGGAGATCTGGATCACGACGAACGCCGACTCCTCGCTCTTGCCGTCACCCGACCGCAGGATCGAGTCGATCAGGCCGCGCGCGGCTTGGCGCTCGCGGCGCATCGCCTGCTCGTTGCCGAGCTTCCCGTGACAAAGGCTGGCCAGAAGGTGTGCGTCCACGT
>DASWCW010000165.1:0-12302 GCA_036395835.1 Xanthobacteraceae bacterium
GCCGATCGACCTGATCGTCATGCGGCGTGACACCTGCACGGCCGAGCTCGCCTACCGGATCGAGCCGGGCGAGCCGTATTTCCACGATTTGCGCGAGCGCTGGTCCGCGGCCTTGCGCGCGGCCCACAATGCCATTCCGCGTCCGCCGTACAACGTGCCCAAATAGGCACGCAGCGGCGTGCCCACGCTTTGGTCGGCGCCTTTGCACGCGACGGCGGCACGAGCGAGAAACCGGTATTGCGTATCGCGCATAACGGATCCGCAGCATTGGGCAATTCATCGCCGAGCAGCACAAATTCATGATGGAAAACAAGCGAATAGGCCTGCAGGTCCGATTCCTCCATGCTGGTGCTGAATGGCTTATCACGGGCGGTAATGCGCCGAATAGTTTTTCTGCAGCCGGAACCGTTTCGAGCGGGGGCGATTAGTGAGAAGCGCGAATGCTACAAAGGACGGGATTGTCCATGCCTATCACCGATTACACCCACGCCCGCCGCGGGCTGTCGGCGCTCGAACTGGGGCTGCTCGCGTTCAGCATCGCGATGATCGTCGCGATCACGCTTACGCTTTGATTTTTTCACACTGATCGACGGGACAAATCACTTCCGCCGCGGCCTGTCGAGCTTCGCCTCGGCCTCCAGCTCCTCGCTTATGAGATCGCCCTTCGGGGTGATCTGTTGCTCCCCAAGCCGTTGGCGCATCATGTCATGGATGCGTTCGGCCACTCGGGGCTCGCGTTCCATCAAGGCGTGGAGATCTTGTGCGTCGAGCACGAGCAGGCTCGTGCGCGACACCGCAGTCACCGTCGCGGAGCGGCGCGACTGGCGCAGGACGGCGATCTCGCCGAAGAAATGCCCGATGCCGAGCCGAATGCGCCCGTCCTTGAGCTCGATCTCGACTTCTCCGGCGGCGACGAAATACATCGAATGCGCGACATCGCCGCGACGCACGACCACATCGCCCGGCTCGACGGTCTGCGCGCGCATCAGCCGCATGATGTCGGCGATCTCTCCCGCGTTGAGTTCGGCGAACAGCGGCACGCGGGCGACCATGCCCCAGGTGACCATGAAATCCCGCCGGTGGATCTCCTCGGCGAACGCCGTGGCGATGATGCCGACCGGCAGGGCGATCATGATGAGGCCGCCGAAGATCGTGACGCCGGCGACGAGACGGCCCAACGTCGTGATCGGCACCACGTCGCCGTAGCCGATGGTGCCCAGCGTCACGATCGCCCACCACATCGCGTCCGGGATGGTGCCGAATTTCTCCGGTTGCGCATGCTGCTCGACGAGGTGCATCGCGGTGGCGGAGATCAGCGCCGCGCCGAGCAGGATGACGAAGCAGCCGATCAGCGCCCGGCGCTCCGCATAGAGCGCATCGAGCAGCGAGCGCATCCCGGGCGAATAGCGTGCCAGCTTCAGGAACCGCATGATGCGGAACATCAGCAGCACACGCAGGTCGGTCGGCAGCACGAAAGCGAACCAGAACGGCAGCACCGCCAGGAGGTCGATGATGCCGGCCGGGCTGCAGACATAGCGCCACCGCGCCTTCGCGGTCGGCTGGTGCCGCTGTGATGGATGCTCGCCCGCGACCCAGATCCGGACCAGGTATTCGACGCTGAACGCCAGCAGAGAGGTGATCTCGATGGCGGAAAACAGCATGCCGTAGCGCGCGGAGAGACGCGGCACGGATTCGAGCGTCACCGCCACCAGATTGACCAGGATCAACAGCACGATGAGGCGGCCGACGATCCGCCCCGGCTGGTCTCCGACCTGCTCTTCCAGGACCTCGGCGAGCCTCCGCTTCAGCTCGATCCGGGCACGGGAGTTGCGTCGCAACATGAACTCTCTCGCGAATTCCGCCGGGCATCCCAGATCCGGGACCGGTGGCAGCCAGCTCGGGCGCCGGCTCCCGGTTTGCTTCCGAAGCCCTGGGCATTTTGCTGAAAAATCAGGGTCATGGAAGCCGGAATCGGATGCTGCACCGGCCCGCCGAGCGCCCCAGCATTCAAAAATCGCCTCGGTGGGCACGCGCTGGGCCCCCTCGCTTTCGCGGGGCAAGCTTCGCTCACGCCTGCGGTGCCGAGCGTGTGGCGGCTGTTCTCCGCTAGATTGTGATTGCTAATAAAACAATCCATGGACACACTTCAGCGAATTGAAATGCCTTAACCGCCTGAAATGCCGGCATTTTGTCAAAAATATACCTCCCGAAAACGACGGTTTTTGCCTCACGCGCCGCGTTCCAGGGTCGGTGGCGGGATGTTAGGCAGGCAAAGCCCAGCTGGGATTTCAGCCCAACAAGAGCGCAGATATGATCGCGCCAATCGCACCCGGAGAACCCGTGGAGAAGAAGAGCATCCAGCGCAGGCTCGCGGCGATCCTGGCGGCGGACGTCGTCGGCTATAGCCGGCTGATGGGCGTCGACGAGGTCGGCACCCTGACTTCGCTCAAGGCACACCGTCGCGAGCTCGTCGACCCCGCGATCGCCGGCCACAGCGGCCGCATCGTCAAGACCACGGGCGACGGCATGCTGGTCGAGTTCGGAAGCGTCGTCGACGCGGTCGGCTGCGCGCTCGCCGTGCAGCGGGGGATGATGAGCCGCAATGCGGCGGCGGCGGAGGATAAGCGCATCGTGTTCCGCGTCGGCATCAACGTCGGCGACATCATCATCGACGGTGACGACATCTTCGGCGACGGCGTAAACATCGCGGCCCGGCTGCAGACGCTGTGCGAGCCGGGCGGGCTGTGCATCTCCCGCACGGCAAACGATCAGATCCGGGACAAGCTTTCGCTGGCCTTCGCCGATCTCGGCGAGCAAACCGTCAAGAACATTTCGCGCGCGATCGGGGTGTTCGGGCTCGGCGCCAAGGAGATCGAGGCGCTTCCGGAGATGGAGCCACCGCGACCGCCGGCAGCGGCGGATCCCCCTGCCGCCGCTCCGCAGCCGGAGCCGAGATTCGAGCAGGAGATTCAATTCTGCACGTCGCAAGACGGCGTCCAGCTTGCCTATTCGCGGATCGGTCGAGGACCGCCGCTGGTCAAGACCGGGAACTGGATGACCCATCTCGAATTCGACTTCGAAAGCCCGATCTGGCGGCATCTCTATCGCGAGCTCTCGCGGGATCATACGCTGATCCGCTACGACGCCCGCGGCAACGGCCTTTCCGACCGCGAGGTCGAGGAGGTTTCCTTCGAGGCCTTCGTGCGCGACCTGGAAACCGTCGTCGATGCCGCCGGCGTCGAGCGCTTCGCGCTGCTCGGCATCTCGCAGGGTTGCGCGGTATCGATCGCCTATGCCGTACGCCACCCCGAACGCGTGACCCATCTGATCCTTCACGGCGGCTATCCGCTGGGCTGGAGCAAACGTATGCGAACCGAGGCCGAGAAGGAGGAGGCCGCCGCCATGCTGACCCTCATGCGGCTCGGCTGGGGGCAGGAAAATGCTGCGTTTCGCCAGCTCTTCACCTCGCAGTTCATCCCCGGAGGGACCAAGGAGCAAGCCGATTGGTTCAATGAGCTGCAGCGGGTCTCGACGTCACCGGCGGATGCGGTACGGAACCTCAAAGCCAACGGCGAGATCGACGTGACCGCGTTGCTTCGCAAGGTAACGGTTCCGACTCTGGTGATGCACGCACGCGACGACGCGCGCGTGCCGTTCGATTCCGGCCGGCGCCTGGCCGCAGGCATTCCCGGTGCTCGCTTCGTGCCGCTGCAGAGCCGGAATCACTTGATCCTGGAGAACGAGCCGGCGTTCGGCCGTTTCGTCCAGGAAATACGAACCTTCCTGGCAAGCTAGGGCACGACGCCGCGGCACGCCCACGCCACGGCCGCAAACGAGCGCGGCCCATCGGGCGCGTTCCCCTCATAAGCGGCGCGCAATGCCTGCTCCAACCGTTGCTTCTTCTCATCGGAGATGCCCGCCACATATTTGCCGAGCGCGGCTTCCCCGGCGGCGATCGGGGCCCAGAAATCGGCGAAGTTCGAAAACTCCATGCGGACCATCAGCTCGGTTTGCTCGATCTGCCGCAGCCCGACGCGCATCCAGGTTTCCTTGAGTTCGTTGCGCCGGGTCATCGGCCGGAAATAATGTTGGCCCCGCGCGATCGCCGCTGTCGGATCGAGCACGGCCGCGGTGTCCCAGAACATCCGCTGGCTCGCCATGCCGCCGAACGTGTCCCACACGGTCGCCGCGACGATCCCGCCTGGCCGCACCACGCGGCACATCTCGCGCACCGCGCGCTCGGTCTCGGGAATGAAATGCAGGACCAGGAGCGACATCGCCCGGTCGAAGCCTGCGTCCTCGAACGGCAGCGCGCAGGCGTCGGCGCGCTCGAAGCTGATCCGCGGGTCCTTGTTCTTGGCGCGCGCCGCGTCGAGATAGATTTCGGAAGCATCGATTGCCGCGATCCTCGCCACCTTTGCCGCCTCGGCGAGCGCAAACGCCAAGCTGCCGGTGCCGCAACCGACGTCGAGGATCCGCTCGCCGTCCGCCAATCCGGCAAACGCGATGAAGGATTCGGCGAGGCGCCGGCTCCAGCGCCCCATGAAGTGCTCGTAGGCATCGGCATTGCGGGCATGAAACGTGGTGGACATCGGATCCTCGCGTTTTACTGCAGCCGGAACAGCAGGCGCTCCCCGTTAGCACCGGCGATCCGGCGCGCCCGGCGGGTTGCGCCGGCGCCGCGGAGCCCTCACATTCCGATCAGCTCGGCCTTGCGCAGCGTATTGTTGAGGATGCGGATCGAGGCGGCATCGACCATCAGGCCGTCGACGTTGACAGCGCCCAGCCCTTCCGCTTCCGCCTTGGCGTAGGCCGCCGCGAGCTTGCGCGCGCGATCGACCTCCTCCTGCTTGGGCGTGAAGATTTCCAGCGCCGGCTCGATCTGCGCCGGGTGGATCGCCCACTTGCCGACGCAGCCGAGGATCATCGCCCGCCGGCATTCCTCGCGAAACACTTCGGGGTTGCGGAAATTCGCATAAGGTCCGTCGACCGGGTCGACGCCGGCGCTCCTCGCCGCCATCACCATGCGGAAGCGCGGGTAATGCCAGATATCGCCGGGATACGGGCTCGTGCTGCCGATCGAGCGAATGTCGATGCCGTGGCTCGCCGAATAGTCCCCCATGCCGAAGATCACGCACTCGAGCCGCGGATGTGCCTTGCAGATCTCCTCGACGTTTTCGAGCGCCTGCACTTCCTCGATCAGCACTTCGATGCCGATCGGCCGTTTCAATCCGAGCTTCTGTTCGATCTGGTTGAGCAGCGTGGCGGCGAAATACACGTCCTTTCCGGACAGCACCTTCGGCACCATGATGGTGTCGAGATATTGGCCCGCGCCCTCGACCACCGCGACGATGTCCTCATAGGCGTATTTGGTGGAAAGATCGTTGACGCGCACGCAGCGCGTCTTCCTGCCCCAGTCGAGGGTGCGCAACGCCTGGACGATTTTTCCCCGCGCGTCGACCTTGGCCGAGGGCGCGACCGCGTCTTCGAGATCGAGGAAGACGTGATCGGCGGCGCTCGCGGCCGCCTTGGCCATCATTTTTTCGCTCGAGCCGGGCACCGAGAGCTGCACCCGCCGAAGCCGCCGCGGTCGTTCCATCACTCCCTCCCAATCCAACACCTGTCATGTCCCGCGAATGCGGGGCACCCAGTATCCTCTGCAAGCAAGGGCCGTGCGACAGTGCCTCACCGATGCGCGGCGCTTACTGGGTCGCCTGCATGCGCGGGCGATGACGCCGCTGAGTACTGATACTCACTTCACCACCTGCTCCGCCCTGAGCCGATTGATCTGTTCTGGCGAGAATCCCAGGTCCCGCATCACCTCGTCCGTCTGTTCGCCCAAGAGCGGGGCGCGCCGAAAGACGCCGCCGGGCGTTGCCGAGAGTCGCACCGGCACCCCGGCAATCGCCAGCTTGTCGTCGACGCCGGGATGGTCGAGCTCGACCACCATGTCGCGCGCGCGAAAATGCGCATCGGCGACGATGTCGCTCACGTCGAATACCGGGCCGAACGGTACGTGGCCGCCGAGGATCGCCATCAGCTCGCGCCGAGTGAATGTTTGCGTCAGTGCGCCGATCTCCGCATACAATGCATTCTGATTTGCGGCCCGCAACTCCCGCGTGAGGAAGCGCTCCTCGCGGGCGAGCTCCGGATGACCGAGCTTCTCGCACAGCGCGGTCCAGAACTCGTCGGCATGGCAGGCGAGCGCGATGAAGCCGTCGCGCGCGGGCAGGAGCCCGAACGGCGCCAGGAACGGGTGGCGGTTGCCCTCCGGGCCCGGCACGGTCCCGCCGTACGAATATTGGTGCAGGATGCGCTCGCACATCGACAGCACGCCGTCGACCATGCCGACGTCGACATATTGGCCGGCGCCGGTGCGATCCGCGCGCCAGACTGCCGCCATGATGCCATAGGCGGTCATGATCGCCGGCACGATGTCGCCGACCCCCGGCCCGACCTTGGTCGGTGTCGCCGGATCCGGGCCGGTGATCGCCATGATGCCGCC
Organism: Xanthobacteraceae bacterium; assembly: GCA_036395835.1. GTDB lineage: Bacteria > Pseudomonadota > Alphaproteobacteria > Rhizobiales > Xanthobacteraceae > AP-16. Next base: position 6,506 of record DASWCW010000165.1, read on the forward strand.
GACCGCCTGCGCCACCACGTCGAACGCCGGCCAGTTCAGGTACGGGCTCTTGCCGGTGTGCGGATCGCCGAAGCCGCGAATCGAGGCGTAGACGAGGCGCGCGTTGCGCTCGCGCAGGGCCTCATACGCGAGCCCGAGGCGCTCCATCACGCCGGCGCGATAATTCTCGACCACGACCTGCGCGGTTTCGATCAGCTTGCGGAAGACCTCGCGGCCCTGCGGCTGCTTGAGGTCGATCGCGATCGAAGATTTGTTGCGGTTGACGCTCTGGAAATACCCCGTGAAGGCGCGCAGCCTGTCGTGCGGATGGAACGGACCGATCTGGCGCGTGCCGTCGCCTTCGAGCGGCTCGACCTTGATCACTTCGGCACCCTGGTCCGCGAGCATCATGGTGCAGAACGGGCCGGCCAGCATCTGGGTGAGATCGATGACGCGCAGGCCCTCGAGCGCGCCGCGCGGCGCAGCCGCGCTCATCGCTCCGCCCAATGAGTGCGGCGCTTGATCAGCACGCGGCGCTCGCCCTCGAACACGATTTTTTCTTCCTGGTTCACGCCCCAGTGGCGGAAATGCACGATGCCGGCGTCCTCGCGATCCGACGGGGCGACCGCCAACACCTGGGTGAACGCGTAGAGCGTATCGCCGTGGAACACCGGATGCGAGAAGCGGATCTTGTCGAGCGAGAGCTCGGCGAGCGCATTCTCGGCGGTGTCCTGCGCGGAAAGCCCGATGATCAGCGCGAGCGTCACGCCGCCGAAGGTGAGGCGCTGGCCGAAGCGGTTATTCTTCATGGCGTGCTCGTTGAAATGCGCCTGTGCGGTGTTCATCACCAGATTGGTGAGGATCACGTTCTCGATCGCCTCGACGGTCTTGCCGCGGGCATGGCGCATCACGTCGCCCGGCACGAAATCCTCGAAATAATTGTCCTTGCCGGTGAGCGCCGCGAGCTTCATGGCGGTGGGACCAGGCTGCTGGCTGTTCGATGCGGCGAGGATTTGCCTGAGCGGAAACGCAATCTCCACCTCTCCCCGGCGGGGAGAGGTCGCCCGCGCAGCGGGCGGGTGAGGGGGGCCGGAACTATGTTGAGCATCGTTTTCCCCTCACCCCGAACCCTCTCCCGTGCGGGGAGAGGGAGCCTGCACTCGCAGCTGGCCGTGAACCGGACCACCCGGATACGTGCCTGTTCGATTCTCGCTGCGCACTCTATTCATCCGCTCGGCCTTCCCAGCAAATGGTCGGAGATGATGCGCAGCTGGATCTCGGAAGTGCCCTCGAAGATCTTCGTCAGCCGCGCGTCGCGCCAATAGCGCTCGACCGCGTGCAGCTTGGTGTAGCCGGCGCCGCCGTGGACCTGCAGCGCCTCGCTGGTGACGCGCTCGGCCATTTCGCTGGCGAACAGCTTGGCCATCGAGGCTTCCTTGTCGCAGCGCTTCTTCTGGTCGATCTGGTCGCAGACGTGGTACATGAGCTGGCGCGCCGCCTCGATCTCGGTCGCCATCTGGGCGAGCTTGAACCGGATCGCCTGGAATTCGGCGATCGGCTGGCCGAACTGCACGCGCTGCTGCGCATATTCGATTGCGTCCTCGAGCCCGCCGCGGGCGAGCCCGATCGCTCGCGCCGCGGTATGGGCACGCGCCTTCTCGAGCCCCTGCGCGACGGTGTAGAACGCACGGCCTTCCTCGCCGACCAGACATTCGCCGGAAACCCGGCAATGGTCGAACGCGAGCTCGAAGGTCTTCCAGCCGAAATAGCCGATCTTCGGGATCGGATTGCCGTGGCAGCCTTCCGGCAGTGCGCCGCGCGGCTTCTCGATCAAAAAGGTGCTCAGCCCCAGATGGCGGCGGCGATTGTCGGGCGGCTCGGAAGTGCGCGCCACGATCATGATGTAGTCGGCGCCGTCGGCGAACGTGCACCAATATTTGCTGCCGTTGATCACCCAGGAGTCGCCGTCCCGCTTGGCGCGGCAGCTGATGTTGGCGATGTCGGAGCCGGCACCCGGCTCGGACATGGAGAACGCGCCGAGAAACTCGCCTTTGGCCATGCGAGTGAGATACCGCCGCTTCTGCTCCTCGTTCATGGCGCGCGAGCCGATCAGGCCGTTGCCCCGCGCGATGATCGAGGCGACGCTCATCCAGGCGCGGGCGAGCTCCTCGGTGATCAGGCAATATTCGAACACGCCCAATCCCAGCCCGCCGTATTCCTCCGGGATGACGATGCCGAAATATCCCATCTCCGCGAGCTGGTCGCGCAGGCTCATCGGGATCTCGCCCTGCTCGGGGTCGAGTCTGTTGGCGACCGGCAGGACCTCGCGCATGGCGAACTCGCGCGCGGTCTCCTGGATCAGGCGCCGCTCCTCGGTCATATAGCTCACGCGGCACTCCGTTTGTTGACGAGGTTGGTGCGCCTGAACTCGATCACGCGGGCACGGTCCTGCTTGAAGCCTTCGGTGTGCCAGGTGACGATGCCCAGGTTCTTGTTGCTGGAGGATTCGCGGCGCTCGACGACGATCGAGCGCGCGGTCAAGGTGTCGCCGGGATAGACCGGCGCGCCGAAGGCGAGCGCCTCGACGCCCAGAAACGCCCCGCCGCCTTCGCTCAGATCCTCGACGGTCAGCCCGAACACCGTGGTGAACACCAGCATCGGGTTGACGACGACGTCGGGATGCCCGTGAGCCCGCGCGAACTCGGCATTGGTGTAGAGCGGATTGAAGTGCAGCGTCACCGTCGTGAAGAACGAATTGTCGCCGTGATTGATGGTGCGGCCCCAGTGATGCTCGAAGCGCCGCCCGACCTCGAAATCCTCGTAGCGGTTCCCTTTCGGCTTGAGTACCGCGCGGCTCACGAACTCCGGCATCTCCGATCGGCTCGATTCAGGCGGGCGTGCACAGGCACGTGAGGTCGCGCAAAGTTGCGCGCTCGTCGAGCGATGCCACGGCCGCCGCGAGCGCGTGCGTGCGTTCACCGAGCACCGGCTCGACGAGGCTCCCGAATTTCGCCTTCAGCCGGCGCCCCTGCTCGTCGAAATCCTGCTCCGGAATGCCGGAATCATGCGTGGCCTCGAGCACGCGGCCGTCGTTGAGCGTGACCTTGAGCTCGGCCTGCGTGTGCGGCCAGCCGGGCTGGAAATCCACGCTGACCTTGTCGCGCAAAGCGGCGAGTGCCGGATTCTTCGCGGTCTCCTCGCTATAGCTCTCGAGCCGCGCGGTATCGATGCCGGCGAGCGCCATCGCGGTCGTGAGCCGCAGCGAAAACTTGGCCTCGAGCCCCGTCCGGGGCGCCGGGATGTGGCAGACCTTGCTCGCTCCCGCATCGACCTTGAGCGAAGCTTCCCGCACCGTACCGGGTTCGATCGCGTGCTCGCGGCGCAGTGTTCGCGCGCACTCGATCGGCGCATGCGTGAGGTAGCACGCGGCATGATATTTGAAGAGATTGCGGCGCAGGTGGTAACCGCCCCGCGGGTCGGCGAGTGCGCGCTCCGGACGAAAATCCGCGCTCTGGGTCGCGGCAAAGCCCTGCGCGCATTCCAGCGCGTCGCCGCGGCTGGAAAAGCCGCGTGCCGCAAGCATCGCGGCGAGCAGGCCGTTCTGCGCGGCTTTGCCGGCATGGAGCGGCTTGCACATGGTGCCGAACATCGATTTCAGCCCCGCCGCCTGCGTGGCGGCGATGCCGAGCGCGGTCGCGGTCGTCTCCGCGTCGAGGCCGAGCAGATGCGCGCAGGCCGCGGCTGCCCCGAAGCTGCCGATCGTGCCGGTGGCGTGGAAGCCGCGCGCGTAATGATCCGGCAGCACCAGCGCTCCGATCCGGCATTCGGTCTCATAGCCGGCGACGAAGGCGGCGATAAAATCGGCGCCGCTCGCGCCAGAAGCCTCGGCGAGCGCCAGCAGCGCCGGCACGATCGGGACGGTCGGGTGGCCGCTCATGGCCATGTTGACGTCGTCATAATCGAGCGCGTGCGAGGCGGCGCCGTTCGCGAGCGCCGCCTGCTGGGCCGAAGTTTTTGCATCGCGGCCGATCAGACTTGCGGCCGGTCGGCCGCCGTCCTCGATCGCCTGGTCGGCGAGGATGCGCGAGAGCTCCTCGCGCGAGCCGGCAAGCGTCACCGCGAGCCAATCGAGCAGGCATTGGCGCGCGAGGGTGCGGATGTCGTCCGGCAGGTCCTGATAGCGGATCGCGCTTGCCCGCTCGGCAAGCTCGGCGGTGACCGGCGCATCGCGAACGATCGATCGAACCGGCGAGGCCGCTCGCATGATTTCCTCCGTTTTTCTTGAATCTTGCACGCGCTTTCCACCGCCGTCCAGTCCCTCTCGGATTGCCGGCTGGCATGCGGCGCGCTCTCGAGCGCAATCTTTTGCCGATTGGACGCTAGCTATGCCGCGCCCCGGAGGCGGACCGGCGGTGCGACATTGCCCCGCGATCCGCCGAACGGGCTGGCACTAAAACTCCTCCGGGCAGGGGTCGATGACCGCCCAAAGATCGATGCCGTTCTTGAGGTGCTTCATCTCCGCGCTGAGCCCGCCGTGTTGCTCGATCCAGTCTTTGACGCCTTGCGGATAGATCGACAACAGCTCCGCGGTTCCGGCGTAGCTCGTCACCCGCACGCCCGCGGTCCAGCGCTTGTCGAAATAGGCCTGGTGGAAGCCCATGCTCGCCCGCGGCGTCGCGCAAATGCGGTTGAGGGGTACGATCCCGAGCACGAGGCCGCAGGCGGAATTGCAGATGCCGTCGATGACGACCCGCTCTCCGGCGTCGCGGAGCTGGGCATATTTCGCCTTGTACTCCTCGACGTCCCCGCCGAAATCGCGCGTAATGCGGTAATCGGCGAGCGCCGGCGCGGCCGTGGCGACGAGCAGAATGGCAGCGAAAACGCGCAATGTCCCACCCCGAACAGGACCCCCGAGCGGCAAGCTAGCTCGCAAATGTAAATGGCTTCTTTTCGGCGGGGGGGACGCGATTGGGGCAAAACCAGGGCAGGGCTTCTTCCCCACCCGCGCAGGGAGGAGAGTAACCCCTATCGAACCAGGCGAAATGCGGGCCGGATGAGGAGGTTATGGGCAACGGGCCAACGCAGGGGTTATCGGCGCGCTGCGCAGTGGTGGGCGGCGGCCCAGCCGGGATGATGCTCGGCCTGCTGCTGGCGCGGGCCGGCATCGAAGTCGTCGTGCTGGAAAAGCATGCCGACTTCCTGCGCGATTTTCGCGGCGATACCATCCATCCCTCGACCCTCGAGCTCATGCACGAACTTGGCCTGCTCGACGCGTTTCTCGAGCTTCCGCACCAGAAGATCACCGAATTGAAAGCGTGGTTCGGCGGTACCGAACTCACGCTGGCCGACTTCACGCATCTGCCGACGCATTGCCGGTTCATCGCGCTGATGCCGCAATGGGATTTTCTCGATTTCCTGGCCCGGGAGGCCGCCCGCTATCCGGCTTTCCGCCTGCGCATGCAGGCCGAGGTCACCGGCTTGATCGAGGAAGCGGGCCGGATCGTCGGCGTTCGCGGTCACACATCGGAGGGCGCCTTGGAGATTCGCGCCGACCTCGTCGTCGGCGCCGACGGCCGACACTCCACGGTAAGGCAGGCGGCGGGCCTTGCGGTCGAGCAATTGGGGGCGCCGCTCGACGTGCTTTGGTTCCGGCTGCCGCGTTTTTCCGGCGATCCGGACGAGACCGCGATCCGGTTCGGATCGGGGCAGCTGCTGGTGCTGCTCAACCGCGGTGAATATTGGCAATGCGGCTATGGCATCGCCAAAGGCTCGCTGGAAGAGATCCGTGCAAAGGGCCTGCCCGAATTGCGCCGTCACA
>DASWCW010000166.1:0-5728 GCA_036395835.1 Xanthobacteraceae bacterium
GTCGAGCACTTTTCGGCGCGTCTGCTCGGCCTGGTCCGGAACCTGGTCGAAGAACGCGTGCCACCCGGGATTGCGCACGAACAGCTCCGGTCGATTGGTGACGTCGGAAAACACGAACAGCCGCGCGGGTCCCGACGCCACCACGTAGGACGTGTGACCCAGCGTATGGCCGGGGGTCGCGACCGCGGTGATGCCCGGCGCAACCTCCTTGCCCCATTCGTAGGTCGCCGTGCGCTTGAGAATGTCGCCGCTCATTACGCGGCGGTTGTCCTTGAACAGGCCTTGCATGCGGCCCGCGCTGGCGCGGCTCATCTCGCCGTCGTCCATCCAGAATTTGTGCTCGACCGTCGGGACCAGGATCTCCGCGTTCGGGAACGCGGGCTGCCCGTCGCCGAGGACCAAACCGTTCACGTGGTCCGGGTGGTAGTGCGAGATGATCACGGTATCGATCGACTTGGCGTCGATGCCGGCGGCCGCGAGATTCCGCTGATAGAGGCCGAAGGTGCTGTTCGGCTTTGCCGCCTCCGCCGCGCCGTAGCCGGTGTCGATGGCGATCAGCTTCGACCCGGTGTTGATGACGATCGGGTTGAAGACGAGCGTCACGGTGTCCTTCGGCAAATAGGCCGCTTCGAGCGCGGCGTTGACTTCGTCCTTCTTGGCATTGTTCACGAAGGTGTCAGGCAGCGGAAACGAGCGCGCGCCGTCGGTCACGACGGTGATCTCGTAGCTGCCGACCTTGTAACGATAGAATCCGGGTGCCTGCTTGCCGGTGGCGGGCGCAGCGGCGCGCGCCGGCGCGAGGATGGAGCTCGGGCTCATGACCGCCGCGGTGGCGGCGGCCGTGCCCACGAGCATGGTGCGACGGGTGAATTTGGCCATGGCGCTCTCCCTCGATAGCTGTCCCGGCGATTGCGGATGAATTTGGCTGTTCTGAGGCTCGAACCTTAGCGCCTCGCAACGCGCGATGGCAACAGCGGGTGCGCCGATGACTGGTTCAGCCGTTGGTTTGCGCCGATTTGCTCATGCGGTGTGACGTTGGCAGAAATGCGTGCCGTGCGGGCTCAGATGTCATATTTGTGACAATTGAGAGCCGACCAGAGGCGCGGAACTTTTTGCGATGTGATCCGGTTTGGCGTGCGGGTCGGGTGGATGCCCCTTCCCGTCGACGCCTGCTCAAAACCGGTGCACCTTGCCCACCGATTTATCGTCTCCCCCGAATCTTACTCTCTCCCACGGCGCGCACGAGCTGCGCTGCGTCCATATCGACGATTACAACGTCGAGCTTCGCGACGACGGCGCCTTTCTGGGCGACCGCGCCAACAAGAAGGCGTTCCAGGCGATCCTTGATCGCTGGCGCCAAGGGCTCGGCGAGGCGGATCCGCTCCGCGACATGCCGACGCAGGAGCTCTACAAGCAGAAGCCGGAGCTGGAAAAGATCCTGCTGCGCGGCGATCCGGTCGCGGCCGGGATGCTGATCGGCGCCATCGAGGAGTTCTCGCACTCGCTCTGCCACGTGGTCGAACGCTTCCTCGAGCTGCCGGCGTGGCGCGACACGCAGCGCATCGTGATCGGCGGCGGATTCCGCGAAGGGCGCATCGGCGAACTCGTCGCCGGGCGCACCGCGGTGCTGCTCAAGCGCGCGGGAGAGCCGATCGCGCTGTTGCCGATCCGGCATCATCCCGACGCGGCGGGACTCCTGGGCAGCGTCGAGCTTGCGCCGGATCGGGCCCTCTCCGGCTTCGACGGCATCCTCGCGACGGACATCGGCGGCACCAATATCCGCACCGGGATCGTCGAGCTCGGGTCGGAACCCGGCTCGGCCAAAATCTGGAAATCGCAGCGCTGGCGCCACGCCGACGACGACCCGGATCGCGACGAGGCGGTCGAGGCGCTGATCGGCATGCTGCGCAAGCTCGTCGCGGCGGCCGAGGCCGAAAAAAACTTCCGGCTCGCGCCGTTCGTCGGCATCGCCTGTCCGGGCGTCATCCGCCCCGACGGCACGATCGAACGCGGCGCGCAGAACCTGCCCGGCGACTGGGAGAGCGAGGAATTCAACCTGCCGGAGCGGATTGTTTGGGCGATTCCGCAGATCGGCGGCAAGGATACGGCGGTCGTCATGCACAACGACGCCGTCGTGCAAGGCCTGAGCGAGGCCTGCTTCCTGCGCGACACGGCAAGATGGGGCATTCTCACCATCGGCACCGGCCTCGGCAATGCGCATTTCACCAATCGCGAGCGCGCCGGAACTGCCTGACAGTGTGCGAATATGAATATATTGTGACCCATCATGCCCTGCCCTGTGCCGGGCATCCACGATCTCAATCCCGATGCATGAGACGTGGATGGCCGGGATAAGCCCGGCCAGGACAGGTCACGCGAGATGCTTGCTGAAGAAATCCAGCGTCAGCCCGAGCGCGCGGTCCGCCTCCGGCTTGCTGTAGGTCTTGCCGCCGAGCCGCGCGAACGCATGGTCGGCGCCGGGATATTTGTGGATGGCGACGAGCGGATTGGGCGATAGCCGGCGCTCGATGAGATCGTTCACCTCCGCCTGCACCCAGCGATCGCGCATCGCCATGTGCAGCAGGAACGGACGGTGCAGGTTCTTGGCCTCGCGGATGTGGTGTTCGATGTAGGTGCCGTAATAGGCGACGGCGCAATCGATGTCGGTGCGGCAGCACATCAGGTAGCAGAGCTTGCCGCCCAGGCAGTAGCCGACCGCGCCGACCCTGCCGTTGCACTCCTGCATGGCTTCGAGGAAACGCCAGGTGTCTTCCATGTCGCGAACCGCAAGGTCGTAGTCGAACTCGTAGTAGAGATCGAACGCCTTGCGGACGTGGTCGGGATCGTGATCCGAGAGCTCGACGCCGGGCTCCTGACGCCAGAACAGGTCGGGCACCAGGCAGAGGAAGCCGGCTTGCGCGAACTCGTGGGCGTGCTGCCGCATAGTGTCGTTGACGCCCCAGATCTCCATGATGGCGATGATCGCGCCCGCCGGGGTGCGATCGGGGATCGCCAGATACGCGCCCATCTCGCCGTCGCGCAGCTTGACCTTGATCTCCCGGGTCTGCATCGGATTTCCCCCGTCCTCACAGCTTGAGCAGCGCCCGGGCGTTGCCGGCAAAGATGCGCTCGCGCTCGGCGGCGGAAATATCCAGCATCTCCACCGCCCGGATGGTGTTGGCGATGAGGCCCCTACCCTGCTCAGCATCGAACGGCGCGTCGGTCGCGAACAGGCAAGAGGTGGTCCCGAAGAACGCGTGGCCGCAGCGCGTGGCATTCGGCTCGCCGTTGAGCGCGGTGTCGGCGTAGAGCATCTTGAAATACTCGAGCGGACGCTTCTTCAAGCCGTGCTCGCGCGCGACCGGGTTCAGGTCCGGCGCGCCGAAAAAGATCTGGCGAAAGCCGAGATCGATCCTCCCGGCGAAATACGGGATCATGCCGCCCATGTGATGCGTGATGATCTTCAGCGCCGGCAGCTCGTCGAAGATCCCGGAAAAGATCAGCCGCGTCATGCACGCGGTCGTCTCGTAGGGCCAGCCGAACGTGAACCAGATTTCGTCCTCGGAGGCCTGCTCGCCGGCGTAGTCGGCAAATTGCGGACCGCGGATCGGATGCACCCACACGGGCAGGTCGTGATGGACCATGCGCTCGAAGATCGGGCGGAACTCCGGGGCGCTGAGCGGCGTGCCGGCCACATTGGTGAAGACCTGGATGCCGCGGGCGCCGAGCTCGCCGACGGCGCGATCGATCTCGGCGAGCGCGGCCTCGATGTTGTTCATCGGCAGCGCCGCAATAAATGCGGGAAAGCGCTCGGGGTGCTGGCGGCACACTTCGGCGAGCGCATCGTTGGCAAGCCGGGCGTATTCGGGGGTGCGCTCGGGCGGCCCGGTGAGCTCGATCGGCGGATTGGCGAGCGAGAGCACCTGCCCAAGGCCCTCGAACTGGTCGAGCAGCCGCAGCCGCGCCTCGAGATCGAACAGCGGCGAAAGCCGCGGGAACGCCGTCACCGCCGCGTGGCCGGGCACGAGATCCGCGAGACGATCGAACCATGTTCTCGGCATGAAATGATTGAAGACGTCGATGATCATGAGCCTCGAACTTTCTCGCTGCTTTCTTGCTTAATAGCATGAACTGCGCCCGCGACCACTCGTCGGGACATTCGCCATGGCTGCGCTCGATCCGCAATCCGTGCAGTTGCACCGCTCCGGTTCCGGACCGCCGCTGGTGCTGCTGCATTGCCTCGGGGTCGATCATCGCTTCTGGGATTTCGCCGTGCCGCTCGCGAGCGATTTCACGCTGCTGCGCTACGATTTGCCGGGCCACGGCTCGACCCCGGTGCCGGCCGAGAGCTACCGCATCGAGGATCTGTCGGATCAGCTCGCGGCCGTGCTGGCGCAGCACGGGATCTCGCGCCCGCACGTCGCCGGCATCTCCTTGGGCGGGCTCATCGCCCAGCATTTCGCCGCCAACGCGGTGGTCGACCGCCTGGTGCTGATCGACACCACGCCGCGCTACACCGAGGAGATGCGAGCGATGTGGGTCGAGCGCGCCGCGACGGCGCGCACGCGCGGCGTCGCGGCGCTGATCGAGGATTTGCTGAGAGTGTGGTTTTCCGCGGATTTCCTGGCGCAGGATCCGCCGGCGGTGCGTTACGTGCGCTCGACGCTGGCGCGCACGTCGGGCGAGGGTTACGCGCTCGCCTGCGAAGCGCTCGCGGCGGCGGATCTGCGCAACGGCGCGGCCAAGATCCGCGCCCCGACGCTGGTGATCTGCGGGGACGACGACATTCCGAGCTTTCGCGACGCCGCCGAGTGGATCGCCGGCCAGATCGAGAGCGCCAGGCTCGCCTGGATTCCCGGCGCGCGCCACGCCTCGGTGCTCGAACAGCCCGAGCGGGCCTGCACCTTGTTGCGCGAGTTTCTGGCTTCCGCCTGATTGCCTCGCACGCGACGGGAACGAGCTTGCTCCGCTGCGGCAAGCTATGGCAGCGTTCACGCCAAGACAAACAGACCGCCGGGGGAAGCAATGGTGGGGGCGCAGCAGAAATCTTCCGAACTCGTGACGCGGCTCGAGCGGCTGCCGTTCTCGCGATGGCATCGCAATTTCTTCATCCTGGCGTTTTGCGGCATCATGTTCGACGCCGCCGATTTCGCCCTGTTCGGCGCGGCGCTGCCGCCGATCGCGCGCGAGTTCGGGCTGGGTCCGGCACAGGCCGGCCTGCTGGCGACGGTCGGCCTGATCGGCGCATTTCTGGGTGCGCTGTTCTGGGGAACGCTCTCCGACTACATCGGCCGGCGCACCTCGTTCCAGGCGACGGTCGGCCTGTTCGCGCTGTTCACCGGCCTCGTCGCAGCGTCGTGGAACGTCGCTTCCCTCGGCGTTTTCCGCTTCCTGTCCAACTTCGGGCTCGGCGGCGAAGTGCCGGTGACGCTGACGCTCGCCTCCGAGTTCAGCCCGGGGCGCATCCGCGGCCGCCTGGCCGGCAGCATCATGGCGGCATTTCCGGTCGGGCTCGTCGTCGCCGCGGCGCTGAGCCGAGATTGCAAGCGCCAGGACGGGAGCCCGCAGCAGCATCCACAAGATCGGCACGAACGCGACCAGCAGCAGGATATAGAGCGGCAGGACGTCCATGTGGACCGGCTTGAAGTTGAGGATCAGTCCCTGCAACAGCGTCAGATCCGGCCGATGCAAAAACTCGAAGATATTGGTGTCCTCGGCGAACAAGGGA
>DASWCW010000167.1:0-6811 GCA_036395835.1 Xanthobacteraceae bacterium
ACGATCTCATCCGCATCCTCGCCGGCGAGAAAATCGGGCGCACGGTCGAGGTCGAGACGCTGCACAACGGCAGCCGGCGCGTGCTCTCGCTCGTGCCGCAGGAGCGCGCGCATCGCGGCTGATCAATCGGGCAGCGCTGGCGGACCCAGCGCAGTGGGGCGCTTTCGCGTCCGCAACGCCGCGAGCCACTGCTTGCCGAAGAGAGTGAGCACGATTGCCCCATAGACGGCGGCTCCAATCGCGGCGAGCACCGCCAGCGTGCTCTCCTCTCGCCAGGCAGTCCAATCTGCAAACAGCCGCGCGACCGGGCCTTGCGCCAGGGAGAGCACCACCGCGAGCGCGGCACCAGCGGCGGTGAGCCCTGTCGCCGCGCCGCGCAGGGGAGGATCGAATGCGAGGTGGCCGCGGCGTGCGGCGAACCAAATGACAAGCCCGAGATTGAGCCAAGCTCCGATCGAGGTCGCGAGCGCGAGGCCGACCTGCGCCAGCGACGTGAAGTAAAAGAAAGCGGCCTTGAAGCCCACATTGATCCCGACCGCAGTCAGCGACGCCTTCATGGGGATCGCCGTATCACCGCGGGCGAGAAACGTGGCGGTCACGCTGCGGATCAGCACGAACGGCAGCAGGCCCAGCGCATAGGCGGCCAGCGTTTGCCCCGCCGCGGTCGCGTCCGCCGCGGTGAACTTTCCGCGCATGAACAGCGCGCGCATGATGAGGTCGGGGAGAAGCAAAAACGCCACGAGGCAGGGAATCGACAGCAGCAAGGTCAGCTCGATGGCGCGATTTTGCGCGTGCCTGGCGCCCGCTTCGTCACCGGCCGCGATCCGACTCGCCATTTCCGGCAACAGCACGGTTCCGACGGCAATGCCGATCACGCCGATCGGCAGCTGATTGAGCCGGTCGGCGTAATAGAGCGCCGAAAGCGCCCCCGCCGGCAGGAAGCTCGCGATGATCGTGTCGGCGAACAGCGCGAGCTGCACGCCGGCCGAGCCGATGACCGCGGGCCCGAGCGCGATGAAGAAGCGCTTCACGTCGGCGTCCCAGCGCGGACGGCGGAATTTGGCGATCGCGTCACTCCAGGCGGTATCGCCGGCGACCAGCGCTAGCTCCAGGCATCCGGCGATCAGCACGCCCCAGGCGGCCGCATGGCCCGCGCTCGGGAAGAACACGGCGAGCGCCAGCGTCGTCATCATCGTGAGATTGAGCAGGATGGGCGCGGCGGCCGCCGCGGCGAAGCGGTTGAGCGCGTTGAGAACGCCGCCGTAGAGCGTCACCAGCGTCATCAGCAGCAGATACGGAAACGTGATCCGGGTCAGCTCGACGGCGAGCGTGAAGCGTCCCGGATCCTTCTCGAACCCCGGCGCGAGCAAGCGGATGACCTCGGGCGTGAAGATGAGCGCCAGCGCGAGAAAGATCAGCTGGCTCGCGAACAGCAGCGTGAAAATCCGGTCGGCGAAAAGCCGCGCGGAATCCGCGCCACCCTGCTCGCGGATGCGGGCGTAAGCCGGCACGAACGCCGAATTGAAGGCGCCTTCGGCGAAAATCGCGCGGAAATGGTTCGGCAGCCGGAACGCGACCAGGAACGCGTCCGCGATCGGCCCCGCGCCGAGCACGGCGGCCATCAGGATATCGCGGAAAAAGCCGGTGAGCCGCGAGAGGAGCGTGAAGCCTCCCACGGTGAGGATGCGCTCGATCATGCCGCGGCCCGGGATCGGCTGCGAATGCTGGACGCCTGCGTGCGGTTCGTGGGGCATCGACTGCTGAGGGCCTTGGGCGCGCTACGCGGCGAGGAATCGAGGACCCCGCGCGGGGGGTGGTCGATCGCCGGCGGATCGCTAGCCTACGACCGCGCGCCGGACGGCGTCGATGATGCGATCCTGCGTCGGCTCGTCGAGATAGGCGTGCATGGGCAGGCTCAAGACTTCCTCGGCGAGCCGATCGGTGACCGGAAGGCCGTTGCCGGCGACCGGGAATTGTCGAAATGCGTCCTGGCGATGGAGCGGCTTCGGATAATAGATCGCGGTGGGCACCCCCTCGGCCCGTAGACGAGCGGCGACCTCGGCGCGGCGCCCGGCCGGGAGGCGGATGGTGTATTGCGCCCACACCGAGGAGAGGCCGTCGGCGATGCGCGGCACGATGACGGCGTCGCCGAGTGCGTCACGATAGCGGCACGCCGCGCGGTGCCGCGCGGCGATCTCGTCCGGAAAGATTTCGAGCTTCTCGATCAGAACCGCGGCCTGGATGCTGTCGAGCCTCCCGGTGATGCCGATGCGCACGTTGTCGTATCTGTCGGCGCCCTGGCCGTGAATGCGCAGGCTGCGGATGATACGGGCCAGGTCGTCGTCGTCGTCGGTGAACACCGCGCCGCCGTCGCCGTAGCAGCCGAGCGGTTTCGCCGGAAAAAAGCTCGTGATCGTCACCGGCGCCAGCGTTCCGACCTTACGGCCCTTGTAGGTCGCGCCGAACGCCTGCGCCGCATCGGCGATGACGAACATCCCCTCGGCCGCCGCCACCGGCGCGATGGCATCGTAATCGGCGCTCTGGCCGAACAGGTCGACCGGGATCACGGCCCGCGGCCGAAGCCCGCGCTGCTTCGCGGTCGTGATCGCGCGTTCGAGGCTCGCGGGCGCGATGTTGAAGCTCGCCTCCTCGACGTCGACGAACACCGGCGTGGCGTTGAGCAACGCAACGGGCTCGGCGGTCGCCGCGAAGGTGAAGGCCGGACAGAACACGGCGTCGCCCGGCCCGAAGCCTTTGGCCAGCAGCACGAGGAGCAGCGCGTCGGTTCCGCTCGCCACTGCGATCGCGTGCCGCGCGCCGCAGAACCTCGCGAGCTCGGCCTCGAGCGCGTGGACCTCGGGCCCCATGACGAACTGGCAATGCGCGAGCACCCGCGCGATCGCATCGTCGATGCGGCGGCCGAGCCGGCGACGCTGGGCGGCGACGTCAACGAAGGGAATCGGAGCCTGCTCGATTCTCGCGTGCTGGTTCATGCGGCGGCCATGAGCCTTGCGCTGCGAGCGAACGCGGCCGTCACCCGACGGCCCGGCGCGCGAGCTTGCGCTCGACGGCGGGTGCGATCTCGCCGCGGCCGAGGCAGCGCATGGCGATGTCGAGGCTGGCGACGCCTTCTTCCCCGGTGACGGCCGGCACCGAGCCCTCGCGGATCGCGGTGACGAATGCGGAAAGCTCGGCGCGCAGCGGCTCCGCATGGCCGACCGACAAATGCCGCATCGAATAGCTGCCGTCCGGCTGGAAGCCGAAGCATTCGGTGACCTGCCGGGTCAGAAGATCGCCCATCACGTATTTCTTGCGCGTGGCGACGTGCACGTTGCGAGCCTTGAACGGGGTGAGCCAGTTGGTGTTGATGTGGGCCAGCACGCCCGAAGCGGTCCGGAACTGCAACAGCGCGATGTCTTCGCGCTCCGCCATGGCGCTCGAGAGCTGCGGCTGCACTTCGATGATGTCGGAATCGGTGAACCAGCGAATGAGATCGATGTCGTGCACCGCAAGATCGATCACCACGCCGACGTTGGACATGCGCGGCGGGAACGGGCCGACCCGGGTGATGGCGATCGAGAGAATGTCCTCGCCGTGAATGGCTTCCTTGATGGCGGCGACGGCGGGATTGAAGCGTTCGACGTGGCCGACCATCAGCATCACGCCGGCGCGGCGCGCCGCCGCGGTGATGCTGCGGCCCTCCTCCGCGCTCGAGGCGATCGGCTTCTCCACCATCACGTGGATGCCGCGCCGGATGCAGGCGAGCGCGAGATCGTGATGCAAATGGGTGGGCGCCGCGATGGTGGCGGCGTCGATGCCGAGCTCGATGAGCTCGTCGAGATCGCCGACCGCGGCGCAGCCGAGCGTCTCCGCCACGAAATTCGCCTGCGGTCGATCGGGATCCGCAACCCCGACGAACGTAACGCCCGGAAGCTCGGCGATCACGCGGGCATGATTGCTGCCCATCACGCCGACGCCGACGACACCCAAGCGCAAGGATTCCGCGCTTCCCCTCGCGGCTCTCATTTCCGACGAATCCCCCTGATTCCCGTGTCCCGATCGCAGAACTAGCACGGTCGCCGCCCGATGGCGACCCGAGCGGCGGCACGCCCGGACACATTTTACATCAATCGGTTACAACCCGGAATGCGGTCCGAACGGTGGCACTCCGGTACTGGATTGGGCGCCTCAGCACAATCCTATTCCTTCGTGGTCCCGGTACCATGCCACGAATCGCCGGACCCCCTCCTCGATCGGCGTATCCGGACGGAACCCGAACTCGCGCTCGAGATCCGCGACGTCGGCGCAGGTTTCCGTAACATCGCCGGGCTGCATCGGCATGAGCTCGCGTTGCGCGGTGCGTCCCGCCGCCGCCTCGATCAGGCGCAGGACCTCGCCGACATCGACCGGGCGGCTGTTGCCGATGTTGTAGAGGCGCCACGGCGCGCGGCTGCGGGAAAACTCCGGATGCTCGCCCGACCATTGCGAATCGCCCTGCGGCGCGCGGTCGAGGATCCGCAGCACAGCTTCCGCCGCATCGTCGATATAGGTGAAATCCCGCCGCATCCGGCCATGGTTGAACAGCGCAACCGGGCGTCCCTCGAATACGGCGGCGGTGAACCGCCACACCGCCATGTCGGGCCGCCCCCACGGGCCATACACCGTGAAGAACCGCAGCCCCGTCGCCGGAATCGCGAACAGATGCGCGTAAGCATGCGCCATCAGCTCGTTCGCCTTTTTGGTCGCGCCATAGAGGCTGAGCGGGTGGTCCGCGGGCTGCGCGGTGCTGAACGGAGTTTTGGTGTTCGCGCCGTAGACCGAGGAGGAAGACGCGTAGACGAGATGCCCGCAACGCTGGTTTCGGCAGCCTTCGAGCACGTTGAGGAAGCCGGCGACATTCGCGTCCACGTAGACGTGCGGATCGACGAGCGAGTGCCGCACGCCCGCCTGGGCGGCAAGATGCACCACCGCGGGGAACCGCCGCGCCGAGAACAACGCCGCCATTCCCGCCCGGTCGGCGATATCGAGCCGCTCGAAACCGAACGTGGGGAAGCCGGCAAGCTGTTTCAGCCGCGCCTCTTTGAGTCGCACGTCGTAATAAGGATCGAGATTGTCGACGCCGAGAACGCAGCGACCGCGTTCGAGCAAACGCCGCGCCACGTGGAAGCCGATGAAGCCGGCGGCGCCGGTCACCAGGATCGGTTCGGCGTCGGTCATTCGGCCGGGCCGCGACGATAGACGTCGTCGAGACGAATGATGTCGTCTTCGCCGAAATAGCTGCCGGTCTGCACTTCGATCAGCTCGAGCGGAATTTTTCCCGGATTGGACAGCCGGTGGATCGCGCCCGTCGGGATGTAGGCCGACTCGTTCTCGTGCACGACCTTCTTCATCTCGCCGATCGTCACCTCCGCGGTCCCGCGCACCACGACCCAGTGCTCGGAGCGATGCAGGTGCTTCTGCATGGAAAGCGTCCCGCCCGGCACCACCACGAGGCGCTTGACCTGGAAGCGCTCGCCGACGTCCACCGCGTCGTAATATCCCCACGGCCGATGGCAGCGGCGATGATTGCTCGCTTCGGAGCGACCGGCCTTTTTGAGCAGCGACACCAGCCGTTTCACGTCTTCGGCGCGCTCGCGCGGCAAAACCAGCACCGCGTCGGGCGTGGTCACCACGATGAGATCGCGGATGCCGAGCACGGCGGTGAGCCGGTCCTCGGCATGGATGAGGCAATTCTCGCTGTCGACGGCAACCACCGGACCCGAGGCGAAATTGTTGTCGGCGTCGCGCTTGGAGACTTCGAAGATCGCATCCCAGCTGCCGATGTCCGACCAGCGGAACTTGCCTTCGACCACGACCGCGCGGTCGGTCTTCTCCATCACCGCGTAATCGAACGACAGCTGCGGCGCGCGCGCGTAGCTCTCGGCGTCGAGGCGCAGGAAGCCGAGATCCTCGCGCGCGTTTTCGACCGAGGCGGCGACCGCCGCGGCGATTTGCGGCGCATGTCGCTCGAGCTCGCTCACGAGCACGTCGGCGCGGAACATGAAATTTCCGGAATTCCAGACATATCCCTCACTGAGATAGCGCAGCGCCGTGGCCGCGTCCGGCTTCTCGACGAACCGCTCGACCCGGCGGATGCCGTCGCCGAGCGAGGCGCCGCAACGGATGTAGCCGTAGCTGGTCCGCGGCTCGCTCGGGGCAATGCCGAAGGTCGCGAGATGGCCGGCATCCGCCGCCTTGCGCGCGGAAATGCAGGCCGCGTGAAACAGCTCGGGATCCAGAATCACGTGATCGGCGGCGAGCGCCAGCACGATGGCTTCGCCATCGCGCTGCCGCGCGATCATCGCCCCGGCGGCAATGGCCGGCGCGGAATCCCGCCGCTCGGGCTCGAGCACCATGGTTGCCTCCTGGCCGAGCTCCTCCGCCTGGCGGCGGGCAAAGAAGCGGGAATCGCCGACCGTCATCACGATCGCCGGGGCGAACAATTTTGGATCGGCGAGCCGCAGCAGCGCCTGCTGGAACGTCGAGCGATTGCCCACGAGGGGCATGAATTGCTTGGGCATTGCGTCCCGCGACACCGGCCAGAGCCGCGTGCCGGAGCCGCCGGCAAGAAGCACGGGAATGATGCGCGTCTCGGCCATGACCCTTCCGGCACGCGGCAATTGGGCGCCCGCAATCCCCGCGAGCGGCATATCTAACCAAGGCACGCTGCCTAGCAGGTCTGGCGATACCCGTCATGTCCGAGGCGATTTCCCGGTCGAAACCGCGGGAATCGACGGTAAATTTCTAAAATCTCCGAGCCAGCTCAATCGCT
>DASWCW010000168.1:0-45803 GCA_036395835.1 Xanthobacteraceae bacterium
GCCGCGAGCGCATCGAGATCGGCCGCGACCTTGTCGATCGCACCGGTATCGCGCGCAAGCTCGAACAGCGCGGTCGCATAGCGGCCCGCCATTCCGCCCACGATCCGGTCTTGGGTTTCTGGCTGGTTCATTGCGCAACACGGATCGGGCCCGGCGCCGTCCCCGGGGACCCGGGGGGGGGCGGCGCAAGCCACTGGCAGGAGCAGGATTTTTGCTTCAGGCGCGGAGCCGCCGCACCCTTGAAAAATCGAAGGTTTGGCTAACACAGCGCCGGGGGCGGCGCAACACGAGCAGGACCGCGCAATTCGGCGGCAAACACAACCTTCCAGCACTAGGGTTCGATACCGCGGGAGCCATTCGCTCTCGCAGCTCACAAGAAGCTCTGCGGGTCGATGTCGATCTCGAGCCGCACCCCGCCCTTCTGCTTCGGCGCGCGGGCGAGCCACGCGCGCAGATAGTCCGAGAGAGCGAAATTGCGCGCGGATTTCGCCAGCAGCCGGAACCGGTGCCGGCCGCGGATGACCGCGATCGGCGCTTCCGCGGGCCCCAGCACGCGCACCTCATCGCTCGCCGGCGCCGCGGCGGCGAGTTTGCGCGCGAATCCTGCCGTGCTCGGGCGGTCGGGCCCGGAGACCACGAGGCCGGCGAGGCGCCCGAACGGCGGATACGAGCTGCGCTCGCGCGCGGCGATCTCGGCCGCGTAGAACGCCTCGCGGTCGGCCGCGATCAGCGCCCGCATCACCGGATGATCGGGCTGATGCGTCTGGAGCAGGCCGCGGCCGCGACCGGCCCGGCCCGCCTCGCGTCCGGCGCGGCCGACGACCTGGTGCAGCAATTGGAAGCTTTTCTCCGCCGCGCGCGGGTCGCCGGAACCGAGCCCCAGGTCGGCGTCGACGATACCGACCAGGTTGAGCTTGGGAAAATGATGACCCTTGGCGACGAGCTGGGTGCCGATGACGAGATCGACCTTGCCCTGCTCGATCTCGGCGAGTTCCTCGCGCAGGCGCTCGACGGTCGCGACGAGATCGCTCGAGAGCACGAGGATGCGCTTTTGCGGAAACAGCGCAGCGACCTCCTCCTCGAGCCGCTCGACGCCGGGCCCGCAGGCGACGAAGGAATCCTTCGCCTCGCATTTCGGGCACGCGGCGGGCCGCGGCGTCGAGAACCCGCAATGGTGGCACACCAGGCTGCGCCGAAAGCGATGATCGACCAGCCACGCATCGCAATGCGGGCATTGCAGCCGAAAGCCGCAGGCGCGGCAGAGCGTGAGCGGCGCGTAGCCGCGCCGGTTGAGGAACAGGAGCGCCTGGTCGCCACCCGCGAGCGTCGCCTGCACGGCCTCGGCAAGCCGCGGCGCAATAAAGCGTCCGCGCGGCGGGCCTTCACGGCGCAGATCGATGGCCTCGATGGCTGGCTGGTGCTGGCCGCCGAACCGCTCGGGAAGCGAGAGCCGCGCGTAGCGCCCGCGCTGCGCGTTGACCTCGGTCTCGACCGAGGGCGTCGCCGACGCCAGCACGATGGGAATTTTCGCGATATGCGCCCGCACCACCGCCATGTCGCGGGCGTGATAGCGCACGCCATCCTCCTGCTTGTAGGCCGGGTCATGCTCCTCGTCGACGATGACGAGCCCGAGATCCGCATAGGGCAGGAACAGCGCGGATCGCGCGCCGACCACGACCTCGATCTCGCCACGGGCCGCCGCCGCCCAGGTGCGCGCCCGCACGCGCGGCGATAGGCTCGAATGCCATTCGGCCGGACGCACGCCGAAGCGCTCGACGAAGCGGTCGAGAAATTGCGCGGTGAGCGCGATCTCCGGCATCAGGACTAGAATCTGGCGGGAGCGCCGGATCGCTTCGGCGATAGCTTCGAAATAGACCGCGGTCTTGCCGGAGCCGGTCACGCCGTCAATCAGCGTCACCGAGTAGCCACCCGTCGCGACCGCGGCGCGCAGCGCGTCGGCGGCCCCGGCCTGCGCGGCACTCAGGTCCGGCGCGGCAAAGTCCGGATCGGGAGGGCGCGCGACCGGCTCGGGTGCAAGCGCCGCAGTCTCGAGCGTTCCTTCGTCGACAAGGCCGTCGATGACGCCGGGCGAGACGCCGGCTTCCTCGGCGACGTCGCGCTTGGCGCGGAGCAGACCGTCGGCAAGGACGGCCAGAACTTTGTTGCGCGCCGGGGTCATGCGCAGCGGCGCCGGGCCCGCAAGCCGCACCGCGACGCGCGGGCGCTCCGGCCCGAGCTGCTCGCCCATGCGCAACGCCATGCGCAGCACCATGCCGCGTGAGCTCAGCGTGTAGTCGGCGACCCAGTCGATGAAGGCTCGCAGCTCCGGCTTGAGCGCCGGCGCTTCGAGCTTCTCGGCCACGTCTTTCAGCCGATTGTCGAGCCCGGGCCGCGCCACGCCCTCGCCCCACACCGCGCCGGTCGCTTCGCGCGGACCGAGCGGCACGCGCACGAGATCGCCGGGGGCAAGCTCGAGCCCCGCCGGCACCCGATAGGAATAGGCCTGATCGAGCGCGACCGGCACGAGGACCTTGACAATTTGCTTGGGCATGGCCGGCCGGCGATCCGGTTAACGAAAGGTGAAGGAAAGGGGTGAGATAACTCGCGGGGTGTCAAGGCACGGCGGAGCGACACGCGCACTTACCCTCCCCTGGAGGGGAGGTCGACCGGAGTTGCAGCTATTTATGCGCAACCAACGAAGCTCGCAGGAAAATCGAAGCGTTATGCTTGCCTTCGCCCGACCGGACCTCGCCGGCGCGGTGGAGCGATGGCTCGAGCATCTCGGCGCGGAGCGCCGTTATTCGCCAAAAACGCTCGAAGCCTACGGGCGCGACGTGCGGCAATGGCTGGGGTTTCTGGCCGAACATCTCGGCAAGAAGCTCACCCTGGCGGATCTGGAACAGCTCGAGCCGCGTGACGTGCGCGCGTTCTTGGCGGCGCGTCGGGCGGCGGGCCTTACCGGGCGCTCGCTGATGCGCACGCTTGCGGGCACGCGGTCGTTCGCCCGCCATCTCGAGCGCAACGGCAAGGGTGCGGTCGGCGCGCTCTCCGCCGTGCGCTCGCCCAAACTCCCCAAGACCCTGCCGAAGCCGCTCGCGGTGAGCGCCGCCAAGCGCATCGTGGAAACCGAGCTGCGCGCCGGAGAGGATCGCGAGCCCTGGATTCTGGCGCGCGACGCCGCGGTGCTGGCCTTGCTCTACGGCTCCGGTCTGCGCATTTCCGAGGCGCTCGCGCTCGAGCGCCACGAAGTGCCGGAACCCGGCCAAGGCGACGCCATCGTGGTCACCGGCAAGGGCAATAAGACCCGCATGGTTCCGGTGTTGCAGCAGGTGCTCGGCCTCATCGCCGATTATGTCGCGATCTGCCCCTATGGGCTCGCCGCCGAAGATCCGCTCTTCGTCGGCGCCAAGGGCGGGCGGCTATCGCCCCGGATCGTGCAGCTCGCGATGGCGGGGCTGCGCGGCGCGCTAGGGCTTCCGCAGACCGCGACCCCGCACGCGCTGCGGCATTCCTTCGCCACGCACCTGCTCGCGCGGGGTGGCGATTTGCGCGCGATTCAGGAGCTGCTCGGCCACGCCTCGCTCTCGACCACGCAGATCTACACCGAGGTGGATGCCGAGCGGCTGATCGAAATCTATCGCAACGCGCATCCGCGGGCGTGAATCCGCAAACTCCCGCCCGCCGCAGCCCTCTTGCGCGCGCCGAGCGGTTCGTTACATCGTCCACCGGACCCAATCGCTGGAGACGATGGCCATGCCTGGCGCACACGAACACGTAGAGCACGCCGAGGAAGCCGAGCACATCGCCGGATCGAACAAGAAGATCGCGCTGTTGATCTCGGTCCTGGCGCTATTCCTGGCTTTCGCCGAGACGCTGGGCAAGAGCGCGCAGACCGAGGGCTTGCGCGCCAATATCGAGGCCGCGAACCTGTGGGCGTTCTACCAGGCCAAGCACATGCGCGAGACGACGCTGCGGACGGCCGCAGAGATCATGGAATTGGATCTACCGAGCACGAGCGATCCGGACGCCAAGGCAGCCAAGCAGAAACGCATCGCCGGCTGGCAGAAGACCGCGGATCGCTACCAGTCGGATCCCGAAAAGCACGAAGGTCGCAAGGAGCTGGAGGAAAAGGCCCGCGACAAGGAGAAGGAGCGCGATGTTGCCTTCGCCGAATATCATCACTACGAGATCGCCTCCGCGGCACTGCAAATCGGCATCGTGCTGGCATCGGCGTCGGTCATTACCTCGATGGTGGTGCTGGCGTGGCTCGGCGGCGCATTGGGGGTGATCGGCGTGGCGCTGATGGCGATCGGCTATTACGCGCCCAACGCCTTGCACGGGCTGCATTTCATCTGATCGCGCGCGCCGGCCCGGGCGGCGGATCTGTCGGCGGCGAGGCCACCTCGTCCGGACGCTGCACATGGCGGCGGATGCGTGCGATTCGCCGGAAGAAGCGGCCCGCGCGCTGCGGCCTCGACAGCCAGATCAGGCGGCGGATTTTTCGCATCATGGGATCCACCATCCCGTGAGCCCAATCGCGCAACGCCATCAAGGATTGGTAGAGCAGCCGGAACCACACCAGCTGCAGCAGCTTGTCGCGGCAAGCGTCGAACACGAACGCGGTCGTGCCGAGCCCGGCGAGCTTGGCGAGCAGCAGCATGCCGGCCGCGTGCACCCAATAGCCTTCGGCAACGAGCCACAGGCCGACCACTTTGATTGGAATGATCACGGCCACCGGCACCAGGAAAACGACGAGCGTTGCCGTGGGCGACAGCCGGTCGATCGAGCGAGCGAGCAGCGCCTTGAGGCGCTGCCAGGGAATCACTGCGACGATCCGGGCGACGATCGGCTCCAGGTGATCCCACAGCCACGCCTCGATCAGGAACAGGATGGCGAGGAAGATCCAGACCGGTTTGAGCCAGCGCCGCATGCGATTGGAACCTTTGTCCGTTGCAGCCTAGTCCGGCCGCCCTCAAGAGGGATCGCGAAAGCGGCGAATTCGTGCCCGCGCCTCACATATGGATCGGGCGCTTGTCGACCGCCAGTGCCGCCTCTTTCACCGCCTCGCTCAGGGTGGGATGCGCATGGCAGGTGCGCGCGATGTCTTCCGAGGAGGCGCCGAATTCCATCGCCATCGCCGCTTCCGCGATCATGTTGCCGGCGTCGGCGCCGACGATGTGCACCCCGAGCACCCGGTCGGTGCTGGCGTCGGCCAGGACCTTGACGAAACCTTCCGGGGTGAGGTTGACACGGGCGCGGCTGTTGGCGGTAAACGGGAATTTGCCGGCCCGGTAGGCGATGCCGGCCTCCTTCAGCTCCTCCTCGCTCTTACCCACGGTGGCGATCTCCGGATACGTGTAGACCACGTTGGGGATCACGTCGTAGTTCACGTGCCCGGCCTGGCCGGCGATGATTTCCGCGACTGCGACGCCCTCGTCCTCGGCCTTGTGGGCGAGCATCGGGCCGGCGATCACGTCGCCGATCGCATAAATGCCCGGGACGCTGCTGGCGAAATGCCGATCGACGACGACGCGGCCGCGATTGTCGCGTTTCACGCCGGCCGCTTCCAGACCCAGTCCTTCGGTGTAGGGCACGCGCCCGATTGCGACGAGCACCACATCGGCCTCGATCGTCTCCGCCGCACCGCCGGACACCGGCTCGATTTTCGCCCTCAGCTTCTTGCCGGAATCATCGACGGCGGTGAGCTTGGAGGAAAGCTTGAACGCGAACCCCTGACGCTCGAGGATGCGCTGAAATTGCTTGCCGACTTCGGCGTCGATGCCCGGCAGGATGCGATCGAGGAACTCGACCACCAGCACCTGGGAGCCAAGCCGCCGCCACACCGAGCCGAGCTCGAGACCGATGACGCCGGCCCCGACCACGAGCAGGCGCTGCGGCACCTTGTCGAGGCTCAGCGCCCCGGTCGAGGACACGATGCGCGTCTCGTCGATTTCGATGCCGTTGAGCCTGGCGACGTCGGACCCAGTGGCGATCACGATCGCCTTGGTCTCGATCGCCTGGGTTTTCCCCTCGATGGTCCGGACCTCGACCTGGCCGGGAGCGAGGATTTTTCCCGTTCCCTGAAAAGCGTCGATCTTGTTCTTCTTGAACAGAAACGCGACGCCTTTGACGTTGCCGTCGACGCCCTGGTCCTTGAACTGCATCATGCCGGGAAGGTCGAGCTTCGGCGCGCCGAGCTTGATTCCCATTTTTTCGAACGTGTGCCCGGCTTCTTCGAACAGCTCGGAAGCGTGCAGCAGGGCCTTCGACGGGATGCAGCCGATGTTGAGGCAGGTGCCGCCGAACGTCTCCCGCTTCTCCACCACGGCGACTTTCATGCCGAGCTGGGCGGCGCGTATGGCGCAGACATAGCCGCCGGGACCGCTGCCGATGACGACGAGATCGTATGCCATGACCTTGCTCCGCACTCGCAGATCGTCATGGTCGGGCTTGTCCCGGCCATCCACGTCTGTTCTCCGATCTCGGGTTCAAGACGTGGATGCCCGGCACAAGGCCGGGCATGACGCGAAAATCTTTCACAAGTCCAGGATCAGCCGCGCCGGATCTTCCAGGCTCTCCTTCACCCGCACCAGGAACGTCACCGCCTCGCGGCCGTCGACGATGCGATGGTCGTAGCTGAGCGCCAGATACATCATCGGCCGCAGCTTGATCTCGCCGCGGACCGCCATCGGGCGCTCCTGGATCTTGTGCATGCCGAGAATGCCGGATTGCGGCGCGTTGAGGATCGGGGTCGACATCAGCGATCCATAGATGCCGCCGTTGGAGATGGTGAAGGTGCCGCCCTGCATCTCCTCGATCTTCAGCGTGCCCTCGCGCGCCCGCCTGCCGAAATCCGCGATCGTCTTCTCGATGTCGGCGAGCGAGCGCTGGTCGGCCTCGCGCAGCACGGGAACGACGAGCCCCTTCTCGGTCCCGACCGCAACCCCGACGTGATAATAGTTCTTGTAGATGACATCGGTGCCGTCGATCTCGGCGTTGACCGCGGGAAGCTCTTTGAGCGCCTGAATCGAGGCGCGCACGAAGAAGCCCATGAACCCGAGCTTCACTCCGTGCTTTTTCTCGAACAGCTCCTTGTACTGATTGCGCAGCGCCATGACGCTTCCCATGTCGACCTCGTTGAAGGTCGTGAGCATGGCGGCGGTGTTCTGCGCGTCCTTGAGCCGGCGCGCGATCGTCTGCCGCAGCTTGGTCATGCGCACGCGCTCCTCGCGCGCGGCATCATCTGACGGCGAAGGCGCACGCATCTGGATCGCCGCTGCCGGCTGCGCGACCGGCGTGGGCGCCGCCGCGGCGCGCTCGATCGCCGCGATCATGTCGCCCTTGGTGACGCGTCCGTCCCTGCCCGTCCCGGACACGTGGGCGGCGTCGATGCCGCTCTCCTCGGCGATTTTACGCACGGAAGGCGCCAGCACATCCGCGGCGGCGGGTCGCGGCGCGGCCGGCTTGGGTTGCGGCGGCGGCTGGGGCGCTGCCTTCGGGGCCGCGGGCGCGGCTTTGGCGGGCGCCGGGGCAGCCTTGGCGGGCGCGCCGCCTTCCTGAATCTGTCCGAGCAAGGCGCCCGGCGCGACGGTCTCGCCATCCTTGGCCAGAATCTCGGCGAGCACACCCGATGCCGGAGCAGGCACCTCGACCGTGACCTTGTCGGTCTCGAGCTCGACCACCGGCTCGTCGGCAGCAACCGCCTCGCCGGGCTGCTTGAACCAGCGGCCGATAGTGGCCTCGGTGACCGATTCGCCCAACGTCGGAACCCGGATTTCTGTCGTCATGATCATCTCGCGGTTACGGCAGCATCGGTTGATGGCTGCCGAATCATCTCACTCGCGCCGGCAGATGACCGCACTCAGCCCAGCGCATCGTCGAGCAGGCTTCGAAGCTGAGCCTGGTGCTTGGACATCACCCCCGTCGCGGTCGCGGCGGAGGCCGGACGGCCGGCATAGCGCAAGCGGCGGTGCGTGGCGCCGATCTGGTTGAGCACCCATTGCAGGAACACGTCGACGAAGAACCAGGCGCCCATGTTGCGCGGCTCTTCCTGGCACCACACCATCTCGGCCGTCTTGAACCTGGAGAGTTCCTGGACCAGTGCCTTGGTCGGGAACGGATAGAGCTGCTCGACGCGGAGCAGGTAGACGTCGTCGATGCCGCGCTTTTCGCGCTCCTCGTAGAGGTCGAAATAGACCTTGCCGGTGCACAGGACCACGCGCCGGATCTTCTTGTCGGGCACGAGCTTGATCTTCTCGTCGGACAGGAGTTGCGCATCGTCCCACAGCAGGCGGTGGAAGCTCGTGTCCGGGCCCATCTCCTCGAGCCGGGAGACCGCGCGCTTGTGCCGGAGCAGCGACTTGGGCGTCATCAGGATCAGCGGCTTGCGGATCTCGCGTCTGAGCTGGCGCCGCAGGATGTGGAAATAATTGGCCGGCGTCGTGCAATAGGCGATCTGCATATTGTCCTCGGCGCACATCTGCAGGAAGCGCTCGAGCCGCGCCGAGGAGTGCTCGGGTCCCTGGCCTTCGTAGCCGTGCGGCAGCAGGCAGACGAGCGCCGACATGCGCAGCCATTTGCGCTCGCCCGAGGAGATGAACTGATCGAACAGCACCTGCGCGCCGTTGGCGAAATCGCCGAATTGCGCTTCCCACAGCGTGAGCGTGTTCGGCTCGGCGAGCGAGTAGCCGTACTCGAAGCCGAGCACCGCCTCCTCGGAGAGCATGGAATTGTGCACTTCGTAGCGGGCCTGCTGCTCGCGGAGGTGGTTGAACGGGAAGTAGCGGTCCTCCGTCTCCTGATCGATCAGGACCGAGTGGCGCTGGGAGAACGTGCCGCGCTCGCTGTCCTGGCCAGATAGCCGCACCGAACGGCCATCGAGCAGCAGCGAACAGAACGCCAGTGCCTCGCCGGTCGCCCAATCGATCCCGGTCCCGGTCTCGATGCTCTTGCGGCGGTGGTCGAGGAAGCGCTGGATCGTGCGGTGCACCTTGAAGTCCGCCGGCACCGCGGTGATCTTCCGGCCGATCTCCCGGAGCGTCTCGGTCGCCACCCCGGTGTTGCCGCGGCGGGCATCCTCGACGTCGCCGCCGGTCTTCAGTCCCGCCCAGCGGCCGTCGAGCCAATCCGCCTTGTTGGCGCGATAGCCGCCGCTCGCCTCGTATTCGGCATCGAGCCGGGCGCGCCAGTCGGCCTTGATTTTCTCGACCTCGCCTTCGGTGACGATTTCCTCGGCGATCAGCTTCTTCGAATAAATTTCCAGCGTCGACGGATGCGCGCGGATCTTCTTGTACATCAGCGGCTGGGTGAACATGGGCTCGTCGCCCTCGTTGTGTCCGTAGCGCCGGTAGCAGAACATGTCGAGGACGACCGGCTTGTGGAATTTCTGCCGGTACTCGATCGCCACCTTGGCGGCGAACACCACCGCCTCCGGGTCGTCGCCGTTCACGTGAAAGATCGGCGCCGCGATCATCTTGGCGACGTCGGAGGGATACGGCGAGGATCGGCTGTAGCGCGGATAGGTGGTGAACCCGATCTGGTTGTTGATGATGACATGCAGCGAGCCGCCGGTTCTATAGCCGCGCAGATCGGAGAGGCCGAAGCATTCGGCGACCACGCCCTGGCCGGCGAATGCCGCGTCGCCGTGGATCAAGAGCGGCAACACCGAGATGCGCTCGATATGATCGTCGTGCTGCTCCTGCTTGGCGCGGACCTTCCCCAGCACCACGGGGTCTACGATCTCGAGGTGCGAGGGATTGGCGGTCAGCGACAGATGCACGCGGTTGCCGTCGAACTCGCGATCCGAGGAGGCGCCGAGGTGATATTTGACGTCGCCGGAGCCTTCGACCTCGTCGGGGGTCCACGACCCGCCCTTGAATTCGTGAAAGATCGCCCGGTGCGGCTTGCCCATGACCTGAGCCAGGACGTTGAGCCGACCGCGGTGCGCCATGCCGAGCACGATCTCCTCGACCCCGAGCGCACCGCCGCGCTTGATGATCTGCTCGAGCGCCGGCACGACCGATTCCGCCCCATCGATGCCGAAGCGCTTGGTCCCCGTATATTTGACGTCGAGGAATTTCTCGAAGCCTTCCGCCTCGACCAGCTTGTTGAGGATGGCGCGCTTGCCTTCGCGCGTGAAGGTGATCTCCTTGTCGGGTCCCTCGATGCGTTCCTGAATCCAGGCCTTCTGCGCCGGGTCGGCGATGTGCATGAATTCGACGCCGAGCGTCTGGCAATAGGTCCGCTGCAGAATGGCGACGATTTCGCGCAAGCTGGCGAAATCCAGCCCCAGCACGTGGTCGATGAAGATCCTGCGGTCGTAATCGGCCTCGGTGAACCCGTACGAGCGCGGGTCGAGCTCCTCGGTATCCTTCGGCGGCTCGAGCCCGAGCGGATCGAGATTGGCGTGATAATGCCCGCGGATCCGGTAGGCGCGGATCAGCATCAAGGCCCGCACCGAATCCCGGGTGGCGCGCTGGACCTGCGCTTCGGTGAGCTCCGCGCCCGCGGCCTGCGCGCGTGCCTTGATCTTGTCCGAGACCGCCTTGTCGGTCTCGAGCCAATAGCCGTCGAGTGCCGAGACCAACTCGTCGCGCGCCGGAATCGGCCAATTCGGTCGCTTCCAGGAAGGACCGTGGGCGCTCTTGAGAACCTCGGCCGATCCATCGCGCAGGCTCTCGAAGAACGCCCTCCACTCGCCGTCGATCGCAGCCGGATCGTTCTCATAGCGGGCATAGAGATCTTCGATATAGGCGGCGTTGCCGCCGTACAGGAACGAGGTGCGAGCGAATGCAGCGTTGGCGTCCTGGCGAGACATGTGGCGGATTCCCATCCTGGGCGCCGCGAGCTCTATGCCGCGGCCCATCCCGATTGCCGGCCGGGGTCCGGCGATGCCCCTTTTACTATGGATGTTGTCGTTGGGATCGGAAAAAGTTGCAAGCGGTGAATCAGGCTTTCAGTAGTTCGATGAGCGTCTTGCCGATTCGCGCGGGCGACGGCGAGACGCGAATGCCGGCGCCCTGCATCGCCTCGATCTTCGATTCCGCGTCGCCCGTGCCCCCGGAGATGATGGCTCCGGCATGGCCCATGCGGCGCCCGGGTGGAGCGGTTCGTCCGGCGATGAAGCCGATCACCGGCTTGCGGCGACCGCGCTTGGCCGCGTCGCGGATGAAGTGGGCGGCCGCCTCCTCGGCGGTGCCGCCGATCTCGCCGATGAGCACGATCGCCTCGGTCTCGGCGTCGCCCAGCAGCAGCTCCAGCACGTCGATGAATTCCAGGCCCTTGACCGGATCGCCGCCGATGCCGATCGCGGTGGTCTGGCCCAATCCCTCGCGGGTGGTCTGATAGACGGCCTCGTAGGTCAGCGTGCCCGAGCGCGACACGATGCCGACCTTTCCGCGACTGAAGATTTTCCCGGGCATGATGCCGATCTTGCATTCTCCCGCGGTCATGATTCCCGGGCAATTCGGTCCGATCAGCCGCGATTTCGATCCCTGCAGAGCCCGCTTCACCTTCACCATGTCGAGCACCGGGATGCCTTCGGTGATGCACACGATCAGCGGGATCTCGGCGTCGATCGCCTCGCAGATCGCGTCCGCGGCGCCGGGCGGCGGGACGTAGATGACGCTGGCATCGCAGTCGGTCTCCCGGCGGGCTTCGGTGACGGTGTCGAACACCGGCAGGCCGAGGTGGATGGAGCCGCCCTTGCCAGGTGCGGTGCCGCCGACCATCCGGGTGCCATAGGCGATTGCCTGTTCGGAATGGAACGTGCCGTTGCGCCCGGTAAATCCCTGGCACAGCACCCGGGTGTTCTTGTCGACCAGCACCGGCATCAGCGGCCTTCCTTCACGGCCGCGACGATCTTCTGCGCGGCGTCATCGAGATCGTCCGCCGGAATGACGTTGAGGCCGGAGTCGGCGATGACGTTCTTTCCGATTTCGACGTTGGTGCCTTCGAGCCGCACCACCAGCGGCACTTTCAGGCCGACCTCCTTGACGGCGGCGATCACGCCTTCCGCGATGATGTCGCAGCGCATGATGCCGCCGAAGATGTTGACCAGAATGCCCTTCACCTTCGGATCGGCGGTGATGATCTTGAACGCGGCGCTTACTCTTTCCTTGGAGGCCCCGCCGCCGACGTCGAGGAAATTCGCGGGCGCGCCGCCGTAGAGCTTGATGATATCCATCGTCGCCATGGCAAGGCCGGCGCCGTTGACCATGCAGCCGATCGAGCCGTCGAGCGCGATGTAATTGAGGTCGTGCCGGGAGGCGGCGATCTCCTTCTCGTCTTCTTCGCCCAAGTCGCGCAGCGCCGAGATATCGGGGTGGCGGTAGAGCGCGTTGTCGTCGAAACCGATCTTGGCGTCGAGGCAGATGAGCGTCCCGGACTTGGTCAGCACCAGCGGATTGATCTCGAGTAGGCTCATGTCCTTGGCCAGGAAGGCCGCATAGAGCTGGGCCAGAATGCGCCCGGCCTGCGCAGCGGCTTCGTTTCTCAGCCCGAGCGCCCCGACGACTTGGCGGCCATGGTGCGGGAGGATTCCCATGATCGGATCGACCGCGAAGGTGACGATCTTGTCGGGATGTGTGCGCGCGACTTCCTCGATCTCCACGCCGCCTTCGGTCGAGACCACGACGGCGACGCGGCCGCTGGCGCGATCGACCACGGCCGAGAGATAGTATTCGCGATCGATCGCCGAGCCTTCCTCGACGTAGAGGCGGCTCACGAGCTTGCCCTCCGGCCCGGTCTGCTCGGTGATGAGCGTCGAGCCCAGGAGCCGCTCCGCTTCCGAGCGCACCGCGTCGAGCGATTTGACGACCTTCACGCCGCCGGCCTTGCCGCGGCCGCCGGCGTGGATCTGCGCCTTGACCACCCACACCGGGCCGCCGAGCTTTTCCGCAGCCAACACCGCCTCCCCGGCCGTGAATGCCGGAATGCCGCGCGGGACCGGCACGCCGAATTCGTGCAACACCGCTTTGGCCTGATATTCGTGAATATCCATGAAATCCGGAACTCCGATCGGTACGGCAGGTTCAGCTCATTTGCCGAGATCCGGAGCGATCTTCTTGCAGGCGTCGACCAGGCTCTGCACCGCGGTGACCGAGCGATCGAACATCTCACGTTCCGCGCCGCCGAGCTCGATTTCGACGACGCGCTCGACGCCCTTGGCGCCGATCACGACCGGAACTCCGACGTAAAATCCGCGCACGCCATATTCGCCGTTGAGGAACGCGGCGCACGGCAGCACCCGCTTGCGATCGCGCAAATAGCTCTCCGCCATGGCGATGGCGGACGACGCCGGCGCATAGAACGCCGAGCCGGTCTTGAGCAGATTGACGATCTCCGCGCCGCCGTCGCGGGTCCGCTGCACGACAGCATCGATCCGGGTCTGCGAGGTCCAGCCCATGCGGATGAGATCCGGAATGGGAATGCCGGCGACGCTGGAATAGCGCACCAGCGGCACCATGGTGTCGCCGTGGCCGCCGAGCACGAACGCAGTCACATCCTCCACCGACACGTTGAACTCGTCAGCCAGGAAATAGCGGAACCGCGCGGAATCCAGCACGCCCGCCATGCCGACGACCATGTTCTTCGGCAGCCCGCAGCTCTTCTGCAGCACCCAGACCATGGCATCGAGCGGATTGGTGATGCAGATGACGAAGGCGTTGGGCGCGTATTTCTTGATGCCGGCGCCGACCTGCTCCATCACCTTGATGTTGATCCCCAGGAGATCGTCACGGCTCATTCCCGGTTTGCGCGGCACGCCGGCGGTGACGATGCACACGTCCGCGCCTTCGATGGCATCGTAGGACTGGGCTCCGGCAAACCGCGCGTCGAAGCCTTCGATCGGCGAGGATTCGACCAGATCGAGCGCCTTGCCCTGGGGAATGCCTTCGATCACGTCGAACAAAACCACGTCGCCGAGCGCCTTGAGCCCGATCAGATGTGCCAGCGTGCCGCCGATCTGGCCGGCACCGATCAATGCGATCCTGTTTCGCGCCATATCGAAAATCCCGGGATGCTATGGCCTTGCAACTTGCTTCGGCAGGACGGCGCCGCAGGAGCCGGGTTGCCGACTGAAATGCGGCGGCGGCTGGTCGAGACGGCCGAACGGCCCGTGCCGGGTGATTAGCCGGTTCAAGCCGGCCGTTCAAGTCGACCGCAGCCGTTCAAGTCTCGACGATGCCCTCGGGCTCGCGCCGCCGCCGTCCGTGCGGCAGTGCCAGGTACGATCGCGAGCGCATCTCGATCAGTCGCGATGCGGTGCGAGCGAATTCCCGGGCCTCGAAGCCGGTGCTTGCCGAATACAGCACCTCGGGCTCGGCCTGCGCCGATGCCACGAGCTTGACGGCTCGGTCGTACAGCGTGTCGATGAGCGTGATGAAACGCTTGGCTTCGTTTCTGCGCTCGTAGTTCATGACCGGAATGCGGTCGAGCAGGATGGTGTGAAACTCGTGGGCGAGCTTGAGATAATCCGCGGCGCCGAGCGCATTGCCGCATAATTCCGGAAACGACAGCCATGCGGCGCCCCTGGCGGCTTTTGGCACGCGCAGGATGTGCCCATGAACGGCGAATTCCTGCGGGCCCGCCGGCTCGGAGCCGGTCAGCTGCCGCCAGGTCGCCGCGAGCGCCGCGTCGGCGGCCGCGCCCGCCGGGACGTGCCAGACCGGAGCGCTCGCCAGCTTCTCCAGCCGGAAATCGGTGCGGGCATCGAGACGAACCACGTCCATATGCCGCTCGATCACCGCCACGAACGGCAGGAACAGCGCGCGATTGAGACCCTCGCGATAGAGCTCGTCGGGCGGCACATTGGAAGTGGCGACCACGATCACTCCGTGCTCGAACAGCTCCGTGAACAGGCGGCCGAGGATCATCGCATCGGCGATATCCGTGACGTTGAGCTCGTCGAAGCACAGCAGGCCCGCTTGCTCGGCGAGCGCCGCCGCGCCCGGGGGGATCGGATCCTCGCCCTTGACCTCGCCTCGCTTGCGCCGCTGGCGCCATGCGTGAATGCGGGTGTGCACGTCGATCATGAACTCGTGGAAATGCGCGCGGCGCTTGCGCCCGATCGCAGCCGAGGCGAAGAACAGGTCCATCAGCATGGTCTTGCCGCGACCGACTCCGCCGTGGACGTAGAGGCCTTTGACCGGTCCGCCGTTGCGCGCACGGCGGCCGAACAGCCAGCCGAGCGCCGAGGATTTTTGCGCGAGCCGATGCTGCTCGAGCCGCGCTTCGAGCGCGCCGAGCTTGGAGACCACGCTTTCCTGGCCGGGATCGCGCTCGATCTCGCCTGCTGCCAAGAGCGCGCGATAACGCTCGCCGACTGTGCCGATCATGAGGAGATCCAGTGCGGGGAGGATGAGGCTGGAGCGGCAGGCATAGCCGGGGCCCACAGCATCGGACAAGCGGCTATCTTTTGCTCAGGCGTGGCGCTTTTTTCGGCGCCGGGGCATCAAAGTCATGGCAGGCATGCGTTTCTGCCAGAAAATCAGCTGGCGATGCCCATCACCATCCTGTGATGCCCTTGTCACGCTTTTGCTGCATCGCAATATTAGCTCTGCGGCGGCGATTCGACGGTTTCGGTCGCTGGTCTAGGAAGAGGAAGTCCGGAGGGTCTTGCAGACGTCCAACGTCAGGAGACCCGAATGCATGAACACCTGATCGACGGCGGCACGGTCCGCAAACTGTGGATCGGCGAAACGCCGCTGTATCGCCAACATCTGCTGCGTCTCGATGCCGAGAGCCGGCGCAACCGGTTCGGCGGCGCGGTCTCCGATGAGTTCATCTCCACGTACTCGGAGCCTTCCAGGCTGAGCGAGGCGGTGATCCACGGGTTCTTCGTGGACGGCGTGCTGCGCGGCGCGGCCGAGCTGCGTCCGCTCGCGACCGGCAACGAGGCCGAGGCGGCGTTCAGTATCGAGAAGCCATGGCAGAGCCACGGGGTGGGGACGGCCCTGCTCGAGCGCACGCTGCTCGCCGCGCGCAACCGCCAGATCAAATTGCTGCACATGACGTGTCTCGCCGAGAACCGGCGCATGCAGCAGCTCGCGCTGAAATTCGACGCGGAGCTCACGTTCGATTTCGGCAGCGTCGTCGGCGAGGTCGAGGCTCCGCATCCCACCCCGATGTCGATCATGCGCGAGCTCATGGCCGACAGCACCGGGGTCGCGACCGCCATGCTCGACGTGCAGTCGCGCCTGCTCAAGCCGGCCTGATCCCTCCCCGACGGGGAGGGTGGCGAGACGCGAGAGCGTCGAGCCGGGTGGGGTCGCCCCACCCGCCGGGCTGCGCCCGGCGACCTCCCCTCCCGGGGAGGTGGACCTCACAGCTGGCGTTCCACCATCATCATCTTGATCTCGGCGATGGCTTTCGCCGGGTTGAGGCCCTTGGGGCAGGCCTTCGAGCAGTTGAGAATCGTGTGGCAGCGGTAGAGCCGGAACGGATCCTCGAGCTCATCGAGCCGCTCGCCGGTCGCCTCGTCGCGGCTGTCGA
Source organism: Xanthobacteraceae bacterium (assembly GCA_036395835.1). Lineage (GTDB taxonomy): Bacteria > Pseudomonadota > Alphaproteobacteria > Rhizobiales > Xanthobacteraceae > AP-16. The sequence goes on from DASWCW010000168.1 coordinate 16,492, forward strand.
CCAGCCAGCGGCGCGCCTGGAGCAGCACGGCGGGCCCGAGATAGCGATCGCCGTTCCACCAATAGCTCGGGCAGCTCGTGGTGCAGCAGGCGCACAGGATGCACTCGTAGAGCCCGTCGAGCTTGGCGCGGTCTTCGTGCGTCTGCCGCCATTCCTTTTCGGGCGCGGCGGTGTCGGTCTTCAGCCACGGCTCGATCGAGGCATATTGCGCGTAGAACACCGTGAGATCCGGCACCAGGTCCTTGACCACGGGCATGTGGGGCAGCGGATAGACGCGCACCGTGCCCTTGATCTCGTCCATGCCGCGGGTGCAGGCGAGCCCGTTGGTGCCGTCGATATTCATCGAGCAGCTGCCGCACACGCCCTCGCGGCACGACCTGCGGAAGGTGAGCGTCGGATCGATCTTGTTCTTGATCCAGATCAGCGCGTCGAGCACCATCGGCCCGCAGTCCTCGACGTCGACGAAATAGGTATCGATGCGGGGATTCTTGCCGTCCTCGGGGTTGTAGCGATAGATCCGATATTCTCGCTCCTCGCGCGCGCCGGCGGCATGCGGCCAGGTCTTGCCCTCGGTCGGCCTCGAGTTCTTCGGCAGCGCGATCTCGACCATCTTCAGTACACTCGCTTCCTCGGTTCGATATAGGCGACGTCGTTGGTCAGGGTGTAGGCGTGGACCGGGCGATAGTCGATTCGCACGTTGGCCTTCTCGTCGAGCCAGGCCAGGGTGTGCTTCATCCAGTTCTTGTCGTCGCGCTCGGGAAAATCCTCGCGCGCGTGCGCCCCGCGGCTTTCCGTGCGATTGAGCGCGGAATCCATCGTCACGACCGCCTGCGCGATCAGATTGTCGAACTCGAGCGTCTCGATCAGATCCGAGTTCCAGATCAGCGACCGGTCGGTGACCTTCACGTCGGAGACCGCGCCGTGGACGTCGTGGATGAGCTTGTGGCCTTCCTCGAGAACGTGGCCGGTCCGGAATACCGCGCAATTGGTCTGCATCACCCTCTGCATGCGCAACCGCAGCTCCGCGGTTGGGGCCGAGCCCGCGGCATGGCGGAAGCGGTCGAGCCGCGAGAGCGGCCGTTCCGCGGAATCCTTCGGCAGCTCCGGCTGGCCTTCGCCCGGCGTGATCGTCTCGGCGCAACGCTCCGCCGCCGCGCGGCCGAACACCACGAGATCGATCAGCGAATTCGATCCGAGCCGGTTGGCGCCGTGGACCGAGACGCAAGCCGCCTCGCCGAGCGCCATCAGGCCCGGCACCACCGCGTCCACGCTGCCGTTCTTCTTGGTCAGCACTTCGCCGTGATGATTGGTCGGGATGCCGCCCATGTTGTAGTGCGCCGTCGGCAGCACCGGGATCGGCTCCTTGGCCATGTCCACGCCGGCGAAGATCCGCGCCAAGTCCGCGATCCCCGGCAATCTTTCGTGCAGGACCGCCGGGTCCAGATGATCGAGGTGAAGATAGATGTGGTCCTTGTGCTTGCCCACGCCGCGACCCTCGCGGATCTCGATCGTCATCGACCGCGATACGACGTCCCGCGACGCCAGATCCTTGGCCGAGGGCGCATAGCGCTCCATGAACCGCTCGCCCTCGGAATTGACCAGATAGCCGCCCTCGCCGCGGGCGCCTTCGGTGATCAGGCAGCCCGCGCCGTAGATGCCGGTCGGGTGGAACTGCACGAACTCCATGTCCTGCAGCGGCAGGCCGGCGCGCAGCACCATGCCGTTGCCGTCGCCGGTGCAGATGTGGGCGGACGTGCACGAGAAATACGTGCGGCCGTAGCCGCCGGTGGCCAGAATCGTGGTTCGCGCCCGGAACCGATGCACGGTGCCGTCGTCGAGCTTCAGCGCCACTACGCCGCGGCAGCGGCCCTCGTCGTCCACGATGAGATCGATGGCGAAATATTCGATGAAGAACTCCGCGGCCTGGCGCACCGCCTGGCCGTAGAGCGTGTGCAGCATGGCGTGGCCGGTGCGGTCGGCCGCCGCGCAGGTGCGCTGCGCCGTGCCCTTGCCGAAATGCGTGGTCATGCCGCCGAACGGGCGCTGGTAGATGCGGCCGTCCTCGGTGCGCGAGAACGGCACGCCCCAGTGCTCGAGCTCGTAGACCGCGGCGGGCGCGTTGCGGCACAGGTATTCGATCGCGTCCTGGTCGCCGAGCCAGTCCGAGCCCTTGACGGTGTCGTACATGTGCCAGCGCCAGTCGTCCTCGCCCATGTTGCCGAGCGCAGCCGAGATGCCGCCCTGGGCGGCGACCGTATGCGAGCGGGTGGGGAACACCTTGGTGATGCAGGCGGTATGCAGGCCCGCCCGGCTGCAGCCCACCACGGCGCGCAACCCGGCGCCGCCGGCCCCCACCACGACCACGTCGTAGGTATGGTCCTCGATCGGGTAAGCGCGCCCGTTCACCATGGGCGCGGCGCCATCGGAACCGGCATTGGCCATCGACTCACACTCCGAACGAGATCTTCAGGATCGCAAAGACCGACGCCAGCCCGATCGCGATCGAGAAGAAGGTGTTCGCGATCAGGAGAACGAGCCTCGAAAGTTCGCCGTGCGCGTAATCCTCGATGATCTCCTGCATGCCGATCTGCATGTGGTAGGCGATGGTCAGGATGAACAGCAGCAGCAGGACGGCGATCCAGGCCGAGCCGAGGATCTGCACGGCGGCGGCGTGATTGCGGCCGATCAGGGAGACTACGAGCACGACGAAGAAGATCGACAGCGGCACGCTCGCCACCGAGGTGAGGCGCTGATGCCAGAACTGCTTGGTGCCCGACTTTGCCGAGCCCAGTCCGCGGACGTGCCCGAGCGGCGTGCGCAAGCTCATGCGAAAACCTCCATCATCGCCCGCCCGCTCCCCCGACGATGAGCACGCCGGCGATCCACAGCACCATGGTCAGGCTGATCGAGCCGAACAGGCTCGCGCGGGCGAGCCATTCGCGCTCGGCGGGGCCGAGGCCCCGGCCGGTGTCCCAGATCAAGTGACGCACGCCGCCCAGCATGTGGTGGATCAGCGCCCAGGTGTAGCCGAACAGGACGAGCCGCCCGATGATGGTGCCCATGAACCATTGCACCGTCGCATAATAGTTCGGCCCCGAAGCTGCCGCGATCAGCCACCAGACGACCAAAAGCGTGCCGAAATACAGCGCCGCGCCGGTCACCCGGTGGGCGATCGACATCAGCATGGTCAGCATCGGCCGGTAGATCTGCAGGTGAGGCGAGAGGGGCCGCGTTCGAGTCTCGGCCATTGGTCATCCTCCCATTCGCATGTCGCGCCCCGGACGCTTTGGTAGCGAATGTGCGTCGCGGCCGCAATGCGGCATCCGGAATGCGCAGCCCGCGCGCTCCGTGGCTGTCGCAGGATCCCCGCAGCGCGCACAGCGATCGGCCGCAATCATGGCCGGCCCACGCGGATGCGCTTTGACTTCGCCGTTGGCGAAACATATCTCTGAAAACTGCGAGCGCAATGCGTATCTGGCATAGCCTGCCTTCGCCAAACAGGAAGGGTCCCATGCGCTTCGACCTCGTCGACCTCAACCTGTTCCGCCACATTGTCGAGGCCGGGAGCATCACCCAGGGCGCCGAGCGCGCGCATCTGGCGCTTGCCGCTGCCAGCACGCGCGTCCGCCACATGGAGCGGGCGCTCGGGGCGGCGCTGCTGGTGCGGGGCCGGCAGGGAGTGGCGCCGACCCAGGCCGGCCGCACGCTGCTCCAGCATGCGCGCGGCATCCTGCGCCAGGCCGAGCGTCTGCACGAAGACCTCGGCGCCTACGCGGGCGGCTTCGCGGGCCAGATCCGGGTGTTCTCGAACACCAATGCGCTCACCGAATTTCTGCCCGAAGCGCTGAGCTCGTTTCTCTCCGCGCATCCGCACGTGAGCGTCGACCTGGAGGAGCGGCTGAGCGACGAGATCGTCGGCCTGATCGCCGAGGGCGTCGGCGACGTCGGCATCGTCGCCGGCACGGTGGAAGCCGGGACGCTGGAAACGTTTCCGTTCCGCCGCGACCGGTTCGTGCTGGTGGTCGCCCGCGATCACCCGCTCGCCAAGCGGACCAAGATCGGCTTTGCCCGGGTGCTCGAGCATGATTTCGTCGGGCTGGAGCGGGGAAGCGCGCTGCAGCGCTTCCTCGCCGCGAAGGCGGCGCGCATCGGACGCGTGCTGCGGCTGCGCGTGCAGTTGCGCAGTTTCGACGCGGTATGCCGGCTGGTGGCCTGCAACGTCGGCATCGGCATCGTGCCGCAGACCACGGCCCGCCGCGCCGCCAAGATGCTGCCGGTCGCGACCGTGGCGCTCACCGATGCTTGGGCCCCGCGCGAGCTGACGATCTGCGTCCGCAACTTCGCCGAGCTGCCGCCCTTTGCGCGCCAGTTCGTCGAGCACCTGCGCGCGGGAGCGTGAGGCTGCGAATATTTCGAAGCAATCGCCGCCCCGGGATCCGGTTCGGAATCGACCGGAGCCGTAAAATTCCAAAAAATTCCGGCGGTGGAAGAATCGGCTACCGGCGATTGCGTGCGAATCACCGCTAAACAGTCCCCGGGGCTGGGACCAACGCATGTAATTTTCAACCAGGAGGATCGCGTGAGCACGCAAGAATCCCACAGCATCGCCGAGCGCGCCTATCTGATTTGGGAGCAAATGGGCTGTCCCCAGGGGCAGGCGCTCGAACATTGGCTTCGGGCCGAGGCCGAACTCACCGCCGGGCCGCGGGCCTCCATGCCGGGCTCCGATCGAGCGGCAAGGGCGCCGCGGCGTGCCCGACGCAATAAGACCTGAAGCTTCTGCCTCTGCGCCCGCGTCGAGTGCGGTGAGCGCATCGTCCGCGGGTCAATCCGCTGCGCCCGTGCGCCAGCGGGTCAATGCCGGCACGACCAGGATCAGCGCATAGGTCCACATCGCGAGCCGTGGACTGAAGAGGCTTACGGCGACCGAAATGAGCGCGATGCCGATCAGCGCCGGCAGCGTCACATTGGTCTCGCCCGCCTGGCCGGTGTCCTCCTCGGCTTGCGAAGCGCGCACCAGCCCATAAGCCGCGCCGGCGGCCAGGATCGTGTTCGCCGCGTAGAGCCAAGCCGCAGGTGCGAGGTCGACATGGCGACCCACGACCATGGTCGAGAACGGCATGCAGGTGATGAAGAACAAATGGACGAACGACCATCGCACGAACGTCTTGCCCACGTGCGCGCGCGTGCCGCCGAGCCGCGAGATGGTTCTCCAGCGCAAGCCGATCACGAGGAAGCTGATCGCATAGGCGACGAAGGGTCCCCATAGAACGTCCCGGATCGCACCGATCAGTTCCTGACTGCTGCCGGGCCGAAAATCCTGCGGGAAGCGCAGGTCGATGACCAGCAGCGTCATCGCCACGGCGAAGATGCCGTCGGTCAGCGCGTCGAGCCGAGCCTTGGCGATCATGGCGGCCTCCGCATCAGCGCGGGATCAGCACCCAGTAATCGAGATCGAGGATCACGGCGGGATCGTATTCCGCGCCGGCCTTTTGGGGAAAATCGGCGCAAGGCCGGTCCTTCGTGGCGATCGTGCGCAGCCGCAGCGCGCCGACGTCGCCGCGTCCGGGCAGCTCCGCGCGCGCCAGCACCTGGGACCACGCAAACACCGTGTCGCCGGCGAACAGCGGCGCGACATGCCGGCCGCCGTTGATCGCCGCGATGTGGAACGCATTGGCAAGCCCGTTGAAGCTCAGCGCACGAGCCAGCGACATGACGTGGCCGCCGTAGATGAGCCGGCGGCCGAAGCGGCCGTCTTTCTCGGTGAACAGGTTGAAATGCACCCGCGCCGTATTCTGATAGAGCCGGGTCGCGAGCTGGTGCTCCGCTTCCTCGACCGTCATGCCGTCCCGGTGGTCGAGCTTTTCGCCTTCTTTATAATCGCTCCAGCGCCGCGGACTGCCGGCAAGCTCGAAGTCGTAGGCGTTTTGGTCGATCGGCGGACACGCCGCGCCGAGCGCAGCCGGCTCGAGCGCCTCGGCAAGCTTCGGCACATGGTCGCCCGGGGCGGCTGCCGCCTCGTCGCGCTTTCTGACCATCACCCAGCGCACGTATTCCAGCACGCGCGCGCCGTCTTCTTGGCGCAAGCCGGTCGAGCGCACGTAGACGACGCCGGTCTTGCGGCTCGAATTTTCCTTGAGGCCGATCACTTCGGATTGGGCGCTCAGCGTATCGCCGGGATAGACCGGCCCCAGAAATCGGCACTCCGCATAACCGAGGTTCGCCACCGCATTGAGCGAGATGTCCGGAACGGTCTTGCCGAACACGATGTGAAAGACCAACAGGTCGTCGACGGGCGCTTGCCGATAGCCGATCGCGGCCGCGAACGTCGCGGAGGATTGCACCGCGAAGCGCGAGCCGTAGAGCGCGGTATAGAGCGCAACCTCGCCCGCCGTGACGGTACGCGGGGTCGCATGCCGGATTGATTGCCCGAGCGCGAAATCCTCGAAGAAATTGCCGTTCATGGCGTCCCTCGACCGACCGCTTTTCCGTGCCATCGATACCGCGCCGCTGCGGATCAAGCTATCATGGCCGTTGCGGAACGCGGGCGAAGCGCGCTGCCGCGGCCTTGAAAACAGAGCGATCGCATATCGCATGCCAAACTTTGCATGACTCGCAGGCGGATCACCACCGGCTCGCCGTTCGAGCAATTCGCCGGCTATAGCCGCGCCGTCGTCGACGGCGATTTCGTCTTCGTGTCCGGGACCACCGGGTACGATTATGCCTCGATGCGCATGCCGGATAGCGTTGAGGCGCAGACCCGCAATTGTTTCCTCACCATCGGCAACGTGCTCGCGGAGGCGGGCTTTGCGCTCGCCGACGTGGTGCGCGCGCACTACTACATCGTCGATCCGGCCGACGCCGAGCGCGTGCTGAAGATCTGCGGAGAGATGTTCGCCGAAATCCGGCCGGCCGCGACCCTGCTCGTGGTCGCTGGCCTGCTGCGTCCGGAAATGAAGGTCGAGATCGAGGTCACGGCGAGGCGGGAGAACAGTCGACAAGCAGACAACGGAATGAGTTCCGGAGCGGATAGTATCGTCTGTCCTTGGTTCCCCGTCGTCCGGTAGCTTGCCAATCCAGGCCCCGGCCGTTAGCAATCCGCGCGGTTGCGCAACGAGGTGTCGGTTTCCATGGCCAAACTCCTGCTACTTCCCGGCGACGGCATCGGCCCCGAAGTGATGGCCGAGGTCAAACGGCTCATCGCCTTCATGAACGAGAATGGGCTCGGCCGGTTCGAGACCGAGGAGGCGCTGGTCGGCGGCAGCTGCTACGACCTGTACGGCGTCGCCATCACCGAGGACACGATGGCGAAGGCGAGGACGGCCGATGCGATCCTGTTCGGCGCGGTCGGCGGACCGAAATGGGACGGCGTGCCTTACGACGTGCGCCCCGAGGCGGGGCTGCTGCGGCTGCGCAAGGAGCTCGGCCTGTTCGCCAACATCAGGCCCGCGATCTGCTATCCGGCCTTGGCGGATTCCTCGAGCCTCAAGCGCGAAGTGGTGGACGGCCTCGACATCATCATCCTGCGCGAGCTCACCGGCGGGCTGTATTTCGGCGAGCCCAAGACCATCACCGATCTCGGCAACGGCCAGAAACGCGCGATCGACACCCAGGTCTACGACACCTACGAGATCGAGCGCATCGCGCGGGTCGGCTTCGAGCTCGCGCGCAAGCGCCGCAACAAGCTGACCTCCACGGAAAAACGCAACGTGATGAAATCCGGCGTGCTGTGGCACGAGGTCGTCGCCGATCTGCACAAGCGCGAATATGCCGACGTCAAGCTCGAGCATCAGCTCGCCGACGCCTGCGGCATGCAGCTGGTGCGCTGGCCCAAGCAGTTCGACGTGATCGTCTGCGACAATCTGTTCGGCGATATGCTCTCCGACGTCGCCGCGATGCTCACCGGCTCGCTCGGCATGCTGCCGTCGGCCTCGCTGGGCGAGGTCGATGTCAAGACCAAGAAGCGCAGCGGGCTCTATGAGCCGGTCCACGGCTCCGCGCCGGATATTTCCGGCACGGGCGTCGCCAATCCGATCGCCATGGTGGCTTCGTTCGCGATGGCGCTGCGCTATTCGCTGGGCATGGCCAAAGCGGCGGATCTCGTCGATCAGGCGATCGCCGCCGCGCTCGCCAAGGGCTTGCGCACGCCGGACATCAAGTCCGAGGGTGCGACATTGGTCGGCACCGCGCAGATGGGCGAGGCGATCCTCGGCGAGATGGTGCGGCTCGCGGGCGCGGCCCGCTGAAGCTCGGCTGAGCGAGGGCTTCCGCAGCGATCATAATTGGAGGGAACGATGGCATCTGCGGTCGTACTGAGAGCGATGGGGCCGGCAGCGCTCGTTGCGGTGCTCGCCGTCTCGAGCCCCGCCGTACTGGCGCAGTCGAAGGATGCGGAGCCTGCGACCCGGGAAGCCAATGCCGCCGTTCTCAACGGCTTGCCGTTCTCGGACCGGCAGGATTTCGAAGATGCCCGGCGCGGTTTCCTGGCGGCGCTTCCGGACGGGCTGATCGCGGGCCCAGGCGCCACGCCAATCTGGGACATGAAACGCTACGGGTTTCTCGACCGCGACGAAGCTCCCACGACGGTCAACCCGAGCCTTTGGCGTCAGGCGCAGCTCAATGCGATCCACGGCTTGTTCAAGGTCGGCGAGCGCGTCTACCAGATCCGCGGTCTCGACATCGCCAATATGACGATCATCGAGGGAGAAGAGGGCATCATCGTCCTCGACACGTTGTTGACCGCCGAGGCGGCGCGAGCGGCGCTCGACCTCTATTACGGCCAGCGGCCGCGCAAGCCGGTCACGGCGGTGATCTACAGCCACAGCCACGCCGACCATTTCGGCGGCGTCAAAGGCGTGGTGAGCGAAGCCGACGTCAAGGCGGGCCGCGTCAAGATTTATGCGCCGGACGGCTTCATGGAGCATGCGGTCGCCGAGAACGTCATCGCCGGCAACGCCATGAGCCGGCGCGCCCAATACATGTACGGACCGCTGCTGCCTTCCGGCGAGAAAGGCCAGGTCGACACTGGGCTCGGTAAGAATCTCTCGCGCGGAACGCTCACCCTGCTCGGGCCGACCGATCTCATCCGCACCAACGAGACCCGCACGATCGACGGCGTCGAGATCGTTTTTCAGCTCACGCCCGGCACCGAAGCGCCGGCGGAGATGAACATGTACTTTCCGCAGTTCCGAGTGCTCGACATGGCCGAGAACGTCACCCACAACATGCACAATCTCTATACGCTGCGCGGCGCCGAGATCCGCGACGGCAATGCCTGGTCGCATTCCATCGGCGAGGCGCTGCAGCTGTTCGGCCAAAGGACCGACGTGCTGATCGCGCAGCACCACTGGCCGACGTTCGGCTCGGACAAGATCGTCGCATACCTGAAGAAACAGCGCGACCTCTACAAGTTCATCAATGATCAATCCTTGCGGCTGCTCAACCAGGGACTGACGCCGGCGGAAATCGCCGAGACGTTGCGGCTGCCGGCTACACTCGCCAACGAATGGGCGCTGCGCGGCTACTACGGCACGCTCCGCCACAACGCGCGCGCCGTCTACCAGAAATACCTCGGCTGGTACGATTCCAACCCAGCGAATCTCGATCCGCTGCCGCCGGTGGCGGCCGCCCGGAAGGCGGTCGAGTACATGGGCGGCGCGCAGGCGGTGATTGCGCGCGCCCGCGAGGATTTCCGCCGCGGCGAGTATCGCTGGGTCGCGAGCGTCATGAAGGAAGTGGTGTTCGCCGATCCGGGCAATCGCGAGGCGCGCGAGCTCGCGGCCGACGCGCTCGAGCAGCTCGGCTATCAGGCCGAAGCCGGCACCTGGCGCAACGAATATCTGGTCGGCGCCTTGGAGCTGCGCAGCGGGCCGCCGAAGCTGCGGGCGCCGAGCACGCTCACTGCGGATACGCTCGCCGCGCTATCGCTCGACAATTTCTTCGACCTGCTCGGGGTGCGGCTCAACGGCCCCAGAGCCGAAGGCAAGATCATGCGGATCAATTGGGATTTCACCGATGTGGGCGAGAAATATGCGCTCAATCTCGAGAATTCGGCGCTGACCTATACGCACGGGCTGGCCGAAGACGCGCAGGCAAGCCTCACGCTCAGGCGCGCCACGCTCGATTCGATCATGCTCAAGCAGACGACGTTCGCCGAGGCGGCGACGTCCGGGCAGATCGCGGTTGCGGGCGATCCGGCCAAGCTCGTGGAGCTGCTGGGATTGTTCGACGATTTCGATCCGATGTTCGAGATCGTCGCTCCGAAGCAGTGATTTCGTGCTCGTAGTGCTCGTAGCCGGATGGAGCGAAGCGAAATCCGGGATGAACGGACACTCCCGGGTTTCGCCCCCGTCCGCGGGCGCTGCATCCGGGCTACAAGATTTCTACGGCTTTTACGGTTGCCAGCCGGGCAGCCAATACAGGTTCGGCACCGGATAGAGCAGCGGGACCTGCTGGTTGGCGATGTCGTAATGGGTCGACGGCACGAAATTCGGCGGATAGATGCCCTGATTGGCGGGCAGCGGGTGGCCGGGCAGGTATTCCTTGCCGCCGTCGAGATAGGACCGTCGCGTCACGATGATGCGCGTGACCGGCCGCTGTTTCGCGACCGCGACCCGCGTCCTTTTCTCCGGCTGCGCATCCGCGGTGCTCGTCGCCACCGCGAAAGCCAATCCGGCCGCAACGGCGCAGAAAGCGAGTTTCCAGCCCATGGTTCCCTCACGCTGATTCCGCCTGGCAACAGTCTAGCCCGGCCGCGCTCGAGCGCAACAAGGCATTCGATCGGTGCGATGGACGAACCCCTGCGAGGCGGGAAACGTTTCGTTTCCGGTCGAGTTCCCCTCTCGCGGGCTTCGCCGAGCAAGAGCGGCGTTGAATTTGCCGGCTCCCTCGCTTAAACACGCAGCGCGTCGCGCCCGCGCGGGCGGGGCGATTAGCCTCCGGAGAGTGCACATGGGCTACAAGGTCGCCGTCGTCGGCGCCACCGGCAATGTGGGCCGGGAAATGCTCGACATCTTGGCCGAGCGCATGTTTCCGGCCGACGAGATCGTGGCGCTCGCCTCGCGGCGCAGCCAGGGTGTGGAGATCTCCTGCGGCGAGCGGACGCTCAAGGCCAAGGCGCTCGAGCATTTCGATTTTTCCGACGTCGACATCTGCCTGATGTCGGCGGGCTCGGCGGTGTCCAAGGAATGGTCGCCGAAGATCGCGGCCAAGGGCGCGGTGGTGATCGACAATTCCTCGTGCTGGCGCTACGACGCCGACGTTCCGCTCGTGGTCCCCGAGGTCAATGCGGACGCGGTCGCGGGTTTCCGCAAGAAGGGCATCATCGCCAATCCGAACTGCTCGACCGCCGAGCTCGTGGTGGTGCTCAAACCCCTGCACGACCGCGCGCGGATCAAGCGCGTGGTGGTCTCGACCTACCAATCGGTCTCCGGCGCGGGCCGCGAGGCCATGGACGAGCTGTTCGCGCAGACGAAGGCCGTCTACGTGACCGATCCGATCGAGCCGAAGAAATTCCCAAAGCGAATCGCCTTCAACGTGATCCCGCAGATCGACGTGTTCATGGACGACGGCTTCACCAAGGAAGAATGGAAGATGGTGGCCGAGACCAAGAAGATCCTCGATCCGAAGATCAAGCTGGTCGCGACCTGCGTGCGCGTGCCGGTGTTCATCGGCCACGCCGAGGCGGTCAGCATCGAGTTCGAAGAGCCGATCAGCGCCGACGAGGCCCGCGAGCTTTTGCGCAATGCGCCTGGCTGTCTCGTCATCGACAAGCGGGAGGCGGGCGGCTACGTCACGCCGTTCGAATCCGCCGGCGAAGACGCGACCTACATCAGCCGCGTGCGCGAGGATCCCACGATCGACAGCGGCCTGGTGCTGTGGATCGTGTCCGACAATCTGCGCAAGGGCGCCGCGCTCAACGCGGTGCAGATCGCCGAGTGCCTGATCAACCGCAAGCTGATCCAGGCCAAGCGCAAGGCGGCGTGATCCATCCAGTTGCTCTGCCGTCATTCCGGGCTCGCCCGAAGGGCCAGACCCGGAACCCATGGCCACTTGGCGCCGTCTGGAACCACAGCTTGCCCGGTGTTCATGGATTCCGGGCGCTCCGCTTCGCGGCGCCCCGGAACGACCCCGCGTTAGGCCCAAATCGCTACGGGCAGTCCGAACTCGTCGCGTCCCGGCGGGTCCGGAAACGGTCGCGCGGTACCCGCATATAATCGCCGCGCGATCGCCGCGCAGGCGAGCGCGTCGAGGAGGTCGTCGGCGCGCGCGCCTTTGGGCGGCACGGCTTCGACGCACGAGGCCGGAAGTCCGGCTTCGATCAGCAAACGGCGGCGCAAGACGAGGCCCGGGCCGTGCGGCACGCCCCTGATCTTCTTGGGCTCCTCGAGCGCGCGATTGCCGTTGAGCCGCCAGAACGCGACCTCCGGATGGACTTCGAACACGTTCGGCGCCAGCGCCGGATTTTCGCGCAGCAAAGTATCCACTTCGCGGATTTTCGGCGCGATCATGAACAACTGCTTTGAGATTTTTCGCGGCGGCTCCGAATTCACGAGCCCGATCCGGCAGGCCTCGCCGAAACTTTCCGCATAGATCGCCGCGCGCGACGGCACCGAGAACACCGAGGATTGCCGAGCGCCCAGCAGGGGTCGCACCGCCGCTTCCGGGCCGCGGCCGCCCGGCCCGATGCGCGCCGGCAATCCGATCGGCACGTCGACCGCGACGATGCCCGGCGCCTCGGGCGCGGAGGCCACGTCGGCAAAGCCCGGCACGACCCGCACGCGCGCTTCCTCGCTGGCGGGCCGCACCAACGCCGCGACCCATCCGGCGGGACATCCGTCGACCCCCGCAAGCCAACATTCATCGCCGTGTCCCGGACGAGCGAGCGCAGCACGCGAGCGACGATCCGGGACCCAGGAGTGACTTCGCGTAGCGGCCATATGTCGATTCCGCTAATAAGGTCGCTTCGCGAAGCTACTGCTGGACCCCGGATCGCGCGACGGCGCTTCGCGCCGCGCGGTCCGGGGAACGAGGGTGAGGCCCCATGCCCGTGCGTCCGCGCCGCAGCGTGCTCTACATGCCGGGATCGAACGCGCGCGCCATCGAGAAGGCAAGGACGCTCGCCGCCGACGCACTGATCCTCGATCTCGAGGACGCGGTCGCGCCCGACGCGAAGCCGGCCGCGCGCCAGCAGGTATGCGATGCCGTGCGGAGCGGCGGCTTCGGCCGGCGTGAGATTTTTGTCCGCATCAACGCACCCGATACGCCCTGGGGTGCCGACGATCTTGCGGCGGCCGTGGCCGCCGCGCCCGACGCGATCCTCGTGCCCAAAGTATCGACCCCCGAGGGTCTCGTGGCGATCGGCGGGCGGCTCGCCGCGCTCGGCGCCAACCCGAAGATCCGCATTTGGGCGATGATGGAGACGCCGCTCGCGATCCTGAACGCCAAGGAGATCGCGGCAGCGTCCCGCGAGCCCTCGACCCGCCTCGCCGGCTTCGTGATGGGTACCAACGATCTTGCCAAGGACACGCGGGCGAAGATCGTTCCCGGCCGGGCGCCGATGCTCGCATGGCTGATGGTGTGCGTCGCGGCCGCGCGCAGCTACCGGCTCGACATCGTCGACGGCGTCTTCAATGACATCGGCGATGCGCAGGGCTTCGCGCGCGAATGCGCCGAGGCCCGCGATCTCGGCTTCGATGGCAAGACCCTGATCCATCCGAGCCAGATCGAGTCGTGCAACGCCGCATTCTCGCCGAGCCCCGACGAAGTCGAGAGCGCGCGAAAAATCCTCGCCGCATTTGATCAGCCGGAGAATTTTGACAAGGGCGTGGTGCGGATCGACGGCCGCATGGTGGAACGGCTGCATGCCGAGATGGCGCGCCGCACCGTAGCGATCGCCGACGCGATCGCTCAGTCAGAAAGTGCGTAGACGAACAGCGGCCCGCGCTCGCTGCCGCCGTGCAGACAGAGGAAGTGCACGATCTTGGCGCCGCTTCCCGCGTCGTAGCTGGCGCGGCCGTGATAAATGGTCGAGACGAACTGGCTGCCGATCTTGTCGGCGAACCGGTCGACCGCGACGCTCGCGCGATCGATCACGAAGCGGCGGAACGCCGGGTTGCGGCGCTTGAACTCGACCGCCGCATAGCGCTCGCAGCCGACCAGGCCGTCGAACGTGGTTCGTTGCGCCAGCACCGCCGGCGCCGCCAGCATCGAGCCGAGCAGCGCGATCGCCACGACCCTCACAGCCACGGCCGCTCGGCCTTCGCCTTTTGCTCGTAGCTCGCGATCTTTGGGGCCTTGACCATGGTGAGTCCGATGTCGTCGAGCCCGTTGAGCAAACAATGCTTGCGGAACGCATCGATGTCGAACTTGACCATGCCGCCGTCGGGGCCGCGGATCTCCTGCTTGTCGAGATCGATGCTCAGCGTGGCGTTGGCGCCGCGCTCGGCATCGTCGAACAGTTTCTCCAAATCCTGCGGCGACACCTTGATGGGCAGAATGCCGTTCTTGAAGCAATTGTTGTAGAAAATGTCGGCGAACGAGGTCGAGATAACGCAGCGGATGCCGAAATCGAGCAACGCCCAGGGCGCGTGCTCGCGCGAGGAGCCGCAGCCGAAATTCTCCCCGGCGACGAGGATCTTGGCCTTGCGGTAGGCGGGCTTGTTGAGCACGAAATCCGGTTTCTCGCTGCCGTCGGAATTATAACGCATCTCGGCGAACAGGCCTTTGCCGAGCCCGGTGCGCTTGATGGTCTTGAGGTATTGCTTGGGGATGATCCGGTCGGTGTCGACGTTGATCATCTTCAGCGGCGCCGCGACGCCTTCGAGTACGGTGAATTTTTCCATCCTGGTTTTCCTGCGGGTTTGTCGCGCGACCTGCGTTTAGCGCGAATGCTCGTCGAGCGGAAGAGTTCTTGCCGCATTCTGACGAGGCCGGGGACCACAGCGCTACGATACACGCCGCGCGGGCGCCTTAAGCCACATCCGCCTCGATCGCCGCGATGTCGTCGTCGGAGAGGCCGAAATGGTGGCCAATCTCGTGCAGAAGCACGTGGGTGACGATCTTGCCGAGCGTCTCGTCGTGCTCGGCCCAGTAATCGAGGATCGGCCGCCGGTAGAGCCAGATCAGGTTGGGCATCTGCACCGGGGCGCTCTCCGACTGGAACGGCAGCCCGACGCCCTGGAACAGCCCCAGGATGTCGAACTCGCTCTCCAGTCCCATCTCCTCGACCACGTCGTCGGCCGGGAAATCCTCGACCCGGATCACGAGATTGCCGCACAGCTGCCGAAAGCGCTGCGGCAGCCGGCGGAACGCCGCAGCCGCGAGCGCCTCGATCTCGTCGAGCGCGGGCGATTTGACGAGCCGCCAGGCGGTGGGGTCGGAGGACGATGGATCATTCATGGCAGCGCCGGGACCGATCTCGTTCAGCGGGCACGCGCGAGCGCGAGCCAGATGCCGCCGCCGACCAGGAGCCCGCCGCTCAGCCGCGAGACCGCACGAACGCGGCGGCCGGACAGCGCGAGCCCCAGCCGGCCGACCAGCACCGCGTAGGCGCCATCGCAGAGCGTCGCGACCGCCATGAAGGTCAAGCCGAGCAGCATGATCTGCTGCACGTAGGCGCCGTTGGGATCGACGAATTGCGGGATAAAGGCGCCGAAGAACAGCAGCGCCTTCGGGTTGCTCAGGATCACCAGGAAGCCCTGCAGGAAAAAGCCGGAGCGGGGCGGAGGCACAGGTGCAGCTCCTGCCTCATCGAGCGCGCCGGGGAAGCGCAACAGCTTGAAGCCCAGCCAGACCAGATACGCGGCCCCGGCGAGCCGCACCCAATCGAACCACACGCCGATCGAGGCGATGATCGAGGCGAGCCCGACGCAAAGGATCGCGATCATCGCGGCGAGCCCGAGCTGCGTGCCGGCGACGTTCAGGAGACCGGCGCGCGCGCCGTGGCGCAGGCTGTTGGCGATGATGAGCGTCACGGTCGGGCCCGGCACGATGACGATCGCGAAGCACGCAGCCACATAGGCGAGGTAGAGCTCGGCGGACATGTAAAACCATTCCTCCAATGGCGCGCGAGAGTATAGACAGGCTGCGTTGCGCTAGCGAGTTGACGGCGTCGCCTCGATGCGGGAGCGTGGCCCGAAGGGAGGGACGAAATGCCGAGAACGACGAGCGTGCTCGCCTGGGCAGCAGCGGCTGCGATGCTCGGGATGGCGCCGCCGGGCATGGCCGGCGCTGCAGAGGCCGATCGCACTACCTCGAGCGGCGAAATCCGTATGGCGCAGGCGGTGCCGGAATCTCCGCCCCGCCGCATGGTCCGCACCCGGCCACGCATCGAGGTCTATCCGGGGCAGCCGCTCCACCGCGAATGCGTCGACGGCTACCGCGAGGTGTGGCGGCCGTATTGGGGCACGACCGTGGTGATGCCCTATATGCGCTGCTGGTGGGTGCGCGGCTGAAAGGCGGCGGGCAACCTGCTCCCCGACTCCCCGCGCCCACGAGCTGATCGAATGAGTCGAAGGTTACCTTGCTGGTCGACGGCACGGCGTCGCCATGAATGGAGTCGATCGCCCGGTATTGATCCGGAACGCAAGAGTCTATTCGTTCGACGACGCCGACTCGACGGCCGACGCCATTCTCATCGAAGCCGGCCGGGTCGCGGCCGTGGGCGACGGGCAGGCATTGCACGCGCGCGCCGGGGCGCCGATCGAAACTTGGAACGTGCGCGGCGCCACCATTTTGCCGGGACTGATCGACACCCATCCGCACCTTCTGCATTTCGCTGCCCGGCAGGCGCCGCTGGTGGACATCATGACCGCAGTGTCGCACGACCAGATCGTGCGGCGGATCGCCGATCGGGCCAAGAGCGCTCCGGCAGGCGAATGGATCCTGACCACGCCGGTCGGCGAGCCGCATTATTTCATTCGGCGTTCGTACAAGGACATGGAGGAAGGCGAGTTGCCGACGCGGCATGTGCTCGATCGCGCAACGAACCAACACCCCGTGGCGATCCAGGCCTGGGAGCCGAACATTCCCAATACCGCCGTGTTCAATTCCCTGGCGCTGCGGGAACTCGGCATCACTCGCGACCTGCCGGACCGTGTCGGAAACGTCAGCATCGAGAAGGACGCGGCCGGCGAGCCGACCGGCAGGCTGCACGGGGCAATCAACGGCGTCTACAGCGGCGAGGAATTCGCCTACCAACTCTGGCGGAAGATCCCGCGGACGATCGGTTCCGAATTGATGCTCGACGCGACGCGGCGTGCCGTTGCCAGCCATCACGGTCTGGGCGTCACCGGCATCTATGAAAACCACATGATGTACAAGCATCATATCGAGGTTTATCGCCGGCTGCGCAAATCCGGCGAGCTGAACATGCGGGTGACCGTTTCCCAGGAATCGGATTCCTTCGGCACGCATGGAGCCGCCCGCGCACGCTCGATGAGCTGATGCGCGGGCTCGAAGACGCTGCGGCATCGATCGAGCTGAGCGATGATTATTTCCGTTTCAACGGGGTCAGCATCCAATGGGACGGCGGATGCTATCCCGGGCACATGATGATGCGCGAAGCCTATTACGGCCCCGATGGCGCGGAGACGCGCGGGCGTCACATGATGGATCCGGAGAAGATCGAGGCGGTAATGCGGTTCTGCGCCGAGAGACGCATTCGCCTGAACACGCTGTGCGTCGGAACGCAGGCCCACGAAGACAATCTTGGCATGCTGGAGAACCTGGCGGCTGACCACGACATTCGATCGTTGCGATGGATCCTCGTGCATACGCCCTTCATCGAGCCCGAGCAGGTGAAGCGGTATTCGCGGCTCGATTTCGATATCACGACGACCATGACCTACCTGTTCGGGATGGGAGACTTGTTTCGCAAACGATTCAAACCGGAACGGCGCGACGCCATGATCGAGGACCTGCTCCCGCTCCGCCGCTTCTTCGATGCCGGGTTAGCGGTCGGTGCCGGGGCGGACTGGGGGCCCAGGAACGTATTCGAGCAAATCCAGCTGGCGCTGCTGCACAGGACCCCGTCGGGCTATTCCAACCTCGGCGCCGCGCAGAAGATCAGCCGGACCCAGGCGATCTCGATGTGGACGCGCGACGCGGCGCGCGTCCTGCAATGGAACGACATCGGCCGCCTTTCCCCGGGCGCTCATGCGGACCTGATCATCCTGGATCGCGACCCGGCGACGTGCCCGGTCGAGGACATCGCCGGCACGCGTGTGCTGCGCACGTTGTTCGACGGCAGGACGGTTTACGATGCCGGCGAGCTGTGAATATTTTCAGGAAGGCTCGGGCACCGTGGCAACAACAGCGCGTCAGCGCCACTCCCGCACGTCGACGAAGCGGCCGGCGATCGCCGCTGCCGCCGCCATGGCGGGCGAGACCAGGTGGGTGCGCCCCCGAAAACCTTGCCGGCCCTCGAAATTGCGGTTCGAGGTCGAGGCGCAGCGCTCTTCCGGCGCGAGCTTGTCGGCGTTCATGGCGAGGCACATCGAGCAGCCGGGCTCGCGCCATTCGAACCCAGCCTCGAGAAAGATCTTGTCGAGGCCCTCGGCCTCGGCCTGCGCCTTGATCAGGCCCGAGCCGGGCACGATCATCGCGTTCAAGTTCGGATTGACCGTCTTGCCTTGGACGATGCGGGCGACCTCGCGCAGATCCTCGATGCGCGAATTGGTGCACGAGCCGATGAAAATCCGGTCGAGCGCGATGTCGGCGATCTGCTCGCCGCCCTTGAGCCCCATGTAGGCCAGCGCGCGCTCGGCCGAGCGCCGTTTGCCTTCGTCCGGGATCTCGGAGGGGACCGGGACGCGGCCCGTCACGGCGGCGACCTGCTCGGGGCTCGTGCCCCAGGTGACGAGCGGCGGCAGCTTCGCGGCGTCGAGCCGCACCTCGCGGTCGAACGCGGCGCCGTCATCGGACCGGAGCCGCTCCCAATAGCGCCGCGCCGCGTCCCAGGCCGCGCCCTTGGGGGCCTTGGGCCGGTCCTCAAGATACGCGAACGTGGTCTCGTCCGGCGCGATCATGCCGGCGCGGGCGCCGGCCTCGATCGACATGTTGCAGACCGTCATGCGGCCTTCCATCGACAGCGCGCGGATCGCTTCGCCCGCATATTCGATCGCGTGGCCGGTGCCTCCCGCGGTGCCGATCTCGCCGATGATGGCCAGGATGACGTCCTTGGCGGCGACGCCGGCCGGCAACTTGCCGTCGACCGTCACCCGCATGTTCTTGGCTTTGGTCTGGATCAAGGTCTGGGTCGCGAGCACGTGCTCGACCTCGGACGTGCCGATGCCGTAGGCGAGCGCACCGAAGGCGCCGTGGGTCGAGGTGTGACTGTCGCCGCACACGATCGTCGTGCCCGGAAGCGTAAAGCCCTGCTCGGGGCCGATGATGTGGACGATGCCCTGGCGGCGGTCGAGCGCGTCGTAATATTCGATGCCGAACCGCTTCGCGTTCTCGGCGAGCGTGTCGATTTGCGTGGCGCTCTCGGGATCGTCGATGCCCTTGCTGCGGTCC
The DNA here is from genome assembly GCA_036395835.1 of Xanthobacteraceae bacterium. Lineage (GTDB taxonomy): Bacteria > Pseudomonadota > Alphaproteobacteria > Rhizobiales > Xanthobacteraceae > AP-16. The sequence continues at coordinate 36,010 of DASWCW010000168.1, forward strand.
GTGGTCGGAACGTTGTGATCGACCACCGCCAGGGTCTTTTCCGGCGCACGCACTTTGCGACCGGAGAGACGCAGGCCCTCGAACGCCTGCGGCGAGGTCACCTCGTGGACGAGATGCCGGTCGATGTAGATCAGGCAGGTGCCGTCCAGCTGCTCGTCGACCAGGTGGTCGTCCCAGATCTTGTCAAAAAGGGTACGCGGCTTCGCCATACTCGTTCGTCCATTTCACGCGGGGCAGCGCAGAATCGTGCGCCGCGGATGTCCGGCAAGCGCGCTCACTCGGCGGCGGCCTCTTCCGGCTCGGCGGCAGCGCCGGCGGCGGCCGCCGCCGCGCCCGGGCGATCCTGCTTCTCGGTGATGCGCGCCGATTTGCCGCGCCGCTGCCGCAGGTAATAGAGCTTGGCGCGGCGCACTTTTCCGCGGCGGACCACCTTGATGGAGTCGATCATCGGCGAGTAGAGCGGAAACACCCGCTCGACGCCTTCGCCATAGGAGATCTTGCGCACCGTGAAGCTCTCGTTGAGCCCGCGGCCCGACCGGCCGATGCACACGCCCTCATAGGCCTGGACGCGGCGGCGCTCGCCCTCGACCACCTTGACGTTGACGAGCACGGTGTCGCCGGGACCGAAGTCGGGAATTTTCTTGCCGGCGGAAAGTTTGGCGATCTGCTCCTGCTCGAGCTCCTGGATCAGGTTCATGGCGAATTCTCCGTCGGCGGCGCGCTGCGGCGCGCATTTTTGCAGGATTTTCAAGGGTCGGCGCCGCCTATACGACAGGCCGGCGCATTTGTCATCTGTTGGTCGAGCGCCGGATCCGGTCGAGGTAGGCCGCCCAGAGGTCCGGCCGCCGCTCGCGGGTCAGGCGCTCGGCTTCGCTCCTGCGGAACGCCGCGACCTTGGCGTGGTCGCCGGACAGAAGCACGTCCGGGACGGCGCGCCCTTCCCAGACCTGCGGGCGCGTATATTGCGGATATTCGAGCAGGCCGGCCGTGAAGCTCTCCTCTCCGCCCGAGGCCTCCTTGCCCATGACGCCGGGCAACAGCCGCACGCACGCATCGATCAAGGCGAGCGCGGCGATGTCGCCGCCCGAGAGCACGAAATCGCCGATCGACACCTCTTCCAGTCCGCGCGCCGCGATCACCCGTTCGTCCACCGCCTCGAACCGGCCGCACACGACGACGAGTCCAGGGCCCCTCGCCCAGGCCTCGACCCGGTCCTGAGTGAGCGGCACGCCCCGCGGGCTCATCAGCAGGCGAGGCCGATCTTCGCCCGCCCGGGCATCGAGCGCGCGCGCAAGCACGTCGGGCTTCATCACCATGCCGGGACCGCCGCCGGCCGGGGTATCGTCGACGGAACGGTGGCGGTCGGTCGCGAACTCGCGGATATCCACGGGCTCGAGCGACCACAGCCCGGTTTGCAGCGCCCGCCCGGCGAGGCTGAATGCCAGCGGCCCCGGAAACATCTCCGGGAAGATGGTGAGCACAGTCGCGCGCCACATGGGCACGGCCTAGCCACGGCCGCCTCCCTCCCCCCTTGAGGGGGAGGGATGGGGAGGGGGGTCCTCCACGCTGCGAATCCTAATACCCCCCTCCCGATTCGCGCGTGCGCGCGAATCGACCTCCCCCTCAAGGGGGGAGCTGTCTCCGAGTAAATCGGCAAGCAACCGGACTACCATCCGCCCGCTCGGGATGTCGATCGCCGGCACCAGCGCCTTGGTGAAGGGCAGCAGCACAGTCGGACCGCCGGCCGCGGGCGCGATCTCGATGAGATCGCCGGCGCCGAAGTTTTGCACCGCGCAGACCGTACCCAAACTCGTTCCGTCGGGATCGACCGCCGCAAGCCCGATCAGATCGCCGTGGTAATAGGTCTCTTCCTCCGGCTCGGGCAGCCGTGCGCGCGGGACGTACAGCCAGATGTTACGCAGGGCGGCCGCAGCATCGCGGTCCGCGACCCCGGCGAACCGGGCGACCAGCGAATTCTTGGCCGGGCGCACCGCCTCGAGCTCCAGCACGCGCGAACCGCCCTCGGCTTCGAACGCGCCGTAGCGCGTCAGCGCCATCGGGTCCTCGGTGAACGAGCGCAGGCGCACTTCGCCGCGAACGCCATGGGGGGCGCCGATCTGGGCCACGCAGACCCGGGCCTCCTCACCGCTGTCTCGCCATGACTGGGCCGGACGACCCTCGCCCACCAGCCGGGAGGGTTTCGAGCGTGAGGATCGCGCGGGGGCCATGATCCGATCAGCTCGCCGCGGCTTCTCCGGCCGGCGCCGCCGGGGCCGCTGGCGCCGCCGGAGCGGCCGGAGTTGTCGGAGCCGCGGCGGCCGGAGTCGCAGTGCCGCCGCCTGCCGCGGCCGCCGCGCGTTCCTGCGCCTTTTTCTTCGGCTGCGCTTTTTTCGGATTGTTGCGGGCGGGACGCTTCATCACGCCGGCCTCGTCAAGAAACCGCAGCACGCGGTCGGTCGGCGTTGCGCCCTTGCCGAGCCATGTCTTGATCTTTTTGAGGTCGAGCTTGAGTCGATCCTTGGCGTCCTTGGCCACCAATGGGTTGAAATGACCCAATCGCTCGATGAAACGGCCGTCCCGCGGCGCGCGGGAATCGGCGATCACTACGTGGTAGTACGGCCGCTTCTTGGTGCCGGCGCGGGCCAGCCGGATTTTCAGTGGCATGTCAATTCCTCTCTTTGTTGTCATTCCGGGGCACGCCGAAGGCGCGAACCCGGAACCCATGAACACCGATGACACAATCTCTCGCGACCGTGGTTATGGATCCCGGGTTCCCTCGCTTCGCTCGGGCCCCGGGATGACGAACCAACCGGTTCGTCATTTCTTTTTCGCCGGTCCCGGCATTCCGCCGAGGCCCGGCAATTTGCCGGCGAGGCCGGGAAGTCCCGGCGGGCCACTGCCCGGGAAATTCGAAGGCAGGCCTGGCAGCCCGCCCGGCAGTCCACCCGGCATTTGTTGCGCGAGCTTGGCGAGCTCCTCCGGCTTGGGCATGCCGCCGCCCATCCCGAACAGATTGCCGAGCGCGCCCAGCGGGCCGCGCTTGCCGCCGCCCATGGCCTTCATCATGTCGGCCATGGTCCGGTGCATCTTGAGCAGCCGGTTGATGTCCTCGACCTTCGTGCCGGATCCGGCTGCGATGCGTTTCTTGCGGCTGGCCTTGAGGACGTCGGGCTGGCGGCGCTCCCGGGGCGTCATCGAATCGATGATCGCGATCTGCCGCTTGACCACGCGGTCATCGAGATTGGCGCTGGCGATCTCCTTCTTCATCTTGGCGATGCCGGGAATCATCCCCATCAGGCCGGACACGCCGCCGATTTTTTTCATCTGCTCGAGCTGATCGCGCAGGTCGGCGAGATCGAACGCGCCCTTGCGCATCTTCTCGGCGACGCGCTGCGCCCGCTCGGCATCGATCGTGGCCGCGGCCTTCTCGACCAGCGAGACGATGTCGCCCATGCCGAGGATGCGATCGGCGATGCGCGCGGGATGGAAATCCTCCAGCGCCTCGAGCCTCTCGCCGGTGCCGATCAGCTTGATCGGCTTGCCGGTCACGGCGCGCATGGAGAGCGCGGCGCCGCCGCGGCCATCGCCGTCGACCCGGGTCAGCACGATGCCGCTGAGGCCCACGCGCTCGTTGAACGCGCGGGCGAGATTGACGGCATCCTGGCCGGTGAGCGCATCGGCGACGAGCAGCACTTCGTGGGGGGAAGCGGCGCGCTTGACCTCGGCGGCTTCGGCCATCATCGCGTCGTCGAGCGTGATGCGGCCGGCGGTGTCGAGCACAACCACGTCGTAGCCGCCGAGCCTGCCGGCTTCGAGCGCGCGGCGCGCGATCTGCACCGCGGTCTGGCCGGCAACGACCGGCAGGGTGTCGGTCCCGATCTGGCGCCCGAGCACGGCGAGCTGCTCCATGGCGGCCGGCCGGCGCGTATCGAGCGACGCCATCAGCACCTTGCGCTTGGCCGCCTCGCCGAGCCGTTTCGCGAGCTTCGCGGCGGTCGTGGTCTTGCCCGAGCCCTGCAGCCCGACCAACATGATGGCGATCGGCGCCGGCGCATTGAGATCGATGCCCTCGCTCTGCGCCCCCAAGGTCGCGATCAGCTCGTCGTGGACGAGCTTCACGACCATCTGGCCGGGGGTCACCGATTTGATGACTTCGACGCCGACCGCGCGCTCGCGCATGCGGTCGACGAAGGCGCGCGCGACGTCGAGAGCGACATCGGCCTCGAGCAGCGCCCGCCGGATTTCGCGCAGCGCCGCATCGACGTCGGCCTGGCTCAGCGCCCCGCGGCCGGTCAGCCGGTCGAGGATGTTGCTCAGTCGTTCCGAAAGGCTGTCGAACATCGATCCATCCAGATTCGGCTGCCCCTCACCCCGACCCTTTCCCCGGCGGGGAGAGGGAGAAGCAAACACGTTTGCGCCCGAGGGCGCAGCGCGCTGTCGGGCGTCGACCTCCGGCCTTTCGACCGGTCAGCCAATCGAATTCTCGAGGCTCAAGAGAGCCCGCGGAAGCTATGGATGCGCCGGGGTCAAGTCAAGGCGCCGTGCCGGTGGCGTTCCCGCCACCGGCATGACCGGATTTCAGCTATGATCGGGGCGGAGCAGGAGGCCGTATGAGACTTTCGCGTCGCCGGATGTTCACGCTCTTGGCTGCGGCTGCCGCCGCGAGCACCGGCGGGGTCGGTGCGCGGGCCGCGACGGCGCGCTATTACGAGGGACCGATCTCCGATCATTTCGACGGGGTGCGCTTCCTCGATCCCGACGGCGTGCCGCCGAAAGGCATTCGCGACATGGTGCGGTGGTGGAGCTCCAGTCGGAAGGCCGAATGGCCGGTTTCCTACCCGAGCCCCTATTCGGACCGGCCGCCGCCGCATGTTTCGGGCTCGCGCGCGCGCATCGCATTCGTCGGCCACGCCAGCCTGCTGGTCCAGGCCGGCGGGCTCAACGTCCTGGTCGATCCGGTATGGTCGGAACGGGTCTCGCCCGTGAGCTTCGCGGGTCCCCGGCGCGTCAACGATCCCGGAATTCCGTTCGAGGCGCTGCCGAAAATCGACGCGGTGCTGGTCTCCCATTGCCACTACGACCATCTCGATCTCGCGACGCTGTCGCGGCTCGCGGCGACGCACCGGCCGCGGGTCATCACCCCGCTCGGCAACGATGCCATCATGCGCCGGCACGACGGAGCGATCCGCGCCGAGGCCTACGACTGGGGCGACCGCGTCGATCTCGGGACGCTGGCGATCACGCTCATGCCGATGCGGCATTGGTCGGCCCGGCATCTGTTCGATCGCAACCGGGCGTTATGGGCCGCCTTCTCGATGGAGACCCCGGCCGGACGCATCTATCACGTCGGAGATTCCGGTTACGGCGACGGCCGCCGTTTCCGCGAAGCGCGCCGGCCGGGCCCGATCCGCCTCGCCATCCTGCCGATCGGCGCCTATGAGCCGCGCTGGTTCATGCGCGAGCAGCACATGAACCCGCAGGAAAGCGTCAAAGCCTTTCTCGATCTCGGCGCGGAGCTCGCGCTTGCGCATCATCACGGGACCTTCCAGCTCACCGACGAGGCGATCGACGCGCCCGAGCGGGCGCTGATCGAGGCTCGCGCCACGGCGCGGATCGCGCCCGAGCGTTTCCGTGTGCTCCGGCCCGGCGAGGCGTGGGAACTGGGCTGAAGTCTCCTGGATCGCTATTTGCCTATGAGCGCGCGGCGATGCGCCCCACGAGCAGCAAACTCGAGGCTGATTCCCGTCCCGTTGCCGACACATTTCCGCCCGAAAGAACTTTGAGGAAAATCACTGGCTTATGCCATTCCATTTTGCACGAAAACATCCTCCAATTGTGAGCAAATGCATTTTTACAATCATAACTAGTGCCGGGCGGGTCTCCGCGTTTGTGCTCACTTCACCGGCACGAACACCTCGATCACGAGCTTGTCCTCCGGGGTGGAGACCGGATCGGTGACATATTGCTCGATGAACAGGTCCTTGGCTTCCAATCCCTTCTGGTCGAGGTGATTGGTGATCGCGTCATAGGTGGTGTCCATTCCGTCGTAGGATCCGCGGTGGACGAATTTGAGCGCCCTGCCCTCCGGCGATTTGCCGACCGCGAGATCGCCGCGTGGCGCAGCCTTGGGCTCTTCCGCGATCGGGATCGCGGCCTGGAATTGAAATCCGGTATCGTCGGTCGACAGGTAGATCGTGATCGGCGGTCCGTCCGTCTTGAGCTTCTCGCGATCGATGAAACCCCGCAGCGACTTGAAGGCGTCGACCAGGCTTTCGTAGGCGTTGTCCCAGGTCGCCGTCCCCTTCAAATAGAGGATCGTTTTCGGCGTCATGGTCACTTCCTCGCCGAACGGATCGCCGGGCTGGCTCGGCGCGCCCTGGGCCGGCGTGCCGGGTGCCGGCGTCGCCGCCTGCGGCCAGGACGGCGCAAGCCCGAGCAGCACGAGCCCGGCGGCGGCGAGGCCGATGGTGGCCGCCTTGCGAATCGAGAACATGTTTTTCTCCTCGTCCGCCCTGCCCGCCCGGCACGCCATAGGGCTATCCCCGACGCGATCCATGTAGCATGCCGCGACGCGCCTGCGATGCAAGAAATGCGTAACGCCGCCGCGCTCCGGCCGCAACGCTCGCGCGCTCGCGCGGCCGGAACCGACTCGCAAATCGCCGGGCTTTGGCCATATAAGGACCGCGATCGGAACCGGCATGAGCGCACTCGCCAATCGTGCTTTCACCAAGATGAACGGCCTCGGCAACGAGATCGTCGTGGTCGACATGCGCGCATCCCCCGCCCCGATTGCCGCGGCCGAAGCCCGCGCCGCCGCCGCATCGGTTGCGTTCGACCAGATCATGGCGCTCTACCCGCCCCGCACGCACGGGACCGAGGCTTTCGTGCGCATCTACAACAACGACGGCTCGGAATCCGGCGCCTGCGGCAACGGCATGCGGTGCATCGCCGCGCTCGCCTGCGCCGAAACCGGCAAGGACGCGGTGAGCTTCGAAACCAGCGCGGGCGTTTCGGTCTGCTCGAAGGCCGGGCGAGAGCTTTTCACGGTCGACACCGGAGCGCCGCGGTTTCGCTGGGATGAGATTCCGCTCGCCGAGCCGTTTGCGGACACCCGCGCCATCGAGCTGCAGATCGGTCCGATCGACGCACCGGTTCTGCATTCGCCTTCCGTCGTGAATGTCGGCAATCCGCATGCAATCTTCTGGGTCGCCGACGTTGCGGCCCATGATCTTGCGGCGATCGGCCCGCTGCTCGAGAACCATCCGATGTTTCCCAAGCGGGCCAACATCTCGCTCGGGGCGGTCGCCTCCCGCGAGCATATTTCGGTGCGGACCTGGGAACGCGGCGCCGGCCTGACCCGGGCATGCGGCTCGGCCGCCTGTGCGGCCGCGGTATGCGCCGCGCGCACCGGCCGAACCGGCCGCAAGGTCCGGGTGACCTTGCCGGGCGGCGATCTTACGATCGAATGGCGCGCCGACAATCACGTGCTGATGACCGGACCGGTCGCATTCGAATTCGCGGGCCGGTTCGATTCCCTGCTGTCCGCCGGCGCCGCCTGAGATTTGCCATGACGGTCGATGTCGTGACCTTCGGCTGCCGGCTCAACGCCTACGAGTCGCAAGTGATGCGGCGGGAGGCGGCCGCCGCCGAGCTGACCGATACGATCATCGTCAACACCTGCGCGGTCACCGCCGAGGCGGTGCGCCAGGCGCGTCAAAAGATCCGAAAACTTCGCCGCGAACGGCCGCATGCGCGCATCGTCGTGACCGGCTGCGCCGCCCAGACCGAGCCACGGAGCTTCGCGGCCATGGCCGAGGTCGACCGCGTGGTCGGCAATGCGGACAAGCTGGCGCAAGAATCCTGGCGCGCGACGCGGGATCATCTCGACCGCACCGCCGGCCTTTCGGTCGGCAGCGAGGAAAAGCTCGCCGTCAACGACATCGGCTCGGTGCGCGAGACCGCGCTGCACCTGATCGACGGCTTCGAGGGCTTCTCTCGCGCCTTCGTGCAGGTCCAGAACGGATGCGATCACCGCTGCACCTTCTGCATCATCCCGTTCGGACGCGGAAACTCGCGCTCGGTGCCGATGGGCGAGGTCGTCACCCAGGTGCGCCGGCTCGCCGCGAACGGCTATCGCGAGATCGTGCTGACCGGCGTCGACATCACGAGCTACGGCCAGAACCTTCCCGGCCGGCCGACCCTGGGCAAGTTGGTCAGAGCGATTCTCAAGCACGTGCCAGAGCTTAAGCGGCTGCGGCTCTCCTCGGTCGATTCCGTCGAGACCGATCCCGATCTCATCGAGGCGTTCGCACAGGAAGCGCGGCTGATGCCGCACCTGCATCTCTCGCTGCAATCGGGCGACGACCTGATCTTGAAACGCATGAAGCGCCGGCATTCGCGCGCCGACGCGATCGCGCTGTGCGCCAAGTTGCGCGCGTTGCGGCCGGACATCGTGTTCGGAGCCGACATCATCGCCGGCTTCCCGACCGAGACCGAAGCGATGTTTGGGCGCTCGCTCGATCTCGTCGAGGAATGCGGGCTCGTCCACCTCCACGTGTTTCCGTTCTCGCCGCGGCCCGGCACGCCGGCGGCCCGCATGCCGCAAGTGGCGATCCCCGCCGTCAAGGAGCGGGCGCAGCGCCTGCGCGACAAAGGATCTCTCGCGCTCGCGCGGCACCTCGACGGCGAGGTCGGCCGGAGACGCCGCGTGCTGGTGGAATCCGAGGATACCGGCCACACCGAACAGTTTTTCACGGTCAAGCTCGCGCGCCCGGCCGAGCCGGGCGCGATCGTCGAGACCACGATCACGGGCCACGACGGCCGCCGACTTCGCGCGACGTTCCCCGGACGCGGCGCAACGCGTTAGCGTTTGCGCCGGAGATCCGGGGTCCAGCTTTTTGCAGTCGTCTTCCTGGATCCCGGTTCAGCAGCGCACCATTTCCTGGTGCGCTGCGCCCGGGATACGAGTCCGAGTTAACGCGGCGCGTCCTTCCACCCGCAGGCCGCGAGCAATTCGCACATGTGCGCGGGGACCGGGGCTTTCACCCGGATCGGCTCGCGCTTGGGATAGAGTGGAACCACGACTTCGGCGGCATGAAGATGCAGCGCAGGACCGCCGTGGCGCGGCGCACGGCCGTAGATCGCGTCGCCCACGATCGGCCAACCTGTTTCCGCGCAATGCACCCGCAGTTGATGCGTGCGCCCTGTCACGGGCTCGAGCGCGAGCCAAGTGAGGGCCTGATCCCTTCTCTCATGCGTTTCGACTTGCTGTTCCCTCCCCCCTTGTGGGGGAGGGATAGGGAGGGGGGTATCTGCCGACGCATTTGAAACCACCCCCCTCCCGCCGCCTACGGCGGCGGCCTCCCCCACAAGGGAGGAGGCAATCGAGCGCGCTGCCCGCCCCAGCACGCGCCACCGGGTCAGCGCCGGCAAGCCTTTGGCGTCCGGCTTCATCCACCAGCCGCGCGTCGCATCGAGCCGGCCGAGCGGCAGGTCGATCTCGCCCTCCTGCGCGTCCGGTCCGCCTTCCACGATCGCCCAATAGGTCTTGCCGACGCGGCCGTGCTTGAACAGGGCGCCGAGATGCGCGAGCGCCTTGCGGTGGCGGCCGAGCACCAGGCAGCCCGAGGTGTCGCGATCGAGCCGATGCGCCAGCGCCGGCGTGCGCGGCAGGCCGAAGCGCAAATCGTCGAAACAATCCTCGAGGCTCGCGCCGCCCTTCGGACCGCGGTGGACCGCCATTCCGGCCGGCTTGTCGATGACGATCATGAGCGCGTCGCGATAGAGCACGCGAC
>DASWCW010000169.1:0-10971 GCA_036395835.1 Xanthobacteraceae bacterium
CACCTCGCGCTCGAGGCCGCCGCTCGCGATCGCCATGTGCTCGGCGAAGAACCGCGCGATGCCCAGCCGGCCGGCGACGTCGTTGCCGCGATCGCTCCGCATCGCCGCCAACGCTTCCTCGGCGAGCGCGCAGCCGCCGGCGGCGACCGCGAACAGCCGCAGATAGGGCGTCGCGCCGGCGAGCGCTGCTTCCGGCCGGCCAGCGAGCTCGGCGAGCAGCCAGTCGGTGGCGCGGTCGAGGCTGTCAATCGCCTCGCCCAAACGCTCCGCGGTCGCGCCGAGCGCCGGATCGTTGACGGCGCGAACGCCCGCGACCGTGCCGCGCAGCTCTTGCAGGAACGCGCGCGCCGCCGCGCCCCCGGACAGCGGCAATTTGCGGGTGACGAGATCGATCGCCTGGATGCCGTTGGTGCCTTCGTAGATCGCCGCAATCCTCGCGTCGCGATAATGCTGGGCGGCACCGGTCTCCTCGATGAAGCCCATGCCGCCGTGGACCTGAATGCCGAGCGAGGCGACCTCGATGCCGATGTCGGTCGAGAACGCCTTGGCGACGGGGGTCAAGAGCGAAGCGCGCTCCTGCGCGCGCTCGCGCGCGCCCGCGTCCCGCTCCCGGTGCGAGCGGTCGATCGCGGCGGCGGTCATGTAGCAGATCGCCCGCGAGGCCCGCGTAGAGGCGCGCATCAGCAGCAGCATGCGCTTGACGTCGGGATGCGTGAGGATCGGGCTCATGCCGGGGCCTGCCGCCTCCGGCGCCCGCCCCTGGCGGCGCTCGCGCGCGTAGGCGAGCGCCTGCTGGGTCGCGCGCTCGGCGATCGCGACGCCCTCGAGCCCGACGCCCAGCCGGGCATTGTTCATCATGGTGAACATGCAGGCTAGTCCGCGGTTCTCTTCGCCGACCAGAAAGCCGGTGGCGCCGCCGCCATCGCCGTACACCATGGTGCAGGTCGGCGAGCCGTGGATCCCGAGCTTGTGCTCGACCGAATGACAGCACACGTCGTTCTTCGCGCCCAGCGTGCCGTCGGGATTGACCAGATATTTCGGAACGAGGAACAGCGAGATGCCGCGGGTGCCGGGCGGCGCATCGGGAAGGCGCGCCAGCACGAAATGCACGATGTTGTCGGTGAGATCGTGCTCGCCGTAGGTGATGAAGATTTTCTGGCCGGTGATGCGATAGCTGCCGTCCGCCCTGCGTTCGGCCTTGGTGCGCAACGCCGAGAGATCCGAGCCCGCCTGCGGCTCGGTGAGCTGCATCGTCCCCATCCACTCGCCCGACACGAGCTTGGGCAGATAGGTCTGCTTGAGCGCTTCGGCGCCGTGGGCGGCAAGCGCTTCGGCGGCTCCCATGGTCAGCAGCGGGCCGAGCCCGAACGCCATTGCGGCGGAATGCCACATCTCCAGGCAAGCGGCGTTGATCAGGTGCGGCAGGCCTTGCCCGCCCCAATCGGTCGACGCGGCGAGCCCGTTCCAGCCGGCCGCGCTCCAGGCCGTGTAGGCCTCCTTCCAGCCGGGCGGCATCTTCACCGCGCCGTTCTCGAGCGGCGTGCCGTGGACGTCGCCGACGCGGTTGAGCGGCGCGATCACGTCGGTCGCGAATTTGCCCGCCTCTTCGAGCACCGCGTCGACGAGGTCCTCGGTCAGATCGCCGTAGAGACCCTCGTCGAGGGCGCGCTTGAGCCCCGCCGCATGCTTAAGCGTGAAGGCGATGTCGCCGACCGGCGCCTGGTAGGTCATGGTCATGTTCCGGAGCGAGGGATCGTTCCGGATTTAGCAGTTCGGCGCGGCGGAGTCTCGGGCCGCGGCCGTTTTCGCCGGCGCGGCGAAGTCGGCTTGCATGTTGCGATCCTTCTGCTCTAGCTCGGCCTTCCTCGACCGGAGCCTCAAGATGGCTGTCGATCTGGCGACCCGGGTGATGCGAGTCGAGCCTGCCGCGGCCGTAGCCGCAGCGCGCGCGCTCGCCGAGGGTCGGCTCGTCGCGTTTCCGACCGAGACCGTCTACGGCCTGGGCGCCGACGCCGGCAACGCCAGGGCGGTGGCGCGGCTCTTCGCCGCCAAAGGTCGGCCGAAATTCAATCCGCTGATCTCGCACGTTGCGGACCTCGCCACCGCCCGCCGGCTTGCCCGTTTCGATGCGGCAGCGAAGCGAATCGCTGCCGCGTTCTGGCCGGGGCCGCTCACGCTCGTGCTGCCGAAGCGAAGCGATTGCCCGGTATCGGAGCTCGCCACCGCGGGGCTCGACACCATCGCGGTGCGCATCCCGGACCATCCGGTCGCTCGCGATATCCTGGCGGCGTTTGCCGGGCCCGTGGTCGCGCCTTCGGCCAATCGATCCGGCCACGTCTCGCCGACCACCGCCGCGCATGTGCTCGCGGATCTCGGCGGCCGGGTCGACCTCCTCATCGATGGCGGACCGACGCAGGTCGGCATCGAATCCACGATCGTTGCCTGCCTCGACCAGACGGCTTTGCTGCTGCGTCCGGGTGGGCTGCCCCGCAGCAGGATCGAGGCGGTGCTGGGATTCGCACTGGCGGATCCGCCGCAAACCGATGCGGCAGATGCGCCGGTGGCGCCCGGGATGCTGGGCTCGCATTACGCGCCGAACACCCAGCTGCGGCTCGACGCCCGCTCAGTCGAGCCGGGCGAGGCGCTGCTCGCCTTCGGCCCGGCGCTCGACTCCGGCGCCGAGCACGCCGCGGCGGTGCTCAACCTCTCGCCCGCCGGCGATCTCGTCGAAGCGGCCGCGAATTTGTTCTCGCATCTGCGCGCACTCGATTGCGCGGGCGTTGCGAGGATCGCCGTGATGCCGATTCCTCATGCCGACATCGGCGAGGCGATCAACGATCGCCTCGTCCGCGCGGCGGCACCCCGCAATCAGAGACTCGACTGAAACCCGACATGTCCACTCACCCGGCGGCAGTGCCATCGCCCGCGCTCCTGGCGCGGTTCGCCGCCATCGTCGGGGAAAAATACGCCGTCACCGATGCGACCGCGCAGGCGCCGTACCTCGTCGAGATGCGCGGGCTCTATCACGGCCGCAGCCCGCTGGTGCTGCGGCCCGGCACGCCCGCCGAGGTCGCGGCGATCCTGCGACTGGCCGACGAGACCAGGACGGCGATCGTCCCCCAAGGCGGCAACACCGGACTTGTCGGCGGCCAAATCCCGCTCGCGGGCGAAATCGTGCTCTCGCTCACCCGGCTCGACCGCATCCGCGAGGTCGACCCGATCTCGAACACCATGACGTGCGAGGCCGGGGTCGTGCTCGCCAACGCGCAAGCCGCGGCCGCGGCGGCCGAGCGGCTGTTTCCGCTGTCGCTTGCCGCGGAAGGCAGCTGCACGATCGGCGGCAATCTCGCCACCAACGCCGGCGGCACCGCGGTGCTGGCCTACGGCAATGCCCGCGAGCTCATGCTCGGGCTCGAAGTGGTGTTGGCCGACGGCCGGATCTGGAACGGCCTGAGCAAGCTCAAGAAGGACAACACCGGCTACGATCTCAAGCAGCTGTTCGTCGGCGCGGAGGGCACGCTCGGGGTCATCACCGCGGCGGTGCTCAAATTGTTTCCGCGCCCGCGGGCGGTCGAGACGGCGTTCGTCGGCGTGGCTTCGCCGCGCGCCGCGCTCGCCCTGCTCAACTTGGCCGAGGAGCGCGCCGGCGGCGCGGTGACGAGCTTCGAGCTCATGTCGCGCATCGCGGTCGAGTTCGCGCTGCGCCACGGCGCGGGAACCCGCGACCCGCTCGGCGCCCCGCACCCCTGGTACGTGCTGGTCGAACTCTCGTCGGCGGCGCGCGACGGCTTGCGGGAAAATCTCGAGGAACTGCTGGCGGCGGCCGCCGAGCGCGGGCTCGTCGCCGATGCGGCGATCGCCGCCAGCATCGAGCAGGCGCAATCGTTCTGGCACTTGCGCAATCTGATCAGCGAGACGCAGCGTCCCGAGGGCGGCTCGATCAAGCATGACGTCTCGGTTCCGGTCCCGGCGGTGCCGGAGTTCATCGAGGCGGCGAGCGCGGCGGTCGAAAATTTGATTCCCGGCTGCCGTCCGGTGCCGTTCGGGCACCTCGGCGACGGCAACGTGCATTTCAACGTGAGCCAGCCGATCGGCGCCGACAAGGCGGAATTTCTCGCGCAATGGGGTGCCGTGAACGCCCGCGTGCACGAGATCGTCGGAAAATTCCACGGCTCGATCTCGGCCGAGCACGGCATCGGCCGGCTCAAGCGCGATCTTCTGCCGCACGTGAAGGATCCGGTCACGCTCGACCTGATGCGCGCACTCAAGCACACGCTCGATCCCAACGGCATCCTCAATCCGGGCAAGGTGCTGTGAAGCCCTCACATCGATCCGGATCCGACCCGAGAGCCTATCCGGACCGGCCGTTCCTGGCGGTGAGCGCCGTCGTGGTACGCGACGGGCGCGTCCTCGTGGTGCGGCGCGCGCGCCCGCCGGCGCTGGACCGCTACACGCTCCCGGGCGGGGTCGTGGAGTGCGGCGAGACCCTCATCGAAGCCATCCGGCGCGAAGTCGAGGAAGAGACCGCGATCGCCATCGAGCCGATCGATATCGCGGCCTATCGCGAGGTGATCGCCCGCGACGATGAAAATCGGCCCAAGCGCCATTTCGTCATCGTCGTGTTCGTGGCGCGCTGGCGCGCCCATGAGGCCAAGCCCAACGAGGAGATCGCGGAAGCGCGCTGGATCAAGCCCGAGGAACTCGAGGCATTGCCGACGACGGACGGGCTTGCCGCGATCGTCGCCCGCGCGCTCGAGCGGCTCCAGGCCTGATGCGGCCCGGACCGGCAACCCGGCTTGCGATCGGCAAATTGCCGGCGCATATCTGCGGCGTCATGATCGACAGCAGATTCCTCCGCGCCGTAGTGCTGGCCGTCGTCGTTGCGGCGACGGGCTGCGTCGCGCGCGCCGCGGAAGGCGGACCGCCGCCCTATCAGGCCGACCTGCAGCGGCTCGCCGAGATCCTCGGCGCGCTGCACTATCTGCGCAACATCTGCGGCGCCAACGAGGGCCAGACCTGGCGAAACGAAATGCAGGCTCTCATCGAAGCCGAAGCGCCGCCGGGTGAGCGGCGCGACCGGCTGGTGGCGAGCTTCAATCGCGGCTATCGCGGATTCCAGCAGACGTATCGCAGCTGCACCCCGGCCGCCGATCTCGCGATCCGACGCTATCTCGACGAGGGCGCGAGAATCTCCCGCGACATCACCGCGCGGTTCGCCAATTGACATCGGCGGGCGCGATGCCGCGGGCGAACTCGACGCACGTCGGCATTAACCTTCCCCAAAGGTGCGGACTAGGTCGCGGCGGCGCACATGCTAACCTGCGGATCGGGACGGCCGCGGGCGGGCGCCGCTCGCGGAGTGCTCTGCCGCGATGGAATCGGAGCAGTCGCGTCGCGGAAATCGAGGCCTGCTCACCCGGGGCTCCATGAGCACCGGTCATTCGAGGGTGCATGATGAGCATGGGGATGCGTCTGACGGGTTGCGACCCGGTTCCCGATCACGAACAGAAAAAGCGCGCGCTCGGCTATCTGTGGGAAGCCTGGGCCGAAGCCCGCCTCGACGGGGTCGATGAGGATTGTCTGGCGCAAGCCTCGTTGTTCACGGCGCTCGCGGAGCTCGTGTCGACCTACGGCGAGGATGCCGCCGCGCGCTATGCCGAAGGCCTGCCGGCCCGGATCCGCAACGGCGAATTTTCCGTCGATCTGCGGCGCCAGTAACCGCCCGCTCGCCTCCCCTGCAGCTCGAGCCCGCGACCTTGCCGGACACGGGTGCGCCGGCTTCAATGCGGCTCGGCATGACCGGTCTGTTCCGCATCGTTCCCATCCTGCTCGTGCTCGTGCTTTGGCCCCATGAGCCGGGCGCGCAGACGCCCGCACCCGGTCCCAAGAGCGGCCGGATCGAGCGGCCGGGCACGACTCAACCTGCCCCGATCCCCGAGATCCTCCGCGATCTCTCGCGGCTTCCGCCTCGCGCCGCGCGCATGCGCGAGCGCATGCTGGACGCGGCCCGCACCGGCGATCTCGACAAGCTGCTGATCGTGATGCAGTCGAACGAGACCCTGCCGGTGTTCTCGTTCGGCAATGAAAAGGATCCGGTCGCGTACTGGAAGACGATCTACCCGGATTCCCACGGGCTCGAGATTCTCTCGATCCTGATCCAGGTGCTGGAAACCGGCTTCGTCCATATCCACAAAGGCACACCGCAGGAAATGTACGTGTGGCCGTATTTCGCCCACGTGCCGCTGAAACAGCTCACGCCGGAGCAAAGGGTCGAGCTGTTCCGGATCGCCACCGGATCCGACTACAAGAAGATGAGGGAGTTCGGCGCCTATATCTTCTACCGGGTCGGCATCGCGCCGGACGGCACTTGGCATTTCTTCGTCGCGGGCGATTGAGAATTCGCACGACGGACGACGGATTGTAGGGCGGGTCGAGCGCAGCGAAACCCACCGAGACGCGAAATGGTGGGTCGCGCTTCG
Organism: Xanthobacteraceae bacterium; assembly: GCA_036395835.1. Classification (GTDB taxonomy): domain Bacteria; phylum Pseudomonadota; class Alphaproteobacteria; order Rhizobiales; family Xanthobacteraceae; genus AP-16. Next base: position 6,480 of record DASWCW010000169.1, read on the forward strand.
CTTGACCCACCCTGTCAGGCCTCCGCCTCTTGAGGCGCGCGGGCGAGCGACTTAGGTTCGGGCCATGAACATGCGGGCTGCACTGCTTCCCGACCGCGGCGTCGTCAAAGTCGCCGGCGAGAACGTGCGCGGGTTCCTCAACGGGCTGCTGACCTCGGATCTCACCAAGGTGGCGCCGGGAGCGCCGCGCTACGCAGCGCTGCTGACGCCGCAGGGAAAGATCATCGTCGACTGCATCGTCGTCGAGGCGCCGGCCAAGGACGGCGGCGGGTTTTTTCTCGATTGCGCGCGGGCCCGCGCCACGGCGCTCGTCGACCGCCTGAATTTCTATAAATTGCGCGCCAAGCTCCTGGTTGAGGACCTTTCGGAAACTCTCGGCGTGATGGCGGCGTGGGACGGCAGCGGCGCCACCGGCTGCGGTCTTGCCTATCCCGACCCGCGGCTTGCGGCGCTCGGCATGCGCATCATGCTGCCGCCGCATCTGGCCGAGCAAGCTGCGCGCGAGCTCGGCGCCGAGCTCGCCGACGCCGGCGAATACGAAGCGCATCGCATCGCGCTCGGCGTGCCGCGCGGCGACGCCGATTTCTCCTACGAGGACGCGTTTCCGCACGAGGCCGATCTCGACCAGTTCGCCGGCGTCGATTTCGACAAGGGCTGCTACGTCGGCCAGGAGGTGGTCTCGCGCATCGAGCATCGCGCCCGCGCGCGTACGCGGGTGGTCCCGGTCACCTATGAGGGCCCCGCGCCCGACGCGGGGGCGGCGGTGATGGCCGGCGGAAAAATGGTCGGCACGATGGGGTCCTCCGCGGCGGGCCGGGCGCTCGCGAGCCTGCGCATCGACCGCGTCGAGGCGGCGCTCGCGGAAGGCGCGAGCCTGCAGGCTGGCGGCGTGCCGATTCGTCTGGCGAAACCGAGCTGGGCACGCTTCGCGTTCCCGGGCGAAGCGAGCGAAGCGCCGGCGCAGCCATGACGGCCGTGCGCCCACCACCGCATCCGGACGGCCTACGGCGCTGTCCATGGCCCAAGCAGGATGCCCTCTACGTCGCCTATCACGACGAGGAATGGGGCGTGCCGGAATTCGACGACCGCGCGCTCTACGAGAAGCTCGTGCTCGACGGCTTTCAGGCCGGCCTGTCCTGGATCACCATCCTGCGCAAGCGCGAGAATTTCCGGCGCGCGTTCGATGATTTCGAGCCGGAGAAAATCGCGCGCTACGGAGAGGCGAAAGTCACGAAGCTGATGGCCGATGCCGGCATCGTGCGCAATCGCGCGAAGATCGAGGGCGCGGTCCTATCGGCGCGCGCCTATCTCGAGGCCATGGACAAGGGCCCGGGATTCTCGGCGCTGCTGTGGAATTTTCTCGACGGCCGGCCGAAGCAGAACCGGTTCCGATCGGTGTCGCAAGTGCCCGCGGAGAGCAAGTTGTCCAAGCAAATGTCCGCGGAGCTCGTGCGGCGCGGCTTCAAGTTCGTGGGCCCCACCATCGTCTACGCCTTCATGCAGGCAACCGGCATGGTCAACGACCATCTCGTCACGTGTCATCGCCATGCGGAATGCGCCAGGCTGGCCCATGGCTGAGCTGCAGGCTCGCTTGTTACTTCCCCCCTTGTGGGGGAAGTCGCTTGGCGCGCAGAGCGCGCGAAGCGGGAGGGGGGTACAAGAAGGCTCACTGAACCGCTGCCCCCCTCTCCATCCCTCCCCCACAAGGGGGGAGGGATGCGCTTGTCTCGCGCTCTCGATCAAACAATGGACGAGAGCCGGGCTCGGAACATGACTGCGCGCAAGATCACTCCCAAGCAGATGGCAGCCGCTCCGCGCGCCTGGCAGCGCATGCTCTCAGGCCGCAGGCTCGATCTGCTGGACCCGTCGCCGCTCGACGTCGAGATCGAGGACATCGCCCATGGACTGGCCAGGGTCGCCCGCTGGAACGGGCAGACGCGCGGCGCGCATATTTTCTCCGTCGGCCAGCATGCGCTGCTGGTCGAGTGCATCGCGCGGCAACACGAGCCCAATCTCGACCGCCGCCTGCGGCTTGCCGTGCTGCTGCACGACGCGCCCGAATACGTGATCGGCGACATGATCACGCCGTTCAAGGCGGTGATCGGGGATTCCTATCGGGCGGTGGAAGCCCGCCTCCATGCGGCGGTCCGGATCCGGTTCGGGCTTCCTCCTGAACTGCCACGAGAGGTGCAGCGGCTGATCAAGACCGCGGACCGAACGGCCGCCTATCTCGAGGCGACGCGCCTTGCCGGGTTCGAGGCCGCCGAGGCGCGGCGCTTCTTCGGGCGCCCGCCTGCGCTCGCGCCCTCGGTCGAGCGCGAGTACCTGACCGCATGGCCCGCCAACACGGTCGAGGCCCGGTTCTTGAAGCGATTTCGCGAACTCGCGGCGGAATGAAGCGCCGGCGAGGTCCATACTGCGGCCCCCCTGCCCCGCCGCTGCAGTGCAGTTGGACGCATCGCGATCCGGCGCGAGCCGGTATATATGCAGCCCAGGAATCGCCAAGGCAGGATCATGATTCACGTTTGCTCGCTGGCGCGGCTGCATCCCACCGTGGAGAGCACCGGAGCCCGCCACGTCGTTACCCTGCTCAGGGATATCCACCTGGTCAGCCGGCCGAGCACGATCGCGCTCGACAATCATCTCGTGCTGGCGATGGACGACATCAGCATCCCGCTCGAAGGCTATTCCGCGCCGGCCGACGAGCATGTCACCGAGCTGGTGAAATTCCTGCGCGGATGGGATCGGCGGGCGCCGCTGGTCATGCATTGCTACGCCGGGATCAGCCGGTCGACGGCGGGCGCCTACGTGGCGGTGTGCGCGCTCAATCCGCAGCGCGACGAGGCGACGATCGCCAAGGAGTTGCGCAGGGCTTCACCCACGGCCAGCCCGAACACCCGGATCGTGGAGCTGGCCGACCGCCTGCTCGGCCGGCGCGGCCGCATGATCCGCGCCGTCGAGGCGATCGGCCGCGGCATCGAGGCGTTCGAGGCCCATCCCTTCCGGCTCGAGCTGGAGTGACGTCCGCACCGCTAGCTCAGCGCGGTGCCGGCATTGCTAGCGGCTGTTCGAGGCGGCGAGTTCCGGCTGGATCGAGCGCGGCAGCGAGTTCCTGACCAATTCGGCGCGCCCGGTCCGGCGCGTGAACTGACAAGACGCGAAGCCGAGCCCGGAAATGGCGCCGCGAAAGCTCTGGGCGTCGGTACGATAGAGATCGAAGCAGGTCTCCATCCCGCCCATCGCGCCGCAAACCGCCTCACCTCGCACCCGCAGCGTTCCGGGCGGCAGCGTCACATAACGCGCGCCGCTGGCGCCTCCGAAGCGGACGATCCCCGATACCGATCCGTCGGGATGCACCCGGCCCGTACCCGACGTGCCTTCGAAGCAATTGAACGAGAACAGCTTGCCGATGACGAAATGGCGCGCCTCGTCGGCATTCATCGAACCGGCGAATGCCGGCACCGCCGCCAGCACGCCGGCCAGTACAATCGCGACACGCATGAGCATTGGGAACAACCCCCTGTTAACCATGGAGCCGGACCGATCATGCCCCACGATCGTGGACAAATCCTGAATGGGTTTACCCGATTTTCACCACAATTCGCCCCCGCACCCGACCGGCCAGAATAGCGCTCGCCGCGTCGGGCACGCCGTCGAGGCCGATTTCGGTCGTCAGCGCCGCGAGCTTGCCGCGATCGAGATCGGAGGCCAAACGCTTCCAGGCCTCGCGCCGAAGCACCTGCGGACACATGACCGAATCGATGCCCAGCAACGAGACGGCGCGGAGAATGAACGGGGCGACCGAGGACGGCAAATCCATTCCGCCGGCCAATCCGCATGCCGCCACCGCGCCGCCGTAGCGCGTCATGGACAGCACATTGGCGAGCGTGGTCGAGCCGACGCTGTCGATGCCGCCCGCCCAGCGCTCCTTGGCGAGCGGTCTCGGCGTCCCGGTCAGCTCCGCGCGCTCGATGATCTCGGCTGCGCCCAGCCCCTGGAGATATTCGGCTTCCTGCGGGCGCCCCGTGGAAGCCACGACGTGATAGCCGAGCTTGCCGAGCACCGCGGCCGCCACCGAACCGACCCCGCCCGCGGCTCCGGTCACCACGACCGGCCCGCGGGCCGGCACGATGCCGTGCCGCTCGAGCGCCAGCACCGCGAGCATCGCGGTATATCCGGCCGTGCCGATCGCCATCGCATCGCGCCCGGTCATTCCCGGCGGCATCGGCACCAGCCAGTCGCTCCTGACCCGCGCTTTGGCGGCATGGCCGCCGAGATGCGTCTCGCCCACGCCCCAGCCGTTGAGGATGACGGCATCGCCCAGCTTCCACGCCGGGCTCGTCGAGCTTTCGACCACGCCGGCGAAATCGATGCCGGGAATCATGGGAAAGCGCCGCACCACCGGCGCCTTGCCGGTGAGCGCAAGCCCGTCCTTGTAGTTGACGGTCGACCACTCGATCCGGACCGTGACGTCGCCGTCCATCAGGTCCTT
>DASWCW010000170.1:0-3405 GCA_036395835.1 Xanthobacteraceae bacterium
TGGCTGCACGACATGCTGCTCGAGCGCGCCGACGGCGGCGCCGTCGAACTCGAAGCGCTCAAGCAGCGGCTCGAGGCGTGCTTCCTCACGGTGATGCGCGCGAGCGCCGAGAACGACGGCTACAACGCGCTGGTGCTCGCCGCCGGCGTGCCGTGGCGCGACGTCGCCCTGGTGCGGGCGATCTCGCGCTTCCTGCGCCAGGTTCGCATCGCCTATTCGCAGGATTACCTGTGGGCGACCTTGCGCAAGCACGCAGGCATCGCGGCGAAGATCGTTCAGCTGTTCCACGCGCGCTTCGACCCGCGGCTCGTGATTTCCGCGGACGAGCGCGCGCGCCGCCAAACCGAGATCCAGGCCGGAATCGAGAGCGCGTTGCAGGGCGTCGAGAGCCTTGACGAGGATCGCATCCTGCGTCGCTTCGTCAACGCGGTCATGGCGGCCGTGCGCACCAATTTCTATCAGCTCGATAGCTCGGGCCAGCCGAAACCGACCATCGCCATCAAGTTCGAGAGCCGCAAGATCGAGGAGATGCCGGCACCGCGGCCGCTCTACGAGATCTTCGTCTATTCGCCGCGGCTCGAAGGCGTGCATCTGCGGTTCGGAAAGGTGGCGCGCGGCGGCATCCGCTGGTCGGACCGGCCGCAGGATTTCCGCACCGAGATCCTCGGCCTCGCCAAGGCGCAGCAGGTCAAGAACGCGGTGATCGTGCCGGTCGGCGCCAAGGGCGGGTTCCTGCCGAAATGGCTCCCCGTCGGCGGCCCGCGCGAAGCCGTGCAACAGGAAGGCACCGCGGCCTACGTGCTGTTCGTCTCTGGCCTGCTCGATATCACCGACAATCTCGGGCCCGAGGGCGTCATCCCGCCGGCGAACGTGGTGCGCCACGACGGCGACGATCCCTACCTCGTGGTCGCGGCCGACAAAGGCACGGCGACCTTTTCGGATATCGCCAACGGCATCGCGATCGAGCGCAAATTCTGGCTCGGCGATGCGTTCGCCTCGGGCGGCTCCGCCGGCTACGACCACAAGAAAATGGGGATCACGGCGCGCGGCGCCTGGGAGGCGGTGCGGCGGCATTTCCGCGAGATCGACGTCGATATCCGCACGACCCCGTTCACGGTCGCGGGCGTCGGCGACATGTCCGGCGACGTGTTCGGCAACGCCATGCTGCTCGAGCGCACCATCCGGCTCCTCGCCGCGTTCGATCACCGCGACATTTTCCTGGACCCCGATCCCGATCCGCGGACCGGGTTTTTCGAGCGCAGGCGCTTGTTCGAGCTGCCGCGGTCGAGCTGGCGGGACTACGACAAGAACAAGATCTCGGCCGGCGGCGGGGTGTTTTCGCGCGCCGCCAAGGAGATCGCGCTTTCGGTCGAGGCCCGGCAATTGCTCGGCATCGCAAGCGACAAGGCGACGCCCCAGCAGGTGATGCGCGCGATCCTGGCGCTCCCGGTCGACCTGCTGTGGTTCGGCGGCATCGGAACCTACGTGCGCGCCTCGACCGAGACCGACGACCAGGTCGGCGACCGGGCCAATGATGCGATCCGGATCACCGGCGCCGAGGTTTCCTGCAAAGTCATCGGCGAAGGCGCCAATCTCGGCGCGACGCAGCGCGGGCGGATCGAGGCGGCCTCGCGCGGCGTCCGGCTCAACACCGATGCGATCGACAATTCCGCGGGCGTCAATACGTCGGATCTGGAAGTCAACATCAAGATCGCGCTCGGGTCCGCGGTGCACGATCGCCTGCTCTCGCCCGAGCGCCGCAACGCGTTGCTCGGCGAGATGACCGAGGAGGTCGCCGGCCTCGTGCTGCGCAACAATTACCTGCAGCCGCTGGCGCTGTCGCTAGCGCAACGCCGCGGGCTCGAGGATCTCGGTTTCCAGCAGCGCTTGATGCAGATGCTCGAAGCGCGGGGGCTGCTCGACCGCGCGGTCGAGTTCCTCCCCGACGACAAGGAGCTCGCCGAGCGCCGCCGACGCAACCAGGGCCTGACCCGGCCCGAGCTCGCGGTGCTGCTCGCCTATGCGAAGATCGCGCTCTACGACGAGCTCTTGGATTCCCGGGTGCCGGACGATCCGTATCTCGGCCGCGAGCTCGCGCGCTATTTCCCGAAACCGTTGCTGGAACATTTTCCCGATGCGGTTGCCGGGCACCGGCTGCGTCGCGAGATCATCGCCACCCAGCTCGCCAACTCCATGATCAACCGCGGCGGGCCGACGCTGATCGCGCGCATCACCGACCAGACCGGCGCCTCGCCGGCGGCGATCGCCGCCGCCTTCGCGGCCGCGCGCGACAGTTACGTGCTCACCGAGCTCAACGCGGCGATCGACGCGCTCGACGGAACCATCGGCGGCGCGCTGCAGCTCGAGCTCTACGCGGGCGTGCAGGATCTCCTGATCGACCGGCTGATCTGGTTCCTGCGCAACGTCGATCTCGCACGCGGGCTCGCCGAGGTGGTCGAGCACTATCGCGCCGGCATCCGCGACATCGAGGCGGCGCTCGCAAACGTGCTCACCCGCGAAGCGCTAGCCGCGCAGGCTGCGCGCGCCGCCGAGCTGCAAGCCGGCGGCGCGCCGGAAAAACTTGCCCGGCGCATCGCCGGCCTGCCGGCGCTCGCCGCGGCGACCGACGTGGTGCTGGTCGCGGACCGCACCGGCAAGCCGGTCGCAGAAGTCGCCGCGACGTTCTTTGCCGCAGGCGCGTATTTCCAGCTCGACCGCATCGCGCAGGCTGCGCGCGGCATCAAGCTCACGGATTATTTCGACCAGCTCGCGCTCGATCGCGCGCTCGGCTCGATCGCGGAGGCGGAGCGACGGCTCACCGCCGAGATGGTCGGCAACGGCCTCGCCGGACCGGCCGCCGTCGAGCAATGGATCGCCGCCCATGCGGACGAGGTCGAGCGCATCCGCGCGACCGTGCACGACATCGCTGCCTCGGGCCTGACGCTCTCGAAGCTCTCCGTCGCCGCCAGCCTGCTCGGCGATCTGGTGAAACATTAGGAGACCGCAGACTTGATGAGCACCCTCCATCCTCCGATTCCGGCGCAGGCTAACGAATGGGAGCCGCGGTCCTCCGCTCTTACCTCGCCCCGAAGGGGAGAGGTCGGCGGCCGAAGGTCGCCGGGTGAGGGGGTTACGATCTTCCAGATCAAACGATGATCGGTCCCCCCTCACCCCACCCTTCTCCCCGCCGCCCCCGTCGCCGGGGAGAGGGAGTCGCTTGCGGCGCGCGCGCCGCCAGATTCGCAGATCTTACGCAGCCCGGGAAGGTGAAGCCCGCCTCCAGATCCGCGATCGCCGGCTGGGTGCTGTTCGAATGGGCGGTGCAGCCGTTCTTCACGTTGATCACGACGTTCGTGTATGCGCCGTATTTCGCCGCCGCCGTCGTCGGCGACCCGACCAGAGGCC
>DASWCW010000171.1:0-15174 GCA_036395835.1 Xanthobacteraceae bacterium
TCGATGAGGTCGCCGGGCTTGACCCGATAGCTCGGAATGGTCACGCGGCGTCCGTTGACCTTGACGTGGCCGTGGTTGACGAACTGCCGGGCGGCGAACACGGTCGGCACGAATTTCGCCCGATAGATCACGGCATCGAGCCGGCGCTCCAACAGCCCGATCAGATGCGCGCCGGAATCGCCCTTCATCCGGATCGCCTCCTCGTAGATGCCGCGGAACTGCCGCTCCGAGATGTTGCCGTAATAGCCCCGCAGCTTCTGCTTGGCGCGCAGCTGCACCCCGTAGTCGGAGAGCTTGCCCTTGCGGCGCTGGCCGTGCTGGCCGGGGCCGTATTCGCGGCGGTTCACGGGACTCTTCGGGCGGCCCCAGATGTTCTGCCCCATACGGCGGTCGAGCTTGTATTTCGATTCATTGCGCTTGGTCATCGCGTCCTCATGCGGCGCACGGCGCCGGTTCGAAAGCTTCGAGGATCGCGCCCTCCTCTGCCGAAAACTTCAGCTTCCGGCCGACAGGCGGCGTCTTAAAAGCGCAAGATGCCGCCGCGGGTCGCGAAACGTCGTGCGGGCCCGTTTTGCGGGCCCGCAACGTGCCGGCGTTCTAGGCGGAAAGCGAAGGAGTGTCAAACCGATCGAGCGCGGCAATCTCGCCCATGCCGAACCGCGACAGCGTGGCGATGAGGGCTGCCGACAGGTTGCGCCCGGCCGTGAAGATCGCGGTCGCGGCGGCGGAGGGCTGACGCGCCTCGGCCGGGCCGAGGAGGTCGACGACGCGCCGCGCGATCGCCGGGGCCGGATCGATGAACTCGACCGGCCAGGATGCGAGCCGCGCGAGCCGGTCGATGAGCAGCGGATAATGGGTGCAGGCGAGCACGATGGTGTCGGTCCGCGCCGCGTTCGCGACGAAGCAGGGGGTAAGCTCCGCCGCAATCGCCGCATCCTCGACCGCGCTGCCGCGCAGCTCGGCTTCCGCCAAGGCCGCGAGCCGCGCCGATCCGACCAGCGTCACCTCGCAGCCGGCCGCGAACTCCCGGATCAGCGCGCGGGTGTATTCGCGCTGCACCGTCGCCTCGGTGCCCAGCACGGAGACGCGCTTGGTTCGCGACGCCGCGCAGGCGGGCTTGATCGCCGGGACCGTGCCGACGAACGGCACTACGAAATGCGCGCGCAAGCTCGGCAACACGATGGTCGAGGCGGTGTTGCAGGCGATGACCACGAGGTCCGGGTCGTGGGCCTCGATCAGGTGCTCCATCAGCGCGACGACGCGAGCGATTAGCCGAGCCTGCTCCATGGCGCCGTAGGGAAAGCCGGCATCGTCCGCCACATAGACGAAATCCGCGTCGGGACGCGCCTTGGCGATCTCGCGATAGACGGTGAGCCCGCCGAGGCCGGAATCGAACAGGAGGATGCGAGGCGCGGTGATCATGCGTTTCACGGCAAACCGGCCGGCAAGGATGGAAATCGGATCATGGCCGGAATGGGGAGCGATGCCAGGCGCGCATGCGACCGGCAGCGTGCCGAACTCGATTCCCGCATTGCGCATGAGCGCTCCCCCGCGTTTGGCTGCGCATGCGTAGAACGCGAAGGCTTAGCGGCCGGTAAACGCCTTCCGCCACACGATCCGATCTCGGATGGGGGTGCCGATGCGCTCCGGGAGAGCAAGCGGGTTCAGGCCTTGCCGAACACGCGCTCAAAGATCGTGTCGACGTGGCGCAGGTGGGCGTTGAGATCGAAGCTCGCGGCGATCTCGGCCTTGCCAAGATGCTTGCGCACCTCGGGATCCGCATCGAGCAGCGCGCCGAAATCGCCGTCTCCGCTCCACGCCTTCGTGGCGTTGCGCTGGACCAGCCGATAGGCCTCCTCGCGCGCCACGCCCTTTTGGGTGAGCGCGAGCATGACGCGCTGCGAATGGATGAGCCCGCCGAGCCGGTCGAGGTTTTTTCGCATGTTCTGCGGATGGACCACGAGCTTGTCGATCAGGCCGGCGAGCCTAGCGAGCGCGAAATCGAGCGTCACCGTGGCGTCCGGCCCGATCATGCGCTCGACCGAGGAATGCGAAATGTCGCGCTCGTGCCAGAGCGCCACGTTCTCCAGCGCCGGCGTCACATAAGCGCGCACTACGCGGGCAAGCCCGGTCAAGTTCTCGCTCAAGACCGGGTTGCGCTTGTGCGGCATGGCGGAGGAGCCTTTTTGGCCTTCCGAGAAAAATTCCTCGGCTTCGAGCACTTCGGTGCGCTGCAGATGGCGGATCTCGGTTGCGATCCGCTCGACCGACGCGCCCACCACGCCGAGCGTGGCGAAATACATGGCGTGGCGGTCGCGCGGGATCACCTGAGTCGAGATCGGCTCGACCGCGAGCCCCATGGCCTTGGCGACATGCGCCTCGATGCGCGGCTCGACCTGCGCGAAGGTGCCGACCGCGCCGGAGATCGCGCAGGTTGCGACCTCCTTGCGGGCGGAGAGGAGCCGCCCGCGTCCGCGCGCGAATTCCGCATAGGCGCCCGCGAGCTTGAGCCCGAAGGTGGTGGGCTCGGCATGGATGCCGTGGGAGCGGCCGATGGTGGGCGTGAGCTTGTGCTCGAAGGCGCGGCGCTTCAACGCCTGCAGCAGCGCATCGACGTCGGCGAGCAAGAGATCGGCCGCGCGCACGAGCTGCACGTTGAAGCAGGTGTCGAGCACGTCGGAGGAGGTCAGGCCCTGATGCACGAAGCGGGCATCCGGGCCGACGATCTCGGCCAGATGCGTCAGGAATGCGATGACGTCGTGCTTGACCTCGCGCTCGATCGCCTCGATGCGCTCGACGTCGAAGCGGGCGTCGCGCCCCTTGTCCCAGATGGTCTTGGGCGCGCTCTTCGGGATCATGCCAAGCTCGGCCATGGCGTCGGCGGCGTGCGCCTCGATCTCGAACCAGATGCGGAACCGGGTCTGCGCCGTCCAGATCTCCGCCATCTCCGGCCGGGTGTAGCGCGGGATCATCGCCGAGCCTTTCACGCCGCCTCGCCGCGCGCCAATGCGGCGGCGTTGCGGATCGCCGCGATGTTGGCGCGGTAGCCGTCGGGCTTGGTGTTCTTGAAGATCGCGGAGCCGGCGACCAGCACATTGGCGCCGGCCGCCGCGACGGTGCCGGCGGTCTCGGGCGCGATGCCGCCGTCGACTTCGATGTCGATGTTCCGGCCGGCGACCATTTGCCGGATCACCCGGATCTTGTCGAGGACGGCGGGGATGAATTTCTGGCCGCCGAAGCCGGGATTGACCGACATCACCAGGATCAGGTCGACGAGATCGAGCACGTAGCCGATCGCGCTTTCCGGGGTCGCAGGGTTGAGGGACACGCCGGGTTTCTTGCCGAGCGCGCGCACCGCCTGGAGCGAGCGGTGCAGATGCGGGCCGGCCTCGGCATGGACGATGATGTGGTCCGCCCCTGCGTTGGCGAAGGCCTGCAGATAGGGATCGGCCGGCGCGATCATCAGATGCACATCGAGGATTTTCGGGGTGTGGCGGCGCAACGCTTTGACCACGTCGGGCCCGATGGTGATGTTCGGCACGAAATGCCCGTCCATCACGTCGACGTGGATCCAGTCGGCGCCGGCCGCCTCGACCGCGCGCACCTCCTCGCCGAGCTTGGCGAAATCGGCGGAAAGGATCGAAGGGGCGACCAGCAGCGGGCGCATCGCGTTCTCCGGCACGGGCTTCGGGTAACACGCTGAAGGGACGCGGGCAACGCGAGTTGCGCCCGGTTCGAGCGATCTAGCTCGATCTCGCTCGATCCGTCTGCAAACGCTGGGCAATCGGCTTGAGCAATTGCGGCACCAGGTAGATCGGGAACTGGGCAATGCCGAAATAGAGCCAGGTGAGATCGGGAACCGCGCCGCCGGTCGCGGCCAGCATCAGGCCGAGGTTGCGATGGCCACAGGCGAGGCCGAGCGCGAAGGCGTGTCCACGGCCCGCGCGCGCGAACACGAGGCTCGTGACTGCGGTCAAGCCGAGCGCGAGCATGAACGACACCAGGACGAGGCCGATCACGAACAGCGGTTGGGCAAGCAAGCGCAGCGTGACCCCGCCCATGACCGCCACCGCGAAGACGAACAGCAGGATGACGCTGAGCCCGTCGATGCGCTCGCGCTGGCGCTCCACCCAGGCTTTTCCGGCAATCGCCCGGATCACCGCGGCGGCGAGCACCGAACCCGCGAGAATCAGGAGGAGCTGGACGCCCAGCGCGAGCGGGCTGGGCGAGAGGTCGGCGCCGACGAAAATCTCGGCGCATGCCGCGGCGGTGAGCGGCGTGACGGCCATGCACAGGACGAGGGTCGCAAGCGACAGGGCGGCTTCGAGCCCCATCAGCGCCGCAAAAGCCGGCGCCGCCATGATCGGCGGCGCGGACGCCTGCAGCATGAGCCCGACGAAGAGGTCGGGGACGCGCCCGGGAAGGCCGAGCGCCAGAAAAACGAGCCCGAGCGCCGCCGGCACCGCGACCATGATCCAGACGGTCGCCAGGACGACGAGACCGGGCTCGGCGAAATGCGCGCGCAGCTCGCGCGCGTCGACCCGAAGGAAGGCGAGGATGAGCAGCAGAAAAATCGCCGCGGAGACGAGCGGCTTGAACAGAGCCGCAAGCGGCGGCACCGCCAAGCCCAGGAAGATCGAGACCGCGACCGCGCGGGTGCCATGGCGCCCGAGAAATGCGAGCGCCGCCGCCGGGAGATCGAGCAGACGCATGCGCGTGGGGTCCGGGTCCGAGCGGAAACAAAGGCGCGAGGAGTAGCGGCGAACGGCGGGGTTGAGAAGCCTCCCGGGGATTGATACCTGCCATGCCTCGGCCGCGCCGCTGCGGCCGGCTTGAGACGAGGCTCTCGATGGCACGCACGGACGTGATGGTTCTCGGTGCCGGGATCGTCGGCACGTCGACCGCGTTGCAGCTCGCCAAGCGCGGGCTTTCGGTCGTGCTCGTCGACCGCCGCGGTCCCGGCGAGGAGACGTCCTACGGCAACGCCGGTGTCATCGGCGGAGCCGGGGTTTATCCCATGGCGTTTCCCGATGATCTGCGCTCGCTCGTGCGCATCGTGTTGAAGCGCTCGCCGCTCGCGAATTATCACCTCGGATTTTTGCCGAAAATCGCGCCGTGGCTGCTTGCGTTCCGGGCGGCCTCGAAACCCGAGAAGCTCGTCGAGACCGCGCGGATCATGCGGCCGCTGCTCGCGCGCGCGCTCGGCGAGCACGAAATTCTGCTGCGCGAGGCGGGGGCCGAGCGCTTTCTGCGCAAGGACGGGTGGATCTCGATCTACCGCAGCGGCCGCGGCTTTGCCGCGCTCGAGCCGGAGCTCGAGCTCGGCGCCACGCTTGGCGTCAGGGCGGTGAAGCTCGATCCCGAGGCGGCGCGCGCGCTCGAGCCGAGCCTCAATCCGGTCTTCCGGCATGCGATGCACTGGCCCGACATCGCCAGCGTCTCGGACCCGCTCGCCGTCACCCGCGCCTATGCGGCGCGGCTCGCCGCCCTGGGCGGCGTCGTCGTGAAGGGCGACGCGCGCTCGCTCCATCGCGCCGATGGAGCCTGGCGGGTGGAGACCGGCGAGGGGCCGGTCGATGCTGGGCAAGCCGTGATCGCGCTCGGCCCGTGGGCGCCGGACGTGCTCGAGCCGCTCGGCATTCGCCTGCCGCTTGCGGTCAAGCGCGGCTATCACCGTCACTTCCGGCCGCGCGGCAACGCCGGATTGACCCGGCCGGTGGTCGATCCTGAGAACGGCTATGCGCTCGCGCCGATGGAGCAGGGCATCCGGCTCACGACCGGCGCCGAGTTCGCCGACCGCGACGCGCCGCCGACCCCGGTGCAGCTCGAGCGGGTGACGCCGGTGGCCAAAAATCTGTTTCCGCTCGGAGAGCCGGTCGAGGCAACGCCGTGGCTCGGCAGCCGGCCATGCTTTGCGGATTCCCGTCCCGTCGTCGGCCGCGCGCCGGGGCAATCCGGTCTATGGCTGTGCTACGGCCATGGCCACTACGGCCTGACGCTCGGACCCATCACCGGGCGGCTCATCGCCGAGATGATGATCGGCACGACGCCCGTGATGGATCCTGTGCCGTTCTCGGCGGAACGCTTCGGCTGATTCTCAAATTCATGCTTTCTCTTGAGGCTCCTCGATCAGCTCGTGCTCGGTCAGCTTTCCGGCCTCCGCATCCTCGATAGAACGCAACAGGTGTCGTGCATTCGCGGGACTCCGCAGCAGGTGTCGAGTCTCCAAATAGCCCGCGATGTGGCGCCACAAAGCGAAGTACGAAATCTGATTCACGGCAAACCTCGCTAGCCTTCCAGCTTACGCCCGCCGAATTTCTCCCGCCAGCTCGGCAGCGCGCCCGGGAAGGGCAGGGGCGTTGCCGCGAACACCGCACGCGCGATCGCTCGGGCCAGCGTATTGGCCGCAAGCGCGCCGAGCTCGGCGATCGCGATAAAGGGATCCGCCACCGGCTTGCGCCCGGTGGCGGCCGCAAACACGATGTCGCCGTCGAGCGGGGTGTGCACCGGATAGATCGCACGCGCCATTCCGGTCTGCGCCATGACGGCGAGCCGCCAGACCTGCGCCTTGCTCAGCGCGGCGTCGGTCGCAATGACGGCGGGCGTGGTGCTCTGGAGGGCCGACGCCTTGGTCGTCGGGATCAGCGCCGTTGGCGGGATTTGCGCCGGCCAACCCAAGCCGCCGAACTCGCCTGCCTGTTCGAGCGGTGCCGCCCAGAACCAGGGCCCGTCCCCGACCACGACGCTGCCCGTCGGATTGACCGCCGCCAGCGCACCCACGACATGGCCGCTGCTCGTCACCGCAGATGCCGAGCCGATCCCGCCCTTGAGATTGACCGTGGTCGCGCCGAGGCCGGCGCCGACGTTGCCGAGCTCGAAATCGTCGCTCGCGGCCCCGGCGGCCGCGTAGCCCAGATCGCGATAGGGCGAGTACCGACCCCAATCCTTGTCGCCGCCGGAGAGGAGATCGAACAGGACCGCGCCCGGCACGATCGGCACCCGCGCCGGACCGATCGCAAACCCGCGGCCCTGCTCGCGCAGCCAAGCTTGAACGCCGGATGCAGCTTCGAGGCCGAACGCCGAGCCGCCGGAGAGCGCGAGGGCGTCGATCTGCTCGACCGTCCTCGCCGGATGCAGCAGGTCGGTCTCATGCGTGCCCGGGCCGCCGCCGCGCACGTCGACCGAAGCGACCGCCGGCGCATCGAAGAGGATCGCGGTCGAGCCCGAGCCGACGCGCGGATCGTGCGCATGGCCGACCCGGACGCCTTCGACATCGGTGATGAGATTGCGCACGCGTGGGACCCTCCGCGCGAAAGCGGAGACGATTTGGCCTCTAAGGTCAACTTAGCAGTTTCGGTCAAGCCCGAGTCGGTGAACGAGATTCCGGCTCCCGCGATCACATCCCGGCGACGGCGAGCGGGCGGGCTTGCTTGAAGGGCCATCGGCGGCGCATTTAGCGCGCCATGGCTTCCGACGTCAGCCTTGTGGCCGCGCTTGCGGCCGGAGCCTTGAGCTTCCTGTCGCCCTGCGTGCTGCCGCTGGTGCCGCCGTATCTCGTGTACCTGGCCGGCACATCGCTCGAGCTTGCGGAAGGCGCCGAGCCGCGAGTTTCGGTCCGACGCGATACCGTGGTCGCCGCCGCATTGTTCGTGCTCGGCTTCTCCACGGTGTTCATCCTGCTCGGCGCCGGAGCGAGCGTCGCGGGCGGGCTCGTCCGCGCCTATTCGAACGAGCTTGCGATCATCGCCGGCATCGCCATCATCGTCATGGGCCTGCATTTCCTCGGACTGACCCGGATCTCCTGGCTGATGCGCGAAAAGCGCGCCGCGATGCCGAAGCCGGTCGGCCTGTGGGGCGCCTATGGGATGGGGCTTGCCTTCGCGTTCGGCTGGACGCCGTGCATCGGCCCGATTCTCGCGGCGATCCTCGCGGTCGCGGCCTCGGAGGCGACGCTGGCCAAGGGCGCCGGCCTGCTCGCGGTCTATTCGCTCGGGCTCGGCATTCCCTTCCTGCTGGCCGCGCTGGCGGTCGAGCCGTTCGCGGCGTTCCTTTCCCGCTTCCGCGCGCATCTTGCCACCGTCGAGAAGGCGATGGGCGGCCTCCTCGTGCTGACCGGCATCGCATTCCTGACCGGCTTCATCACCCAGGCGAGCTATTGGCTGCTCGAGGCGTTCCCGGTGTTGGGAAGGATCGGGTGAGCGTCTTCCCTCGCCCCGCTTGCGGGGAGAGGGTGGCGCGCATCGAGCGAAGCGAGATGCGGGCCGGGTGAGGGGCATGTCGCGAGCGTTATGCGCGCGCCCCTCACCCGCCTCGCTTGCTTGCGCTCGCTCGGCACCCTCTCCCCGCCAGGTGCGGGGAGAGGGAAGGGGTCACGACGGCGGGCCGGAGAGCTCGGTGTAGCTGCCGTCCTTGTTCCACTTGTAGACGACGTAGTCGACGATTTTGATGTCGCCCTTGGCGTCGTAGGAGATCTTGCCGAGCACCGTATCCCAGGTGCCGGCCTTGAGCGCGGCCGC
Organism: Xanthobacteraceae bacterium; assembly: GCA_036395835.1. Classification (GTDB taxonomy): domain Bacteria; phylum Pseudomonadota; class Alphaproteobacteria; order Rhizobiales; family Xanthobacteraceae; genus AP-16. Next base: position 8,517 of record DASWCW010000171.1, read on the forward strand.
GACCTTCTTGGCGTCGGTCGAGCCGGCCTTCTTGACCGCGTCCGCCCACTCCTGGATCGCCGCATAGGTGTAGAGCGTGTAGCCCTCGGGATCGATGCCCTTGTCCTTGAACTTCTTGACCACCGCGGCGGCGGTCGGCTTCTTGCGCGGGTCGGGCCCGAAGGTGAACAGCATGCCTTCGCCGGCCGGCCCGGTGATCGACCAGAACTCGTTGGTCGCGATCGCATCGCCCGAGATCATCTGCGCCTTCATGCCCTGGTCGCGCATCTGGCGGAGGATCAGCCCGGCCTCGGTGTGGTAGCCGCCGACGTAGACCACATCGATCGCAGCCGCCTTGAGCTTCGATACCAGCGCATTGAAGTCCTTGTCGCCCTGGGTATAGGCCTCGTAGAGCTTCTCCTTCACGCCGGCCTTGTTGAGCGCCTTCTTGGTCTCGTCGGCCAAGCCCTTGCCGTAGGTCGACTTGTCCTGAAGGATCGCGATGTTCTTGCCCTTGTAGTTCTTGGCCATGAAGTTGCCGGCGACCGAGCCCTGCTGGTCGTCGCGGCCGCAGACCCGGAACGTGTTCCACAGGCCGCGGTCCGTGAAGGCCGGATTGGTCGAGGCAGGGGTGATCTGCAGCACGTTGCCCTCGGCATAGGCCTCGGAGGCCGGGATCGAGGACGACGAGCAATAATGGCCGGCCACGAAGGGCACCCGCATGCCGCCGAATTTTTCGCCGATGGCTCGGGCCTGCTTGGGATCGCAGGCGTCATCGCCGATCTCGATGGCGAGCTTCTTGCCCATCACGCCGCCCGCCGCATTGATGTCGGCCAAGGCCATCTCGGCGCCGTTCTTGAGCTGCTGCCCGAACGAGGCATATTGGCCCGTCATCGGGCCGGCCACGCCGATCTTGATGGTGTCCTGTGCGAACGCTGTGCCCGCAAGCGCCATGCTGGCGGTGAATACGAGGCCGGCAAGCCGCAGATTTTTCATGCTTCTCTCCCTGAATGAGGCGAAGGACTTGAGAGCCTAGCCCATTTTCTCCGGTTTTCCGGCGATGTCATCCTATTTTCTCGGTATCCTGGCGCGCTTCCTCGCCGGCCTCGGCGCGCTCGCGCCACGTCACCGGGCTGGTGCGCTCGTAGAGCCATGGATATTGCCGAGCCATTTGGCCTGCGCGCGTCACTCGCCAGGCGAGGCCCCCGACCAGGATCACGTAGAGCGTATCGGCCAGGTACGACAGTGGCGAGAGCAGTTCCGCGTCGAACAAAGCGAAATGGAAGAAGCGGATCGCCGCGCCGAGCAGCGCCATGTAGCCCACGACGTGCCACGCCGGCCGCCAGGTGCCGGCGATGGCGCGGCCGGAGAGCCATGCCGCCCCGCCCCCGAGAATCCCGGTTACGAACAGGATCTCGGACCAGGATTCGAGTGCATAGAGCTCGCCCATTCCCGCATCCTCAGGCACGCCCGCCTTCGAGATAGGCAGAGCGGACTTCCGGGCGCGCCAACAGCTCGCGGCCGGTGCCGGTCAGCGTGATCAGCCCGTTGACCATGACGTAGCCGCGGTTCGCGAGCTTGAGCGCATGGAATGCGTTCTGCTCGACCAGGAACACGGTGAGCTTTTCGCGGCGGTTGAGCTGGCGAATGGCGTCGAAGATCTGCTTGACCAGAACCGGGGCGAGGCCGAGCGAGGGCTCGTCCAGCAGCAGCAGGCGCGGGCGCGCCATCAGCGCCCGGGCGATGGCGAGCATCTGCTGCTCGCCGCCCGAAAGCGTGCCGCCGCGCTGATGGAGGCGCTCTTTGAGGCGCGGGAACAGCGCAAACACGCGCTCGAGATCCTCGGCAAAATGCCCGGGATCCGCGGTCGTGGCGCCCATTTGCAGATTCTCGAGCACGCTCATGCGCGCAAAAATGCGGCGCCCCTCCGGCGCCTGCGCGATGCGCAAATGCGCGATCTCGTGGGTGGGCAGATCGGTGATGTCGCGGCCCGCGAACAAGATCCGGCCCTCGCGAGCCCGCGGATTGCCGAAGATCGTCATCATCAGCGTGGACTTGCCGGCGCCGTTGGCGCCGATCAGCGCCACGATCTCGCTGTCGTAGACGTCGATGTCGACGCCCTTGAGGGCGATAATGCTGCCGTAATAGGCCTTGATCCCGCGCAGCCCGAGCAGCGGCGCGGAAGTTCGCGCCGCGTTCGCCGCGAGTGCCGAAGCCTCGCTCACAGGCCGACCTCCGCTTCCACCTGCTCGACCTCTTCATCCTCGACGCCCAGATAGGCGGCGATCACCTTGGAATCGTTGCGCACTTCTTCGGGCGAACCGTCCGCGATCCTGACCCCGTAATCGAGCACGATCACGTGGTCGGAAATGCTCATGACGACCGACATGTCGTGCTCGATCAGCAGCACGGAGACCTTGTGCTCGGCGCGGATGAACAGCAGCAGCTCGTTGAGCTCGGCGCTCTCGCGCGCGTTGAGCCCCGCCGCCGGCTCGTCGAGGCAGAGCAGCACCGGCTCGGTGCACATGGCGCGGGCGACTTCGAGCCGGCGTTGCTGGCCGTAGGGCAGGTCGCCCGCGGGATCGTCGGCGCGCCCCCTGAGTCCGATGCGGTCGAGCCAATAGCTCGCCTTGTCGATCGCGGCGCCTTCCGCCCGCGCGTAGGCGGGAATGCCGAACAAGCCGAGAAAAGTGAACCCCGAAGCTTTCATCAACGGCTGGTGCTGGGCGACGAGCAGATTCTCGAGCACGGTCATTCCCGGGAACAGCCGGATGTTCTGAAACGTGCGCGCGACCTTGGCGCGTTTGGAGATGCGAAAATCGAGCTGGCGCTCCAGCAGGAACGTCGCGCCGTCGGCATGCACGAGCCGCATCATGCCGGCGCTCGGCCGATAAAAGCCGGTGATGCAGTTGAAGACCGTGGTCTTCCCCGCGCCGTTGGGCCCGATCAGCGCGGTGATCTCGCCGCGCCTTGCCGAAAAACTCAGGTCCGCGATCGCGAGCAGCCCGCCGAACCGCATCGACAGATGCGCGACTTCCAGGATCGGATCAGCCGCGGCGTTCATCCGTGTCCCTCCCGGGCCAGGCCGACGTCCAGGATCTTGCGGCGCGCGAGGAACACCGAGGGATTTCGCGTCGCGATCAATCCTCGTGGCCGCCACACCATGATCGCCACCATGGCGAGCCCGAACACCAGCATGCGGTACTGGGCGAACTCGCGGAACAGCTCGAAGCCGCCCAGCATCGCCACCGCCGCGATCACGACGCCGAGCTGCGATCCCATGCCGCCGAGCACGACGATGGCCAACACCAGGGCGGATTCCGCGAACGTGAAGGATTCCGGGCTGATAAAGCCCTGGCGCGTCGCGAAGAACGAGCCGGCGAAGCCGCCGAACATCGCCCCCATTGCGAACGCCGTGAGCTTCACGTTGGTGGTGTTGATGCCGAGCGAGCGGCAGGCGATCTCGTCCTCGCGCAACGCTTCCCAGGCCCGGCCGATCGGCAGCCGGCGCAGGCGGATCGTCACCCAATTGGTCAGCAGCGCGAGCGCCAGGATCACGTAGAACAGGAACACGATGCGGTGTGTCGGCGAAAATTCGAGCCCGAAGGTCGCCGCAAAGCCGTTGTCCTCGGCATTGAACGGAATGCCGAAGAACGAGGGCCGCGGAATCCCCGGCACGCCGTTGGGGCCGCCGGTGACGCTCTGCCAGTTGATCAGCACCAGGCGAATGATCTCGCCGAACGCCAGCGTCACGATCGCGAGATAATCGCCGCGCAGCCGCAGCACCGGAAAGCCCAGCAGGATCCCCCAGAAGCAGGCGAGGATCCCGGACACCGGCAGGCACATCCAGAACGACAGGCCGAAATTGGTGGCGATCAGGGCATACGAATAGGCGCCCACCGCGTAGAACGCCACGTAGCCGAGATCGAGCAGTCCGGCGAGCCCGACCACGATGTTCAGCCCCCAGCCGAGCATCACGTAGGTCAAAATCTGAATGCTGAGATCGAGAATATAGCGGTCGTTGTAGAAGAGGATCGGCACCAGGAGCGCGAAGCCGAGCAGTGCCGGCGCGAACAGGCGGCCGATGCGCTCGAGAATTGCGGTCGCGCCCTCGGGCAGGCGCGCAGCGATCTGGACCCGACCCGCGCCGAACAAGACGCCGCGCAAGAACCCGCCGACGAATGCGATCCCGACCAGGATGCCGAGCGTCTCGAACCGGGCGGTGAGCTCGAGGCCGCCGGACGGGCCCTGGTCGGTGCGGATGCCGATCAACAGCGAAAACAGCCCGAACGCGGTGGCCGCGGCGATGACCGCGTTCTTGAGCGCGGCTCGAAGATCGACAACGGGCTTGACGCGAATGATCCGGCTCCCCTTCAGACTTTCTCGATTTCCGGCCGGCCGAGAATGCCGGTCGGCAGGAAGATGAGCACGATCACCAGGACCGAGAAGGCGGCGACGTCCTTGTACTCGATCGAGAAATAGGCCGACCAGAACGTCTCGATGAGCCCGATGAGCAGGCCGCCGATCATCGCGCCGGGCAGCGAGCCGATGCCGCCGAGCACCGCCGCCGTGAAGGCTTTCACCCCGGCGACGAAGCCGATGTAGAAATCGATCACGCCGTAATAGAGCAGGTCCATGATGCCGGCGACGGCGGCGAGCGCCGCCCCAATCACGAAGGTAAGCGAGATGGTGCGATCGATGTCGACCCCGACGAGCGACGCCATTTTCAGGTCCTGCTCGCAGGCGCGCATGTCGCGGCCGAGCCGCGTTTTCGCCACCAGCCAGGAAAACACCAGCATCAGCACCAGCGTGATGACCACGATCGCGATCTGGACGTTGGAGAGGCCGACCGCGAAGCCGTTGCGATCGAGCAGGGTGTAGCCGCCCTGGATCAGCGGCGGCAGCGGCTTGACGCGCGCGCCCTGCACGATCTGCACGTAGTTCTGCAACACGATCGACATTCCGATCGCGGAAATCAGCGGCGCGAGCCGGAACGAATGCCGCAGCGGCCGATAGGCCATGCGCTCCACGGTCCAGCCGTAGAGCGCGGTCAGCGCCATCGCGATCAGCAGCACGAGAAACAACGCGAGCGGCACCGCGGTGACGCCGAGAGCGACCAGCAGCAGGAACGCGATGAGCGCCAGGAACGCGCCGACCATGAACACGTCGCCGTGGGCGAAATTGATCATGCCGATGATGCCGTAGACCATCGTGTAGCCGATGGCGATCAGGCCGTAGATCGAGCCGAGGGTGAGGCCGTTGATGAGCTGCTGGAGAAAATATTCCATGCGCGAAATCCTGCCCGCGAGCATTGCGCCCGGCACGGCTCGCGCGCGGCGCGCCGCGAGCGGAACCGCCAAAGCGGTCGGTCACGGCCGCGGTGCGAGCCGCCGAACCGTGGCATTTCCGGGCTCAGAGAAGCAAATTTTTCAGGGGCGCAACAGCGGCTCGGGTCGGGCGACCCTTGCTTGTCCCCAGGCACGGCAAGCGCATTTCCATCGCGCTTGTCCGGGCCTATGCTCGGTGCCATGCCGTCCGCGCCTGCGCTGCCGTTGTTTCATCTCTACGGCGATCCGCCGGACGATCACGCATTCGATTTCATTCACGTCGAGACCATCGGCTCGCGCTCCGCGCTGCACGACTGGACCATCCTGGCGCATCGGCACCGCAACCTGTTCCAGATCCTGCTGATCGAACGCGGCGGCGGCGAGATGGTGCACGAGACCGCGACCCGGCCGTTCGACGCCCCCGCCGCGATCCTGGTGGCGCCGACCGTCGCCCACGGCTTCCGGTTCCGGCCGCGGGAAACCGAAGGCTGGGTGGTCAGCTTCACCGAGGACGTGGCGCAGGCGCTCGGCGGGCAATCGGGCGCGGCGCTGGAACGACTGACGGGGCTCGCGCGCGATCCCGTCGTGCCGCTCGGGGCCGCCGCGGAGACCCGGCGGCTCGCCGCGCTTTGCGCCGATCTGCACGAAGAGCATTGCCTCGCCCGCGAGGGCTTCCGCCTCGCCATGCGCGGGCTGTTGGCGCTGATCGCCATCGAGGTGGTGCGGCTCGCGGCGAGCCGCGCGCGATCGGGGACGGTGACGCTCGCTCCCGTGGACGCGACCGTCGACGCGCTGCGGCGCCTCATCGAGGCGCATTTCCGCCGCGAGCGGCATGTCGGCTTCTATGCCGAGCGCCTGGCGATGACACCGGACCGGCTCAACGATCACCTCAAGCGCGCCGCCGGTATCACCGCCGGACATCTGATCCGGCAGCGCCTGCTCACCGAGGCCAAGCGTCAGCTGGTGTTCACCAATCAGGCGATTCACGAGATCGCCTCCGATCTCGCGTTCACCGACCCCTCGCATTTCGCCCGCTTCTTCCGCAACAACACGGGCACGACGCCGCAGGCGTTCCGCGAGGAGCGCGGCGGGTGAAGTCTCCCTCCGTTCGATCTGATGGACAGATCGAGCGGCATATTCGAAACCCTCTCCCGCAAGGGGAGAGGGGAAAGCGCGTTTGCGGCCTGACTTAACAAGATAGAGCCTCTGAGCAACCAGGCGTCACTTCCCGGTCAGGAACTTCAGCACCGTCTCGCTGTATTCCTGCGGGCGCTCGACATTGGCGATGTGCGCGGCGTCGATGATCGCCAGCCGCGCGCCCGGAATGCGGCTCTGCATGAACTCGGCGACCT
>DASWCW010000172.1:0-1541 GCA_036395835.1 Xanthobacteraceae bacterium
GGCATGCAATTACAAGGGCGTGGCTGAGGTCCACATGGCCTCGTAGGCAGGGATTTTGAGATCGGTTGCCTCGGGATTTGTTTTCTCGATTGAACCCGGCGATCGCTCGGCGAACTTATTCAGAGCTGCGTGAGCGGCCAAGCGGTGTGGCGGTCGATGACAATCAATCGATCATTGGCGGCTGCGGTCTGCGGACGAGTCCGTTCCAGCACCTCGAGGGCGGTGTTGCGGCCGTAGCGGATGCTGGCGGGCCATTCCCCGTCGCGGCCGTTGAAGACGAGCACCGGCTCGCCCTCGCTCCGGCGCAGCACGTTGCGCAGGTAATTCGCCTGCGCGCGGGGAAGCTGGCTTCGGCCGGCCTCGATCGGCTGCTCCACGAACAGTCGCGGCGTGCGAAAATCCTAACGGGGCATGGCATTCTTTACTAGGTGTTAGCGTGCCGCGTAGTCCGGTTAGCTTCCAAAAAACCTCCGGAGGGATTCGCCATGGCGCCGGTCCGCGTCGCCTCGCTAGCCATCGCGCTGGTGCTCGCCTCGGCGGGCAGCGTTTTGGCGCAAATGGTCGTGGGCCCGGCTGCGCCGGGCCCGGGCGGATTTCCGGGCCAGGGTCCTGGGTTTCCCAGTCAAACCTTTCCGGGTCAAATGCCCGGGAGGGCTCCCGGGGTGATGCCGGGCGCCTTCCCCGGGCAGGGGCCGCAAGAGCCCCCCTGCATGGCGGAATTCAAGCCCCTGCGCACCGAGACCGAGAAGCGCGCCGCGGCCATCAAGGCTGCCGCCGCCAAACACGCGCCGCCGCAGGAGATCTGCCAGCTGTTCACCCGGTTCATCGAATCCGAGGGCAAGGTAGTCAAATTCATGGAGAAGAATGCCGCCACCTGCGGAATTCCGGCCCAGATCGTCAGTACCAGCAAGGGCAATCATACCAAGACCATGGAGACCAGGGAGAAGGTCTGCGCCGCCGCGTCGAGCGGCGCAACCGAAGCCCGGCGCGGGCTCGGGCTCGGCGACGCGCTCGGCATGCGGGCCATCCCCACCCCGGACACGACGACCACGGGCGCCGGCACCTTCGACTCGCTTAGCGGCAATCCCCTCGCGCGATGAGCGCGGCGGGCCGCGTCGCGGAGGCCGGCCGCGCGCTGCCGGGGCACTCCGCCACACCCGCCAAGCCGAGATCCCGCCAGCGGCAACGGCTCGAAGACGGCGGGGCCAATCCGCTCCCATGGGACCTATTTGGGACGCTGGCAATTTGCGAACTTTGCGGGAACGGCTGCTACCCAAATTGCTACCTAAATCCCTGGTACGGGCTAGTGCGGGAAGGAAAGCCGAGACCGCCTCGGGGCCAATTTCCTTGATTTTTCATACAGACTGGGAAAGAACAGAACGGGAAGGGATGAACATTGACGGGTAGAATGCCCGGCATGATTCGCATCACGCCCGGCATCTCGATCGACGAGCGCAACATCGAGGAGCGCTTCCTGCGCGCCGCGGGTCCCGGCGGCCAGAACGTCAACAAGGTCGAGACCGCGGTCGAGCTTCGCCTGG